>JANXBC010000100.1 GCA_025060555.1 Candidatus Bipolaricaulota bacterium
CACCGACGACACCCAGCAGGCGGTGAGGTGTTGGGAAGAAAAAAGCCCTTTTCCTATCATATACGTTCGGCAAGAGAATAGCGGCAAGCACGTGGCTGTAAATCGTGGGGTCACTTTGGCGCGGGGGGAACTCACCCTGATCCTTGACTCCGATGACTGGCTTGTGCCCCAGGCACTGGAGCGGGTGCTCCATTGGTGGGACTCAATACCCGCAGCTGCACGCCAAAAGTACGCGGGTGTAGCCGGGCTTTGCGCCTTCCCTTCAGGAGAGCTCGTAGGTACACGATTCCCTCAAGACGTCATGGATTCGGACTCCATAGAGATTCGCGTTCGATACAAAGTTAAGGGGGACAAATGCGAAGTATGGCGAACTGACGTGCTTCGGCAGTTTCCGTTTCCGGAAGACCTGGGTCGATTTGTGACTGAAGCCCTCGTTTGGAATCGCATCTCTTGCCACTATAAGTTAAAGTTTGTAAACGAGATTTGGATGATCAAAGACTATCAACCTGAAGGTTTGACAGCCAAAAGCTTGGAGGTGCGTGCCAAAGCGCCGCGCGCAGCAATGCTCTACTACAAAGAATTCGCGGAAATGGAACGCCCCGATATTCCCGTGCCTCGACGTTTGCGCGAGTATGCGAACTACACGCGCTTCTCCTTTCATGCCGGTGTTTCTCTGCCCCGCCAGGCACAAGCGGCAAAGTTAAAGTGGTTATGGATAATGGCTGCCCCGGTAGGGGTTTGCCTCTACTTGCGAGACCGCGTTATTCTCGCAAGGAGAAGGCGATGCAAAAGAAAGTAGCGTTTTTCTTCCATGGCCTTCTGGGCGGCGGCGTGGAACGGGTCATGCTGCACCTTGCCAGAGGGTTTGTACAACGGGGCATCGGAGTGGACATGGTGCTCCAACGTGCTGAGGGTCCGCTCGTCCCGCAGGTGCCTCCTCAGGTTAGGGTGATTGACCTCGGAGCCAAGCGAATGCGCTGGGCCCTCCCGGGTCTCGTGCGCTATTTGCGAGCTGAACATCCTCCGGCTCTCCTCGCTGCCTTGGATCATGCCAACGTGGTCGCTATTTTGGCAAAAGCCATCGCCCGAGTACCAACGCGGGTAGTGGTAAGCGTGCACTTTAATACCAGCCAAGTAGTCCGGCATGCCCGCTCTTTTCGTGACCGGTCTGTCCGATGGTGGACACGTTCTTTCTATTCTAGGGCAGATACGGTGGTCGCGGTTTCACGCGGCGTGGCTGAGGATCTGGTGACCCAAAGCAGGCTTCCCCGGGAAAAAGTAAGGGTCATTTACAACCCGGTGGTGACTCCCGAACTTTTTCGGCAGGCAGAGGAGGATCCGGTCCATCCTTGGTTCACGCCTGGCTCTCTGCCCGTGATCCTTGGTGTGGGGCGGCTGAGCAAGCAAAAGGACTTTGCCACCTTAATCCGGGCCTTCGCACGCGCAAGGCGTGCTCGCCCGGCCCGCCTCGTGATCCTGGGTGAGGGCGAAGAACGCCCAAACTTAGAGCGCTTGGTACAAGAACTGGGGCTCAAAGAAAGCGTATCTTTGCCGGGTTTTGTGGAAAACCCTTTCCCATTTATGAAACGTGCCGCAGTCTTCGTGCTTTCCTCAAGATGGGAGGGGTTGCCAACCGTTTTGATCGAAGCCCTCGCTCTTGGCACGCCGGCGGTGGCCACGGATTGTCCCAGTGGACCGGCCGAAATCCTAGAGGGGGGAAAGTGGGGGCGCTTGGTCCCCGTTGGCGATGAACAAGCCCTAGCACAAGCAATTCTTGAAACGCTCGAGGAACCCTTTGCGCCGCCTGGGGCACCGGAGCGAATGCGTGAGCGCTTTGGCTTGGAAAGCGTTGTGGACCAATACCTTGAAGTCTTAAGGCTGAAATGAAGCGGCTCATTTTGGTGGTCACCGGATTGGATTTGGGAGGAGCGGAGAACCAAGTGGTTCATCTCGCAAAACGTCTACAGCGGCGAGGTTGGGACGTGTGGGTGCTTTCCTTGCGACCGCCTGGCGTGCTCGCAAAAGAGCTCCATGATGCTAGGATCCCGGCCATTTTTCTAGGAATACGTTCGCGCTTAGGGGCTCCTTTTGGAGCGTTGCGGTTGATAAAGATGATCCGTCGTCTGAAGCCCCACATCGTTCATGCCCATATGTTCCATGCCAACCTTCTTTGTCGCCTAGTACGGCCGTTCGCTCCTGTTCCCGTGCTAGTTTGCACTGCGCACAGCACATATGAAGCACCTTCTTCTGCGAAATGCCCTCAGGAAGTGACTTGGAGGGAGTGGGCGTATCGTCTTACGGATCCTTTATGTGATCTGACCACACAAGTAAGCCGAGCGGGCTTAGCCCGATATTTGGCTGTGAAAGCTGTAAGTCCTTATAAGGCATTGGTCGTTTATAACGGGATCGACACGGCTTTTTTCCAACCCGATCAAGCCCTCAGGGAAAAGCTTCGCCGAGAACTGGGGGTAGGGAACACGTTTGTTTGGTTGTCGGTTGGCCGGTTGGAACCACAAAAAGATCACCACACCCTTTTACGCGCTTTTGCTCTCCTGGGTGCGTACGAAGCAACGCTTATCATCGTGGGTGAGGGACGCCTTCGCCATGAACTTGAGGAACTGGCCAATTCTTTAGGGCTGGACGATCGCGTTCGCTTTTTGGGGCGACGGCAAGATATTCCCGCACTAATGAACGCTGCGGACGCGTTCGTTCTGTCATCAGTGTGGGAAGGGTTCCCGCTGGTACTAGTAGAAGCTCTGGCCTGTGGCTTGCCCGTTGTAGCTACTGACTCCGGTGGTCCCCGAGAACTTTTGGACGAGGAGCGCGTAGGCTATTTAGTCCAGCCCAAAGATCCCACTGCCTTAGCCCAAGCAATGCGCCTTGTCATGGAGCTTTCTCCAACGGAACGGCAACGCATGGGGGAGAGGGGACGTCGTCATATCCTTAATCGTTTTGATCTCGACAGCATCGTGAATGAGTGGGATGCTCTGTATACCCATTTGCTTGCACATGCCAAAGGACGGCCGAAGCGTTGGGCAAAGCGCACGCCATGCCTTTCCAGTTAATATTGTTTTCGTTAGGGGCAGCTTTAGGGATCAGCTTAGCCATTGCACTACAGCAGCCCATTATAGGGGTTCTCTTTCTCTTGCTGTTCCTCTTCGCTCTTGTTTTGGGGCGAACATTGGGAATCGCGTCATGGATTGCGATCAGCGTAAAACTGTCTCTTTTGTTTCTGGCGGCGTT
>JANXBC010000101.1 GCA_025060555.1 Candidatus Bipolaricaulota bacterium
GCAAGATCATGATTTTGCCGTCGCGGCGTTCGGTCGCTCGTTTAATGGCCTCCACGCCCTGGGATAGGGGAAAGGTCGCAGTAATTATAGGCGCGTTATCAACAAGACCTGCGCCGATCATGCGAATCACAGAGGGGAAGATCCCATAGCCAGAATGGCCTTGAGCCCCGAACACCTTGGCTTTGCGCGTTTGAAGGCGTTCAAGATACATGGGCACCCGTTGGGCGGCCCGCCCCACCACCGCGATCTTCCCCCCTACCGCCAGAGTTTTTTCCAT
The DNA here is from genome assembly GCA_025060555.1 of Candidatus Bipolaricaulota bacterium. GTDB lineage: Bacteria > Bipolaricaulota > Bipolaricaulia > Bipolaricaulales > Bipolaricaulaceae > DTER01. The sequence continues at coordinate 278 of JANXBC010000101.1, forward strand.
TTCGGGTATGGTCTTCTCCGGAGCGCCGGCGGCCTCCACGGAGAGATCGGCACCTTCACCATGGGTGAGTTCCATGACCACTTCCGCGGGCTTTTCCTTAGTGGGGTCAAAAACGTGATCGGCGCCCACCTTCTTTGCCAGCTCGCGGCGCACAGGCGAGACCTCGAACGCCAGAACTTTGGCGGCTCCGGAGGCCTTGGCCAATTGAATCGCGGCAAGGCCGATAGGCCCAGCCCCATAGACAACCACATACGCTCCGGGCCTGAACCCCCCGGCACACTCAAAGATCGTGTTGTACGCCACGCATGTAGGCTCGGTGGTGGCAGCCACCTGCCAAGCCACCTTTTCATCGGGGTAGCGCTCAAAGATGGCGTCCACCTTCCAGCAGAGCTTGGCGGGGACAGCAATGTATTCCGCCATAGCCCCGGGAATGGTGAACCCGATCTCCTCGAGGTTCTGGCACTGGTTGGGGTACCCATCGCGGCAAGGACGGCAGTACCCGCACCACACCATTTCCTCCACGGTGACGCGATCCCCAACTTTAAAGGCTTTCCCTTCCGGTCCGGGGCCGATTTCCACAATTTCTCCAGCGAACTCATGCCCGATCACGGTGGGGAACTTCGTCAGGCCAGGATAAAGCATATAGCCGTCGGCATCGGTCTCATAAAAGTGCACATCGGATCCACAAATCCCGCAAGCGCGGACACGCAGAAGGACCTCTCCTGGGCCGGGCCTGGGGGTGGGAATCTCCCGGAGTTCGAGCTTAGGGTGGCGCCAGACGCTGGACCCTTCCAGGGCCTTCCCCGTATTCCGCTCAAAGGAGGAGAGCGGATAACCTGGGCGCGGATCCCATTTCGCTTCCAAGATCAGAGCTTTCATGTCGCCTCCTTTTGCAAACGTTTGCTAATCCTAGCGTATTATCCCCCCTTTCGCAACCAAAGGCCTAGACCCAGTGAGGATCGATTTCCCGAAGCTGCACAGGACGTCCTTCGATCCAGGAGCGCTTCGCTGCGTACCCCAAGACCACCGCCGCCTTTCCGTCCCAGCCCGTTACCAAGGGGGTCCGGCCTTCGCGCACCGTATCGAAGAACGCCCGTAACTCCGCCACATACGCATCGCGATAGCGTTCCGTGAAAAAATAGTGAAGCGGAGGCCTGTAATAGCCTTGCGCACTGGCCTCCACCACCATATGAGGGCGGGGGTTATCCAGAAACACTGCGCCCTTCTCCCCTAAAACTTCGATGCGCTGATCGTGCCCATACACTGCTTTGCGGCAATTGGTGATGACCCCTAAAGCCCCCGTCTTGAAACGAAGAAGGACCGCAGCGGTATCTGCATCTCCAGCCCTTCCAATTTCCGGATCGACTAAAGCCGCCCCACATGCGTACACCTCCGTCACCTCCCCTAAAAGGTAGCGGGCCATGTCGAAGTCGTGGATGGTCATATCTAAAAAGATCCCGCCGGAAACCCGCACGTACGCTAAAGGGGGAGGGGCTGGGTCGTAGCTGGTAATCTTAAGAAGCCAAGGGGTCCCTACGGCTCCCTGCTCAAGGAGTTCTTTAAGGCGGCGGACGTGAGGGTCAAACCTTCGGTGAAAGCCAACCTGCAAAATCACCCCAGCCTGAGCCACAGCGGCCAAGGTCTCGTCAATTTCCTTTAGATCCAACGCCAGGGGCTTTTCACAGAACACGTGTTTTCCGGCACGCGCTGCGGCCTGCACAATCTCGGCATGAGTGTCGGTGCTTGTGCACACCAGCACCGCTTGCACGGTGGGATCCGCTAGGGCTTGAGTGTAATCCGTGGCCCAGCGGGCAACCCCCAACTCCTGGGCCACCCGCGCGGCCACCCCTTCCACCACATCCACCACCCAAGCGAGCTCCACATCCGGAAATTCACGAACGAGATTTTCTCCGTGTAGCCGCCCGATCCTTCCCGCTCCTATGAGAGCGACACGCACCTCAGCCCCCCTCCCGCCCCTTCGAATTTACGGTCGCACCGGAACGAATCACCTCGACGATTTCTTGTGGGGTCACCTCGCTTTTAGTGAACTCGCCGATCTTATGCCCGCGATCTAGGATGACGAAGCGATCGGCGATATCGTAGATGTGATAGATGTTGTGAGTGATAACTACCACAGAGATCCCCTTCTCTTTGAGGGAGCGGATGTAGCGCAGCACGTACTCCGTTTCCTTGACGGAGAGGGCGGCGGTGGGCTCATCGAAGATGACCAGCTTGGCTTGAAAGTACAGGGCCCGGCCAATGCAGATGGACTGGCGCTCGCCCCCGGACAGAAGGGACACCTCCCGCCGGGGCGAACAGATGTTCACCCCGATTCGGGAAAGCACCTCCACGCTTTCCCGGTTCATGCGGCGCTTGTCCAAAAGGAAACCCCAGCGGGTAGGCTCCCGGCCCAGGAAGAAATTCCGGGCGATGTTCATCACGTTGACCAAGGTCGCTTCCTGGTACACCGCCTCGATACCCAGGCGTTGGGCGTCGCGGGGAGAACGCAGATGGACCCGCTGTCCCTCGAAGTACATCTCGCCGCTATCCGGGGGGAAGACGCCGGTGATGATCTTGACTAAGGTGGATTTGCCTGCGCCATTGTCTCCCAAAAGCCCGACGATCTCCTCGTAATCCACGTCGAAGTCCACCCCCACGAGCGCTTGAACGCGGCCAAAGTATTTGCTGATGTTGACCATCTGGAGAAGTTTCCCGTCCCTCATCGTTCCTCCAGCCTTGTTTTAAGTTTTATCCGCACAAGATGGTTCAGGATGGAAGCCGCCACTACCAAAAAACCCACGAACGCCCGATACCAATAGGGCGGTGCCCCCACGAGCACAAGGCCCTGCTGGATCATAGCGATCAAGAGGGCCCCTAAAAAGGCGCCCGTGATACTTCCATAGCCCCCGGTGAGGAGGGTACCCCCGATGACCGCCGAGGCAA
>JANXBC010000102.1 GCA_025060555.1 Candidatus Bipolaricaulota bacterium
CACCAGGGCGAGGAATTGGGCCCGGGTGAGGGTGCGCTCGAGGTGCTTGGGGCCGCGGGCGTCCACGGCGATGTAGGGGAGGGAAATCCGCGTCTCCAGGCGCGTGGAGAGCTCCTTTTTGGCCTGCTCGGCGGCGTCGCGGAGGCGCTGCAGGGCCTGGGGGTCGCCGCGGAGGTCGATGCCCGTCTCCTTTTTGAACTCCTCGATGAGCCAATCCATGATGCGGCGGTCCAGGTCGTCCCCGCCCAGTTGGGTATCCCCGTCGGTGGCGATGACCTCGAACACACCCTCGCCGATGTCGAGGATGGAGACGTCCAGTGTCCCCCCGCCGAAGTCGTAGACGAGGACCTTTTGCTCGCCCTCCTTATCCAGGCCGTAGGCCAGGGCCGCAGCGGTGGGCTCGTTGAAGACGCGCAGGACCTCGAAGCCCGCGATGACCCCCGCGTCCTTCGTGGCCTGGCGCTGGAGGTTGTTGAAGTAGGCGGGGCAGGTGATCACCGCCTTTTGGATCTTCGTGCCCAAAAGCTCCTCTGCGTCCCGCTTGAGCTTCTGGAGGATGAACGCGGAGATCTGCTCGGGGGTGAACTCCTTCACTTGCCCCCCCATCTCCACCCGAAATCGCCAGTCCGTGCCCATCCGCCGCTTCACGGAAAGAACGGTGCGGGTGGGGTTGAGGATGGCCTGGCGCTTGGCCAGCTGCCCCACCAGGATCTCCCCGTTTTCCGTGAAGGCCACGGCGGAAGGAGTAATACGCTCGCCCTCGGCGTTGAGGAGCACTTCGGGACGTCCTCCGCGCACAATGGCGATGCAGGAGTTGGTTGTACCAAGGTCTATTCCCACGACCTTCTCCTTCTCGCTCATCCTGGCTCACCTCCTTTGGGGCCGAGGCTTACCTTGACCTTGGCCGGCCGAAGGACCCGCCCTTGGCGAACCCATCCCTTCTCCAATTCTGCGAGGACCTTGTTCTTGGGCTGGTCGGACGCCTCGGCCAGCACGGCCTCGTGATAAAGAGGATCGAAGTCCGTACCCACAGCGGGAATGGGAGTACAGCCCAATCGGTTTAGAATCTCCCCAAACAAATTGTACACAGCTTGCAAACCACTCCGCAGTTGTTCTAGATCTTGATCGGTACCAAGAGCGCGTTCTAAAGCTTCGTAGACTGGGAGGAAGAGGAGCAGAGCTTCGTCAAAAGCGCGTTCCCGCCAGAATTCCCGCTCCTTGGCCACCTCCTTTTTGTAGTTGTCGAACTCGGCGGCCAGACGCAGGAGCTCCATGCGAAGCCTCTTCTCTTCCACGCCTTCCTCTTGTTTGGCCGGGAACTCCTCGTTCACGGCTCACCCCCTTGTCGGAGGAGGAACTGCAAGCGGCTGGCCAGATATCGCACCGCCGAGAAGGTGCGGGCGTAATCCATCCACAGTGGACCAGCCACACCCAGGATCCCCCGGCTAGGGAAATAAGGAGCGGAGACGAGGGCGAAATCCCGAAGTTCTGGGACCTGTTCGACGCCGACGTGGGCCATAAGCCCACCTTGCCCAGCACGCAGCTCCCAAAGCAGATCTACGAAGTTCCCCTCATCGCCCAAAAGCTGGAGAAGGGCCTGAACCTTTTGCAACGCCCATTCGGAAGAAATCATGGCCAGCTCAGAAAGAAGCTGCGGCCACCCCTCAATAAAGATGCGGGAGACCGGAGACGCTCCCCGCAACTCCTGAAGAAGCTGATGGGCAAGATGGACTGCACGACCTTCCCATGGAGCCGGCGACTGTTCCCAGTCTTCCGTGGAGGTGTACAACCGGCGCGACAGCCATTTCTCTGCTTCCCGTAATTCTTCGGGAGCCAAGTCGGTGGGCGCGGAAACCAGGTGGGCTTCCATGACCCCAAACGTGGAGACGGTGGCGGCAAGGAGCAAGCCGGGCCGAACTTCGCGAAGGACGACGTCCAGGGGCTGTAATTCCTCTTGGGCTGGAGGGATGACAAAGCCAAGCCCTCCGGTCATACCTGCGAGGAGGAATGCCGTACGTCTTAGTAGTTCAGGCAAAGGGGGGAGCCCTGGAGTGGGGAGGGGCTCCGCGGGAAGCCCGGCTGCCCGGCTCTCGTTTTCCGCCATGGCCAAAAGCCATTGGGCGAAGAAGCGGAATCCTTGCACAGTGGGAACCCGCCCGGCGGAGACATGGGGTTTATAAAGATACCCTTCCTCCTCTAGGGCGTGGAGTTCGTTGCGGATCGTGGCGGAGCTTAGGCGATGACGGTAGACCTGAACGAGCTCTTGGGAAGAGACGGGTTTTTTTGTGCGGATATAGCGGTCCACCACTTCCACGAGGATTCGCGCCCGCCGACCCTGCATTAGCAATCACCTCCCTAAAGTGCTAAGCCAATGATAGGCCGAAGGGAGGAAAAGTCAAGCCCGCTCAGCTTTGGCTCACAAGATAAGCTTGCGCTTCTTGCTCACTTCGCGTCTTTCCCACAACAATGCTTGTACTTCTTCCCGGAACCGCAGGGGCAAGGGTCGTTCCTGCCCACCTTTCCCAAGGACTTGGCCGTCGACTTGAGAGGCTGGGCAGAAGTGGAAACCGCGGCCCGGGGAGAAGAGGGCATCGCACTAGTGGTTTGACTTGGGGCAGGGGCGTTTTCCACGCGCACCATGAGCCGCGGGGAAAGCAAAACGCGCATGACCTGCTCCTCGCTGCGCACAAGCATCTCCTGGAAGAGCCGATGGGCTTCACGCTTGAACTCCACCAGCGGGTCAGTCCCACCGTAAGCGCGCAGCCCGATGCCCTCACGAAGATCATCAAGCTCAAGCAAATGCTGGCGCCAGTTTTCATCCACCGTGCGCAGGACGACAAGCCGAGCAATGAGGGGGAAATGAGGGGAGAGGCGGACCCATTGGCGCTCAAGCTGTTCCACGAGAGCCATGCGAACCGTGCTTAGAACCTCTTCCCAGCGCCGGCCCCGAATCTCAGGAAGGGGGTCACATACCTGAGCGAGTTCCCGCCGCAGGGCTTCTATTCCCTCCGGCTCGGGTACGCCCCCGCGTGGAAGATGTCGCTCCACCAGGAGTTCGGCGAATTCCTCAACCATGCCCAAGAGGTGCTCCCGAAGTTCCGTATCGTTCGGCACTTCACCCGAAGCGGGGAGGAGGAAGCGTTCGCGCAGGGCGTAGATGGCGTCCCGCTGCTTGGCCATGATCTCGTCGTACTCCAAAAGGCGCTTA
>JANXBC010000103.1 GCA_025060555.1 Candidatus Bipolaricaulota bacterium
ACACTCCACATACGGGATGCCGAACGCGGCGAGGAGGGGCTTCACGCGGGGGAGCTGACGGCTCAGGGCCTCCGGCATGGGCTTCCGCGTGGCCTTGTACGCGGCGAAGGTCGCGTGGCGCACCGTCTTCCCCTCCGTATCGAAGGCCACGGCCACATAGCGCGCGGGATACTCCCGCAGGGCCATGAGGAGCGTGCGCACAAAGCCGTAGAGGGCGTTCACCGGCTCCCCCTTGGAAGTGGCGAGGTCCGGGATGGCATAAAAGCAGCGGAAGAGGGCGGAGTGGCCGTCGATGAGGATGATCCGATCCGGAACTTCTTGGATTCCCAAGGCCTCGTAGAGGTTCATCCTTCGTCCTCCAAAAGGGCACAGAGGGCCAGGGCTGCGGCATCGGCGGCGTGATCGGTACACGGCACCTCACCCAGGAGGTGAGCCACCACCTTCATCATCTGCTGTTTTGGGGCCGCCCCATTTCCACAGATTCGCCTTTTCACCGTGCGCGGAGCATAACTAAAAATTTTGCGCCCCCGCCCAAGGAGCAAAATCACCCCGCACACTTGCACAGTGAACATCGCCGCCGGAGCATTCCGAGCAAGATAAACCTCTTCCAAGGCCAATCCCTCGGGATCCCAGGTCACCATCACCTGTGCTAGCTCCTCGTGGATCTTTCCTAGTCGATCGGGAAGGGGATCTTCTGCGCGCGTCCGCACCGTGCCCTGAGCAAGAAGACGAAACCCTCTATCAGAACTAGCGACCACTGCATAGCCGGTGGCTGTTAGCCCGGGATCGACACCAAGGATCTTTTTCATGCGCGATCCTCCTCTTTGCTGAGGAGATTGGCGAGAACACTGAGCCTGGGATCACGCGCAGTGCGTGGGCGAGTGCAATCTGGACGATGGGGTTCACGGTTCAGATCCGCCCCGCAGTACGGGCAGATTCCCCTGCAATCCGGCCGGCACAGAGGCTTTGAGGACAGCCCCAGGCGCATCCCTGCCTCAATGAACGGGCGGAGCTCTAGGTACTTTCCTTGGATTTCGTCGGGAAAAACCTCAAGCTCTTCCTCTTTGTCCACGTCTTCGACCACATCAGCAAGGCAGCGCGAACAGGGCCGGTGGACGCGCCCACGGACATGGACGGTCAGGATCACTTGATTAGAAGAACTCTCGAAGAAGGCCGAGGCCTCGGCGTGCACAGCTCCATCCACCTGCACTTCCTCGCCGCGCCAGTCCAAAGTGGGGATTTGCTCATCTCCTTCCACCTGAAAAATCCTCCCCGGCGCGGCGCGCATGGCATCCAAATCGAAGCGCATCTTCGCCTCCTACAGCGAAAGTATAGCCCAGCCATTGAGCTCAGCACCCGCCCCCTCTACCATTGAGGCAAGATAAAGGAGGAGGCAATGAAAGTGCTATTGGTCAAGGAAGTGCCAGGGCTGGGTACACCAGGGGAAGTGGTGGAAGTGCGTGATGGATTTGCTCGGAATTACCTCTTCCCCAGGAAATTAGCGGTTCCCCCCACACCCCATGAGTTATCCCGCTATGAAAAACTCAGGGCCCGGTATGAGGCAGAGATTTCAGACCGGCGGAGCAAAGCCCAGGCACTGGCACAAAAACTTCAGGATGCTGAATTCTTGTTCACCCGCCGTGTGCACGACAAAAACAAGCTTTACGCCGCAGTGCGTGCGCACGATCTAGCTCAAGCCATTGCTGAGAAATTCGGCGAAGAAATCCCCGCGGATCACATAAAGCTTGAACCAATCCACGAGCTGGGAACTTATCCTGTGGAGATTCAGCTTTATGAGGACATCAAGGTCACGGTGCGGGTAAGGGTTGAGCCCGCGGCCTGATGCTGCTTGGCCGCGTTCTGCGGGCTGCCCTGGGCACCGGTCTTTCCCGCTTAACCGGCTTAGCTCGCGATGTAGCTATCGCCTACGCTTTCGGCGCCTCCGCGAGCTACGACGCGTTTCTTGTAGGCCTTTTCATTCCCCAAGCCCTACGGCAGGTCATTGGGGAGGCTGGCTTGGCCTCCGCGTTCATCCCGGTCTATGCCAAGGCCGCAGCCCGCGGAGAAGACACGGCTTTCGCCCGTTCTTTTCTGCGACTCCTCCTCTTCTCCCTCCCTCCCCTGGCCCTGCTCGGAAGCCTTTTGGCTCGGGTCTATGTGCCGGTGCTTGCCGCCGGTTTTCCCCAAGACAAAATGGAGGAAGCCATAAACCTTGCGGGTTTGCTTTTCCCTCTCATCATCTTTATTTCCCTTTCGGCGTTCCAGAGTGCCATCCTCAATGCACACGGCTCCTTTCTCCTGCCTTCTTTAGCCCCATCCCTTCTCAATCTAGGGATGATAGTGGGAGCCTTGTTTCTTTCTAAACTCTTCCGTCCGCCCGTTCTCGGCCTGGTGGTGGGAACCCTCGGAGGCGGAGCGGCGACCGTCCTCTTGCTTCTGCCCCCTTTTCACAAGACCTTGGGGCCGAGGAGCCCCGCCCCTTTGTTTCACCCTGATTTGCGAGAGGTTGGGCAGCGCCTTGTTCCTTGCCTTGCAGGATTATTCGTAGTGGAGGCCAATACCCTTGTGGATAACCGGCTTGCCTCATATCTTCCCCATGGTTCTATTGCCACACTTCAATACGCGATGAGGCTTTTTCAGTTCCCGCTTGGCATCCTCGCCGTGTCTGTGGCTACTGTGGCTTTGCCCGCCTTATCCGAAAACCTTGCGCGGAACGATGCCGAAGCCTTCCGCCGCACCCTGGCGCGCTGTTTCCTGCTTGCGGCGGCGTTCATGATCCCCGCTACCTTTGGCCTTTGGCTTTTAGCAAAGCCCACGGTGGCTCTCCTTTTTGAGCGCGGGGCCTTTCGCCCTTCCGATACTTTACGCACCGCCCAGAATCTGTGCGGGTACTTGGTGGGGCTCTGGGCATATGCTCTGATTTATCTTTTTTCCCGCGCTTTCTATGCCTTGGGTCGTCCTGCCCTTCCGCTTCTTGGCTCTTTCCTCGCCCTCCTTGTGAACATCGGCCTCAATCTTTGGTGGGTACGGATTTGGGGGACTTTCGGACTAGCTTTGGCCACAGGGGTGGCGGGATGGGTAGGAGCTGTCTTCCTTGCGGTTTTGTTATGGCGTCGCATACCTGGATGGATTGATTGGCCCCGCGTTTTCCTTGTGCTTCTTGGTAGTCTAAGC
>JANXBC010000104.1 GCA_025060555.1 Candidatus Bipolaricaulota bacterium
CATTCTTCGCTGCGGTTACGAACCGAACATCATCTGATCCTCCACCGACTAAAATGATCGGCTCATCGATCAATCTGGGGGCAGATATAAACTGCTCAAGATTAGGAAATTTATGACCTACAAGGGCAAAAGCCTCTTGAACTTCTCCGAGAGCGAGGTAGGCCAAGCCCTTTATTTCCCGGGCGGGTGGATCGTCAAGCTCTGCTAAAAGTTTCAGCGCCTGCGAAGCTTGGCCGGAGTGCAGGGCCTTGAGCGCCAAAAGGTGTGCCTTTCCCCCGTAGCTTTCGAATTTGCCCTTGAGGAAAGCCAGGAATTCCTGAGCAAAAGAACTGGGATCACGGCGGGCACTTTGAGCAGCGGATTCCCAGGTAGTAGCCCGCCAAAGGCTTCGCAACTCCTCGGGCCCAAAACAAAGAAGAGCCCATTCTACAAAAGCCGCAGCAAATACTTCCGCGATATGTCCTCCCCCACGTTTTGCCCCAGAAAGCGCGGTGAGGACCGTGCGCATCTTCTCCATGGTCAAAGTCGCGCTTGCCCAGGGAGCATTGATTTGGAAATACAGTGCTTCCCAAGGGTCGTAGGGGAGAAGCTGTTCCGCCCGACTCCACACCTCTTGTATGGAGAACCGGTCGGTCCATGTCCACGCCTCTTCTGCCCATGGATACCCCGGATCATCGAGATAAAGAGCGACGCCGCGGGGCATCAAGGCGTTGCCAGGCCGCCCGAACGCCAATGTGCCAGCGAGACGACCGAGATCCCCTTTTACAGAGTGATTAACGAGCAAGTCTGCTACAGCAAGCGGAGTGTTTTCTTCTTCTAGCCGCGCGGAGATACCCATCGCTACTTCAGATGCTGAGGAATAGACGTATAGATAGATCCTATCAGGCATGAGACTGGTCGGTATTTTTAAAGTTGCCAAGACCTCAGTCCACGCACTTTGCAATTTTTCGGCGAGCGCGAGAACGTCCTCAGCAAGCGGCGAGTCTTTGGGATAGCGGAGGACAAGGGGGGATCTGACCAGCTCCCCGATGGGGCTGCGGGCTTTCTGAACGGTAGGATAAACCCAAAACACGAGCGCGCCGATGATGAGACCTCCAAGCCCTCCCAAGGCGAGGCCCCCTAACACCCAAAAATACCGCCCAAGCCTTCCTTTGGAAAACACCAACGGAGTATAGATTAAACAGCTTGCACGTTCATCTATTCCGCTGCCTCTTTCAATAACTTTTGTGCAACTACCTAGGCCAGCTAATGGAGACTGCGTTAGGGACAAAAAAGGTTCTTGACAGAGGGAGCTTTGATTCGCTATTATGGAAAATTGCCAGGAGGTGGTAATGCGGGCCAAATTGGTGGTGGCCCTCGCGGCGATCGTCCTAGGGGTAGTTGGCCTGGCCAAAGTCGAGCGCGTGGCCGAGGTCAGCTACGAGGTCAAGGCCGGGGCTCCCGGCTACGCTCTTGTGGTCATCCCCAATGCCCTGGACGTCTCCCTCAACAAATTCGGCCTTTCTTTGGGTTTGGAGGGGGTGGTGACAGGGGCATTGGCCATCCAGGGGACCGGTCCGGCGGTCATCGAGGGCGGCCCCATGTATTGGGTGATCACTCTCCCTGGCGCCGGCCTTGCGCCCAAGGGCATCCTCCTTGTGAGCGTGAAGGTGCCAGTGGGAGCGGATCTCAAGGCTGTCGTGGGTAAGGTGGTTGGGTACAAGATCAGTTAGAAGGAGGTGGGTTGGTCGCAGTTTCGCGGGATCCCCCATTTTGAATTAAGGAGGTCAGGCATGCGGAAAGTGTGGTTGTTCCCTTTAGTAATGCTGTTTGTATTGGGCGCCTGGGCCCAGGTGCGCACTGGAGCCTGGGTGGACGAGGTGGTGTTCACCGAAGAGCCTTCCTCGGCTAAGGGTGTGGACATGGTGCGCACCGGCGCCGTCGATGTATATGCCTATGCAATTGCTGACCCTGCCCTCATCAAAGTGATGGTTGCCGAACTTGGTTATGAAATTTCTTATGGTTCTTACAACGAGTTCACTTTCAACCCGTATGGGCCAGAATTCACGGATGGACGTCTCAACCCCTTCTCTGTGCCGGCTATCCGTGAGGCTGTGAACTGGCTCATCGATCGCGATTACATGGTAGCCGAGTTCTTCGGGGGTGTAGCTGGTGTACCTCGGTACTTTGCGATCACCCCAAGCTTCCCCGACTATGCGCGCATGGCTGATGTTTGCCGCGCTCTGGAGCTCAAGTATGCCCACAACCCGGAGAAAGCCAGGGCCGTTATCTTCGCTGAGATGGAGAAACTGGGGGCAGAGTTCAAGGATGGCAAGTGGTATTACAAAGGCGCGCCGGTCGTTCTCAAGTTCCTAATTCGCCCAGAGGACGAGCGGAAGCAATGCGGCGATTACCTGGCCACCTTGTTTGAGGAGCTGGGTTTTGAAGTGGAGCGCATGTACAAGCGGGCTGCGGAGGCCTCCCCCATCTGGCTCTCCGGTGACCCCAGCAAGGGCGAATGGCACGTGTACACGGGCGGTTGGGTGACCACAGCTATCGCCCGCGATCAGGGCGCGAACTTCGACTACTTCTACACCCCGCGCGGCCGGCCGGACGCGCTGTGGCAGGCGTATAAGCCCGATCCCGAGTTCGATAAAGTCTCGGACCGCCTGGCGCGCCGCGACTTCACCTCCATGGAGGAGCGCCGCGAGCTCTTCGCCAAAGCCCTGGAACTCTCCATGAAGGATTCCGCGCGCGTATGGACTATCAACCGAGTGAGCTACACCCCGCGGGCAAAGAACTTAAAGGTCGCGGCGGACCTCGCGGGTGGCGTGTATGGCGCGTGGCTCTGGAGCCGCACCATCCGCTTTGAAAACCAAGTAGGCGGCACGGTGCGCATTGCCCAACCCTCCATGCTCACTGAGCCCTGGAACGCCATTGCTGGCACCAACTGGATTTACGACAACATGATCATCCGCGGTGTTTCTGACTACGCATATCTCCCCGACCCCTACACTGGTCTTTACTACCCGCAGCTCATGGAGAAGGCTGACGTATACGTGCTCCAAGGCCTACCGGTGGGTAAGACCTTGGACTGGGTGAACCTCTACTTCGTTCCGGAGATCAAGGTGCCGGCCGACG
>JANXBC010000105.1 GCA_025060555.1 Candidatus Bipolaricaulota bacterium
CAACATTTGTATCCAAGTATACGGCGACGTGGATATGGACGGCGCTAGCATCGTTGGCATCGAAGTCTATGGTTACAAACTCCGCTGTGAATTGGCACCTTGTCATTTTGTCGAGTTTCTGACGGTCTTGGCACCGGAAGTTGTGGATAAGGTCGAGGAGATAATCGGCGATGTCTTTGAAGAGGGGGAACTGGAATACACACGGTTTGGCTTCTGTGGCCAGGGCTGCTGCGGATCAATTTATACCGTTGATGCCACAGTGTTCTTTCAACGCGGCAACTCGCTTTTCGGTTTCTCTCGCGTTGTAGTGGACATGGAGGTTCCGCTCCTGGCCAATTTCTCGTTTACGTCCTCGTTTACCCTGCCAAGCCAAGGCGATCCTGAGATGAGCATGGGGTTTGTCTTCCGATTTTAATGTCAAAGTGAAACACTCATGATGAGGGGGGCTTAGGCCCCCTTTTTTGTTTCTCGCCGGATTTAATCTGTATAATCCCCGCTGAAGGGGTGCAAGATGCGGGGTTTTCTTGCTGCCCTTCTCTCCATTTTTATTCCCCTCGGTGCGCAGGCCTTCCCGTTCAGCGGAGAATGGGACCTCACTCTCCAGCTTTTCCCAACCACCTCCATCTACAGCAGCTCCCTCGCATTGCACGCCCAGCTTCGCCCTGGCTGGTACTGGGAGGGGGAGTTCTACTTTGGCTCAAAAGGTTTTGGCTCCTTCAATTCTTACATAAGCGGCTCCCTTGGTGATCTTCTTTTGGACGGAAAGATCTATTTCGATGCGGAGGAAGTGCGGTATCGGCGGGCCTGGCTGGATATTGAGCTCCCCCTTTCCACCGGGACGATCACCCTTTCCGCCAACCACTGGGCAAGCGCGACCGAGTACACCTCAGACCATGCGGAAGAATACGGACCCTGGCCCTGCGTCAACGTGATCTCTTGGGCGGATGCCTGGTGTTACGTGGGGTGGACTCTTTACGTGCAGGGGCCAGTGGTGGGCTACGAGCGCCCAAGCTACCTACGCCTGTACATCGGCCGCACCGACCGCTACCGGTTCGAGGCCTACATTTCCTCTTCTTATCTTCCTAAATTCGAGGAAGCCTTTGGGAAGAATTTTTGGGAAACCTGGGCGAAAGAAAAGCGGGAAATTTGCGTGTACGGCGAGATAAAGGACTACCGCTACACCACAGAGGGAGGCTACTCTGTCCCCCAGGTCGCGCTCTATAGTGTGACCAACCTTTATCTACGTGGTTGCTGCGGTTTTCCTGCCCGGCCCCGCTGTCCTCCGAACCTTATCCGCTGGTTTGAAGCTAAGAATTTCGAAGGGCAGAGGGTTTATGTGCAGGGGCCCATTGTCAGCTATGCCTCAGAAGGTGGGGTGCCCAATCGCCTGCTTCGCATCGGCGGCGGGGGAACAGTACCAAATCGCCTAGAACTCTATTACACGCCCGGATTCCCCGATTGGTTTCGCAGCCGCTTCTCTGTAGGGAAGTTCGTCTGCGTTTACGGTACCATTTCCCTTGTCAGAGGCGTGGCGCGCATCGTCGTTGACGACCCCAGCACATTTCCCATCCTTGAGGGGCCATGTTGTGAGGCTGGGCTTCTTCCCGGCCACTTCTTGAACTGGCGCGTTGCCCTCGATTTTTCTCCCCTTACGGTGAAGGTGGACTTCGGAGATTGCTCGGCTGGTACAGTTTTTAGACGGCTTGTGCTCGGTTTGGATGGTCTTCCCTTCCTCTGTTGTGGTCTATTCCTCGATGCAAGCCTTACCCTCACCAAGTGCTTTGCTTTCGAGAGCCTTTCCTTTACGTTGCGGGACCTGTTCCTACCGTGCTGTGGGATCACCGGTACGCTTTCCGGAACTTTAACAGCGGGATCGTTGAGCCTTGCGTTTGAACCGAAATGGCTGAGGCTTTCTGGGTGTGTGACCGTCTACGGAGACCTGGAGTGGAAAGAGCTAGAGCTTGGTGGCCTCAAGATCCACGGGTGGAGCATCTCTTGTTACTTCGGAAATCTTTACGTTCGGGCGATCACCGCGCTCGATCCCGATGCGGTGGAGGAAAAAACTGATATCACGTTTTACGAACGGGAGTGGGAATATTTGCGGCTCGACTACGCGGGTAAAGGATGTTGCGGTGAGGTGGACTACGAATTGGAGTTTTGGTTCGGTGAGGCTGGCACCATTTTGGGACTCCAGCGCCTCCGGATTTATTTGGAATTCCCCATTTCCTCGGCGTTCACAACTTTTTGCAAGGCCCAATGGAACTTTGCTCTTGCCGTCCCCCTTCAGTGGTTTGACTTGGGGTGGTCCCTCAGCTTTTGATCAAAGTTTGTGGGGCGCTGCGGTTTGACATGGGGAAGAGAGTGCATAGAATGCAAGGTTGGAGGGATGCTCGAGAGGCCGAAGAGGACAGCTTGCTAAGCTGTTGCCGGGGCTTAAACCCTGGCCGCGGGTTCGAATCCCGCTCCCTCCGTAGCGCCCGTAGCTCAGCTCGGACAGAGCGCTGGCCTCCGGAGCCAGAGGTCGCAGGTTCAAATCCTGCCGGGCGTACCACTTTTTACTTTTCAGCACCCACAAAACTCCGGCGCGCAGAAAGAAGCACCGGCACAAGCACCGGACATACCCAGCCTGGCCGTTCCACCTCTGGACCAAAAAATAAGGCCTCATCCCCGCGTTGCACCCGCGAAACCTCGCTCACGTCGCAGGCCACCGTGTCCATGGCGATCTTCCCCACGAGGGGCGCGCGGTGCTCATGCACCAGCACATCGCGCAGCTCGGGCCGGAGGCCGTGGCTGTAGCCGGCGGCGAGGATGGCCAGCCGCGCCGGCCGCTCCGTCACGAAGGTGCGCCCGTATCCCACAGGCCATCCCGCCGGGACCTCCCGTACCGCGGCGATCCGCGTCCACACCCGGGCCGCCGGCGTAAGGGGCACGGGAGGCCGGGCCGGCCCCTCCGGATAGCCGTAGGCCGCGGTGCCCACCCGCACTAGATTCAGGGGCGGCGCTGTGGCCTCGTGGAAGGCCAGGACCGCCGCGGAGTTGGCCAAATGCTTCCAGGGC
>JANXBC010000106.1 GCA_025060555.1 Candidatus Bipolaricaulota bacterium
GTTTTTCCAAGTCCTCAAGGAGCGGGCTTAGGGCCGGCCATTCGCCCGCAGGCAGGTCCGCAGGGAGAAACCGGCGCGGGTATTCGCGAGGAAGCTCCGCAGGATCAAGGAATTCCCTGAGCATTGCTGAAATTTTAACTATGAGCATAGCGGCTGGGCAAAACTCGCGTTCCTATGGCTATAATGGCCTGTATTTGAAAAAGGAGGGGAAATGCAGAAGTGGGAGTGCACCGTATGCGGCTGGATCTACGATCCGGCGAAGGGTGACCCTTCTCAGGGAATTGAGCCGGGGACAGCGTTTGAAGATCTCCCCGATGATTGGGTCTGTCCGGAGTGCGGGGCGCCAAAGGACATGTTCCAGCCTCTATGAGGTACGTGATCGTGGGCGGCGGGATCGCTGGCGTCGCGGCTGCCCAAAAACTGCGCACCCTGGATCCCGCTGCCTCCGTGGTTCTTGTGGAGGCTGAGGCCGTGCCTTACTACCTCCGGCCCGGTCTCATCGAGATCCTCGCCGGGAAGAAAGAGCTTCAAGAGATCACACCCTATCCCCGGGAATGGTTTGAAAAGCGCGGGATTGAGTACAGGCTGGGCGAAACGGTTGTGGCTTTGGATCTCAGCCGCAAGGAGATCGTCCTTTCCTCGGGAAAGCGTCTCCCTTTTGATCGCTTGCTCCTCGCTACGGGGGCGGAGCCTGTGCGCCCCCCCATTCCGGGTGTCGACCGGCCTGGAGTGTTCACCCTGCGCACGGCTGCGGATGTGGAGCGCATCCGTACCTGGGCAGAAGGGAAAAAGAGCGCAGTGGTGTTGGGTGGAGGGTGGTTAGGGCTCGAGGCGGCGCATGCCCTGCGCGCTTCTTTGGAGAAGTTGGTGGTATTGGACCGAGGCCCTTGGCCTCTTGCTCGCCAGCTTGACCGCGAGGCCGGCCAAACCTTGGCCGCGCTCCTGCGAGAAAAAGGGCTCGAGGTACGCGGAGGGGTGGAAGCTGCGGAAATTCGCGGGGCGACAGAAGTTCAGGCCGTGCGCCTAACCACCGGCGAGATCTTGCCCGCAGATTTGGTTTTAATCGCCGTTGGAGTGCGGCCGCGCCTGGCCTTGGCGAAAGACGCAAGCATTTCCGTGAACCAAGGTGTGGTGGTGGACGATTTTTTGGAGACGTCCGCCCCTGGAGTTTATGCCGCGGGCGATGTGGCGGAGTGGCAGGGGAAGGTCTATGGGATCATTCCGGCCGCGCGGGAGCAAGCTCTCTTGGCCGCACAAAACATGGTGGAGCCGGGGAGCGCGCGCTACCTCGGAACGAACCCAGCCCAGAGATTGAAGGTCGCGGGGATCGAGCTCCTCGTTTTAGGGGAGACCCAGCCCGCGGGTAAGCCCTATGCTGAAGAGCGGGTCCAAAGCGCAGGACGCTACGCGAAACTCGTGGTAGATGAGAAGCGACACCTGGTGGGCGCCATCGTGCTGGGATACCCAGAACTTATGAGCCAGGTAGAAGAGCTCTTCCAATCAGGACGCTCCGTTCCTCGCGGTTTTTTGTAGATCCGCAGCCTTTTCCGTAGCCATTGCGCAGGCTCCCTATGTCCTCTGACTCTGGTGCGACGCCACGGTGCTTAAAAAAGCTGACCCCTCCGGCTGGAAGGGGCCAGCTTCTCTTTCACTTTCCGAACGCCGGGTTAGGGATGGTCTGGAGTTCGTAGGACGGCGTTAAGAAAAACGCGAAGCCGTTGTTCCTTTCAACCTTTTCTGCCAATTGGCCCAGCGGTTTTCCTGTGACAGGGGCGTCGATCACCGCGATCACACAGCACTCTCGCAAGTCCGCGGAGAACCAGCGGCTAACCAAGACTTTAAGCCCTTGGTCACGATCTATGCCTGAGACGAGGGCCGTGCCAAAAAGGGAGGCCGGCGCGGGGCCTGTGACATCGCTCAGGATGAAAATGGCCACCCTTGAAATGTCCGCATACCTCGGACCAATGTTCTGAATCCCCACCCAGAATTTGTGCAAGCGGAAGTCGCCGGATCCAGGCTCGATCTTGAAACCGACTTCATCAATGATGAGATCAGGCCACAGGAGGGGAAGGGAGCTGCTATCCTGTATCACCGCCGGATTCGTGAGGGTTTTCTTATCGTAGGAAGGGGCAAGGAAGAGCACGAAGCCGTTGTTCCTTTCCCCTTTCGCTCCCTCCGGCAACTGACCGAGGGGCTTACCCGCCACCGGAGCATCGACCACAAGGATCACACAGCACCCATTCCTGAGGTCTTCCCATGGCCCTAGGGGAACTAGCGCGACTTCTACTTCGCCTTCAGCGACGATAGGCGGAACATCTTGTTTCGCGAAAAGTAAGACCGGTTTGGGCCCGGTGACGTCCGTGGTAACGATAACCGCAAGCTTTGAGCCGCCTGCCCCTCCCTTACCGATATTCTGGACCTTTACCCACAACCACAGTTGGCCATCATTCGGGGGCTGCCCCGCTTGGAATAGTCTATAACTTACTTGCGCAATGACGGGATCGGAAAGATAAGTAATCTCGAGCGGCACACCTTGGGCTGCGGCCGCAAATCCCACGCAAGATAAAACCATCAACACAAAAGAAACGCGCAGCATGGCTAACCTCCCGCAAATGCTGCGAATTCCCTCTCGCTGGTTGTTCCATCCAGCGAGGTACCAACCTACGAACCAAACAGCCTAAAGCGGGGTGAGACCCAAAGCACCGATGGATATCAAGAGGGCTGTTGACTCACGCCGACGTGGACGAAGCGACCGAAAGCGTTCCACCTCCTTTTTGCTTTTTAAACTATACACCCACTAACAAGCCGGGGTTTCAAAATTTCCTTTGTTTTGCGGCAAATACGAAGTTGACGAATCAATGGCCTGTAAAATGAGCATTTTATTGGTTGACACTACATTTATTACTACTTCCTTAACCCCGTCAGCGATG
>JANXBC010000107.1 GCA_025060555.1 Candidatus Bipolaricaulota bacterium
TATTAGGGAAGAGCCGGTACGTCCTGCACAAGCTCTGGACGCAGGGCCGTCAGCTCGTCAGGGAAGCGGGCGTGGAGGGGGCTTATTCCCGGTATATCCAGTCCACGGGCTCAGCGGGACCGGTGAGCGCCTCCGCAAGATAGGCCCAATCCGCCGGGGGAATTTTCTCCCGCAGCTTCTCCCCGATTTTTTCGAGGAAGAGAGGATCTGCTTCTTCCCCGGCGAGGATCGAAAGGAGCCGCTCATATTCCTCTGGGGCGAGGTATTTCTCCGCATACCAGAGGAAGAGCATCCGCGCGAACTCCCGCTCCTCGCTCGGTCCCTCGAGCGGGGGCAGCTCCTCGTCCTCTGGCTCCGGGCCAAAGGGCGGCTGGACCGCATGCTCGTGCCGCTCCCGGAGATGCTGGATCTCCCGGAAGATGACGATGTTGGCGTAGCGGTTGAAGTTAGAGAACGAGCCGGGCATGGGCCGGTAGGAGCGGATGGCCTTGAGGAGCCCGTACTGGGCCGCGCTCAGGATGTCCTCCGCCTTGAGGGATTTGGGGGCGAACTTGCGCCATTTGTTGACGCTCCTCATCTTCCAGTCGTCGGGAGCGATCCATCGCCGCCCCGGCCCATCCGGGGTAAAAACCTCCAGGAAATAGAGGAGCCGCTTGGCGTTGTGGCGGATGAGAAGCTCCTCCGCTTCCCGGTCGCCATTCGCCGCCCGCACGGCCAAAGCTTCCTGCTCCGCGGGCGAAAGAGGCGGGTAAACCTGGGCCAGTTTCTTCAACTCCTCGTAGCTAAGCGACTGCATCCTCGCACCTCCCTAGGAATCCTTTTGTGGGAGACCAAACCGGACCAGGGAGGGGAGGAAGGTGGCCATCGACCTCGAGGAACTGAAGACCGAGCACGAGCGGTTGGCGTTGCGGAACGCGGAGCTCCAGAACGAGAGCCGCGAAGTGGAGCTTCTTTTGCGCAGCTGGGTCAACCGGCTGGGGAAGGAGATCGTAGGGATTTTCGAGCGCTACGGTTTCGACCTGCCACCGGACCAGGCCGCGCGGTTCCTGCGGCTCTGGACGCTCCGCAGTATACTCCTCAACTCCGAGGGCGTCAACAACATCGCCCGCAACCTCCAGAGCCTCCGCGACCTCTTCCAGGAGGCGGCCAAGCCCAGGCCCCCCGAACCCAAGCCTATGTCCTCTTCTCCCCAGGACACCGACGCCGCTTCTTCCGTTCAGAACATCGAAGTCTCACTGTGACCCTCTTTCCCTCTAAATGCTTAGTGATATGAGCCGGGGAGAGCGTGGCGGGAAGAAAGGGCAAAGGTCCTCCCTTGAGGAGGATTTTCTTTTTGCTCTGAGGGTTTTTGGTCTGCCCGCGCCGGTGCGGGAGCATCGCTTCCATCCTAAACGGCGCTGGCAATTCGACTTCGCCTGGCCGGAGGCCAAGGTCTACGTGGAGATCGAGGGCGGGACGTTCAGCGGCGGTCGGCACGTCCGCCCGCTCGCTTACTCCCGCGATTGCGAGAAGTACAACCACGCCACCCTCGCCGGTTGGGCTGGCCTGCGCTTCACCACGGACATGCTCCGTGGTGACCCCGTGGGGTGCGTCCGTCTGGTGGCTGAGCTACTCACCAGCCGGGGGGTGGAACTGGAGGCACCAGGGCTCGATTTCCCGGAGGATCTGGCCGAGTTGGCATTAAGCTGCGCAAGACCGGGTAAATGCGCGGGAAAGGAAACGCGCAAAGGCTAAATGGGTGAGGAGGTGGGAGAAAATGAACGAGGACGAAACCAGGATGAACGAGAAAGTCGAGGAGCAGGGGCAGGATGTGAGCAAGGAAGATTACGAGAAGGCCCGCTCTCTCTTGCAAAAGGTTATCGAACAGGCCGCGGCGCGGCGTAAGCGTCAGCGGCTCATGGAGGCTGGCCTCATCCTCATCGGTCTCAGCCTCCTCGCATGTATGGTCGTCCTGCCCCAGTTGGCCTTGCGGGCGGCGGCCTGCGGGGCATACATAGTCATTTCGCTCCTATGGGATTCGCTCGTGAGCGCGTGCTGAGAGTAACAGGGGAGGAGAAGATTCTCTTCGGCCACTTAGACGATTTCCCTACGCTTCGTAAGGTTGACAAAAGGGATCTTTTGTCGCCTGGGGGAAATCTTCGCGCCGCTCCTCTTGACAGCCGCCCTATTTTGTTGTATTCATTTTGTCGAAGATCAGCGAAAGCCTTCTCATCTTCTCCCCTGATCTTAAGTTAATAAATCCGCCTCTTCCGTAAAATCTGGGAATTTTGTCCCATCCGGAAGAGGCTTTCCTCTTTTTAGGAAGCATCGACTTCTTTACCCACGCCGATGGCAAAGATCAGCCTGCAGGAGCTGGGCCTGAGTCTCCATCCGGGGCAGCGGGAAGTATTGCTCGCCCCGGAGCGGTTCAAAATCGTCTGCGCTGGCCGCCGGTGGGGCAAAAGCCACCTCGCCTGCATCGACGCCATGCTCACCGTCCTCCGCTCCCCACACCCAGTGGACGTCTGGGTCGTCTCTCCCACCCATAACCAGGGAGAGGAGATCTGGAACAAGGCCCTGGCCCTCCTTGGCCCCATCCGCCACGACGCCTTCCTCGGCCCCCAGAACCGCAAAGGCCACTTCATCCGCCGCGTCTACTCCACCCGCGGCTACCGTCATCTCGTGTGCTGGAATGAATCTCGCATCTATTTCAAAAGCGGCCAGGACCCGGATAACCTGCGCGGCGGCGGCGAACGCCTGGCCTACGTGGTGTTCGATGAGGCGGCGTACCTGCGGGATTCGGTGTGGAAAGTCCTGCGGTTCAGCCTCATCGACCGCCTGGGCCGGGCGATTTTTATTTCCACGCCCAACGCTTCCGAACCCCGCAACTGGTTCTACGACCTCTTCCTCCTTGGCCTGCC
>JANXBC010000108.1 GCA_025060555.1 Candidatus Bipolaricaulota bacterium
GCCGGCGCGGCTCCCGATCTCCACCACCGGCTCGCCCCGCGTGAGGAGCCAAATGAGGGTGAAGTTGTTGAAGGTGAAGGCAAAAGAGCCGATGAGGAGGGGGGCCACGGAGATGAGAAGGAGGGGGAAGGTGATGTGCACGAACCTCCGCCAGCCCGTGGCGCCGTCCACCTTGGCCGCCTCGTACATCTCCTCGGGGATGGACTGCAGGGCCCCTAAGGAGACGAGCATCATGTAGGGGTAGGTGAGCCAGACGTTAGTAACAATGCAAGCGAAGCGGGCCCAAAACGGCGTGGAAAGCCAAGGAACACGCGTGCCAAAGGCCTGCGAGAGCACACGGTTGAAGAGCCCTACCTCCGTATTAAAAAAACCTCGCCAAATGAGAATGGAAATGAAGGCGGGTATGGCGTAAGGGATGATGAGCAATGATCGATAAAGTCTACGGAACCGTAAGCTCTTATCGTTGAGGAGG
This sequence comes from Candidatus Bipolaricaulota bacterium, assembly GCA_025060555.1. Taxonomy (GTDB): domain Bacteria; phylum Bipolaricaulota; class Bipolaricaulia; order Bipolaricaulales; family Bipolaricaulaceae; genus DTER01. Next base: position 473 of record JANXBC010000108.1, read on the forward strand.
ATGGCCAGGCCCAGGCCCAAGACAAAGCTCAAGGTCACTGTTAGGACCGCCCAAATGAGCGTCCACAAAAAGACGCGCACGAAGGCACGGTGATAAAGGGGATCTTTTATGAACTTAATGTAGTTAGCAAACCCTACATAGGCCACCCAACCCGGGTCGAGCTTATCCCCGTCAGAAGACACGAAATTCCCACCCTGGGCTTTGTATTCTTTACCAGTGCGAAGATCCGTAAGCACATCACGCGTGGAGTCGTAGGCATACTGTGGGGAATAAACACGCATTGTGCTCAGAGTTGTAAGCCGGATGATCCCTTGATCGAACGGGACCTCCAGCTTTTGGAGATCCTGAAGAAAACGGGCGAGTTCGGCGGTAGAAAGAAGGGGTTGGCCATCGAGGACCTCTGGAATACCGTCGCCGTCGGTGTCTTGGACTTGGTGTGCTTCCAGAGGACTAAGGGTGCCGTCGGGGAAAACCACGTATTCTCCGGCAGGACCAAAAAGATGGAGGGCATAAAGGGAGTCTTTGCTGCCGTAAGCTCTGAACGAAAATGTGGGAGCGTTCGGCGGCAAAAAATAGCGTTTGGTGAGAATCTCAATCACTTGAGCTTTGGTTAGGATATTACCCGTGGCGTAATTAGTGAATGAAATGTACACGGTATACAAAAGCGGAAGTACTACCATGAGGATCATGAAAAGGAGACCGGGGGCGAGGTACCTGAAGGGATATAGACGGCGATAAAACGCAAGGATATTGAGCCCTAACAATCCAGCGGCGATTACACCCACAAATAGCCAGCTCTTCTCCCAGGCAAGAAGGACAAGGAAGTAGAGGATGACTGCATCAAGTAAAGAAAGCATTACCACCTTGAACAAGGTGGCGGAAGTTTTGCCTAACCGAAATTTATACATGAAGGGAAGGGGCGGGGATGGACCCCGCCCCGCCCATCTTCACTTACAGCCTAAAGTAGCACGGATATTGTTTGCAGCCTGCTTGAGGGCCTCCGCCGGGGTGAGGGAAAGATTGCCGATGAGGGACATGGCGTCAGACCAGGCACCCCATACCGCGGACATCTGTGGAATGTTAGGCATAGGAACACCGTTGGAAATGGACTCGGCGAAGCCGCGTAAGATCGGATCCTCCGCCACTTCCTCGTAAGCCGGGAGGAACGCGGGAATGCGCGGATCCTTAGCATAAAGGGCAAGCATCGTCTCTTTTTTCGCGAAGTAGTTGAAGAGGAAATCATATACGACAGGAAGATTAGGCGAGAATGCGGAAACCATCACACCCTGCACGCCCACAAATGGCTTAGGACGCTGACCTTTAATGGGCGGAAGCGCGGTCACGCCGATGTCAATGCCCGCGCTCTTTGCCCGGCCAGTGAACCAAGGTCCGGTGATGACCATGGCAATGCGGCCCTCAGTGAACAGGCTCGTCCACGTATCCCAATCAAGCCCCGCCGGAATTAAGCCCTCTGCAAACAGGGATTGAAGCAGTTCTGCGCCAGCGATGGCCCCAGGACTATCGAGCCCCACATCACAGGGGTTCAGTTTCCCTTCCGGATCATACCCAAAGATATAGCCGCCCAAGGCGGAAAGGAACGGAAACTCATGGTAGGGATCAGGGTTTTGCACCACGAAGCCATATCGAGGAAGGGTAGGATCAGTGAGTTTTCGTGCTAGTTCGACCAATTCCTCAAAAGTGGCGGGCACTTCGGGCACAAGGGCCTTGTTGTACATGAGGCCCACGCCCTCGCGTGCATACGGAAGACCGTAGAGCTTCCCGTATACGAAAGCTTCAAGGCTCACCGCATCGAAGAGGGCCTCTAGTTCAGCGGGGAGGAGGATTTCCGCCAAGAGGCCGCTGGCCGCCAGCTCCCCAACCCAGTCATGGGCTCCGATGATGATGTCCGGTCCTGCGCCTGTGGGCGCGGCAGTCACAAATTGGTCTCGAATTGACCCAAATGGGATCTCCACCACTTCCACAGGGATACCCGTGGCCTTCGTATAGGCGGCTCCGATCTCCCGGAACACGGGAGCGCGGGTATCGTCAGCCCAGATCAGGATTTTCCCCGGTTCAGCTGCAAGGGCCAGACCCCCCACCGCCGCCAACAGCACCAACAAAAACTTTTTCATCCTTTACCTCCTTTTGGCCTTTAAGTCTCTCTCCATTGTACCACCTAATCCGATTGCTGGCATTTTCGCAGCCTAAAAATCTGTCTAAACCCCTCTGTAGATCTGTTCTCACCTCCTTTCAGCGCACCGCCACCGGGAGCACCACGGCGTAGCTCTTGCCGGGGACGTAGCTGGTGAGCATCCGGATCTGGTCCTCCACGGTGGGGGCGAGCACATCGTAGAGCTG
>JANXBC010000109.1 GCA_025060555.1 Candidatus Bipolaricaulota bacterium
AAATGAAGTTGGAGCTCGAATGAAATACGGTAGCGGGATGATTACGGTCTGCGGCTACGTTGACGGCGTCAGGGTTAACGAATTCACCGGTAAACCCTACGTTGTATTAGCCGAGTCGCCCATTTCATGGCGGCTTAGGTGGGTGTTTTGTTACTTCCAAGAAAGCGATATGCCGCTGCTGGCACAGCTACGGAAGGGCTCCTTTGTGAGTATTAGTGGGCGGTTTGATAGCACTCTTGCCGGGTCTGTTTGGCTTAAGGATTGTGTGCTACGATAAACCTGGTGACCGGTCAGAGGACATTTGCCTCTTCCGTGGAGACGGCGTCCGGTTCCTCTCGCAGTTTTGATCCTTTAGCGAGCTTTTTGTCCCAGTGTGGTGCAAAAGTTGTTAGACCCTCCGCTGCAGGATGCCTGTTGCAGTTGCTATCCCAAGGGTAGTCAGGGTCCATCCCGCGGCTGTAAGCCCGATGCCAAAACAGAAGACGGTGAACTCACCCGGTTGCGTCACGTCGGTTCTCCAGTGTTCCTTGTACCCCAGGGGAATCGGGGCCAGGAGGTCCAAGGAGTAGAGGAAGGGACAAAAGCCGGGCAGGGAGGTGGGCTTCTCTCCGTCTGTGGTGATATTGGAGGCCGGACAAGGGTGCACCGGAACCATGATTTCGTTGGACGACGCGTGGCGAAAGACCGCTAGTCCAGCAATGAGGAAGACGAGCGCAAGCGCCGCCCACGTTACCCCAAGGCGGTACCCGTACCCAAACGCTACGTAGAGGAACCAATCCCACGCTGCCAACACTCCCCGCCACAGGACGGGTTTTTTCCTGCGGCGTGCCCGGCGCATGTCGATGGATTTGGCTATGCTAACCCGCTTGGCTGCCCGGATGGCGCCTTCCTCCTTTAGGGTTCTGGCGAGGAACTCGTAGGGCTGAGGGTGGAAGGTATCTTGCGGTTGGCGCCGGAGCCAGTCGATGCGGGACTTGCTATCCCGGGGTGCATCGCGGGCGATCTTGGCGTAGGTGAACCCGTTAAGTCGTGGGTTCCCCTGGGAGGGCCAGCTTGACGGCTCATCCCGCAGTGTTCCCACAGCGGCGGATTCCAGATCGAGAGAAAAGCTCTCAGGGGATGCAGCCCCTCTTAGGTGGAAAAATCCAGAGATCTCAGCCGACACCAGGGACACCCGCCCTTGGGCTTTGAAGCCCTCGTCCAGGAAGACACTCCCCTCGACCGTGGCTCGATTGGCCAAGAGAGCATACCCTTCGGAACTTACGAACTTGGCACCACTGCATTCGAGGTTACCTCTAATCGTAGCCCCCAGAAGGCGGACTCTTCCTTGGATTTTGGAGTTTCTCAGAAAGACGTCACCTTCGATTTTGGCTCCATCAGCTGAGAGAGTATCTCCCCCTGGGTTTATGAACTTGCCACCGTTGCACTCGAGATTTCCCCCAATCGTGGCTCCGAGGAAGCGAATCTCTCCGTAGGCCTCGAAGCCCTGGTTCAGGAAGACGCCCCCCTCGATCTTGGCCCCGTCGGCCAAGAGCGATCCCGTGTGCGAATCTGTCAGAGCCAGTGTCTTGAGGCTTGCATACCTCAGATCGAAGATGTCGTCGAGGCGGCAGCGCAGAAGGACGATGGGAAAGCGGAGGTCCGCGAACGCCAGATCGATCGCTCCCGTGATCCTTGCCCCACGGATCTGAACACCTTTGTGCGAGATGAAGCCAACCGCCTCGGGATTCGTGCATAGCCAGGTGAGCAGATCACCCCCGATGGTGCGCTCAGGGCCCCAGGAGTCAGCTTGGCCCGGATCGCAAGCGGCGGGATCGTCAGATGGGCAAAAGTCGATCAGGTCGCCGGCGCTGACCCTCGCGAGGAGAAGACCCTCTGCTGGCGTGAGCTCGCGACCAGGGAAGTGCTTGGCGAAAACGTCTCGAAGGCTCTCGCCCATAGCTACGCGGCTCAGTATAGCGTGGCCAGAGACTTGCAAGAAGGGAGTGGTTACTGAGCTCGCCCCAGGACAAGAGCTTTAACCCCTGTTCTACGATTTAAGCCGGCGGATTCAGCAAGCCCCAACGCTCCTTCCCTGGAAGACAGCGGGGCCCCATGGAGCCTATCCCAGTTCGGGGCAACAAGGATGTGCAAGAGGAATGCACTGGTTTGCTGGCCAACGAGGCATCCTCATAGACCAAGGTGTGGGGCCAATCTACCTAGAAAGGGATGCGTTCATCGTGGATGTGTTGCCAGAGGCCGAGCTGCTGAGGAGAGTCCTCCAAGCGCAGTACCGAATGGGATGGCGAGACCTGGCCCATCGCTTTCCAACAGCCCTGAATCCCAGGTGATCGTTGAAGCCCATTGAGTAAACAACGCGGGAGATCACGGGCCTTCTTGGGGTTCATCACGCCCCTGTGAGCCAAAAGGTCCGGCGGTGAAAAACCAGGCAGCCGCCCCCCGCCCCTAGTCTCATTCCCACTCGATGGTGGCCGGGGGCTTGGGCGTGAGGTCGTACAGCACCCGGCTCAGGGCGGGCAGCTCCCCCAAAAGCCGCGCCACCAGGGCCTGCAGCCGCTCCCAGGGGAGGGCCAGGGGCTCCGCGGCGAGGGCGTCCGCGGATCCCACCACCCGCAGGACCAGGACCTCGCCGTAGTGGCGGGCCCCCTCCCGCAGGCCTGTGGCCCGCTCCGCCAAAAGGATGGGGAAGGCCTGGAACGCGGGGAGGTCGGCGGTCTCCTCCTCCACGATGCGGGTGGCCCGGCGCAGGAGCTCCACCCGCGCGGGCGTGACCGCGCCCACCACGCGCACGGCCAGGC
>JANXBC010000010.1 GCA_025060555.1 Candidatus Bipolaricaulota bacterium
ATGCACTGGGCGCCTCGTTCCTCTTGGGCTTCCAGACCTTCCTCAATTTAGGGGTGGTGGTGGGGGTAGTGCCTGTCACCGGTTTGACCCTGCCTTTCCTGAGTTACGGCGGCTCCTCGGTGATGGTGAGTTTGGCATTGGTTGGGCTCATCCTTGGCGTGGCCCGGGCCGGACGCTTTTCCCGCGTGGCGCTGGTGGTTCCGGAGGGGTTGTCATGAGGGTTCTGTTGGCGGCCGGCGGTTCGGGCGGTCACGTGTTCCCCGCCTTGGCTGTGGCAGAGGAACTGCATGGCGAGGGCGAACACCGCTTGGCTTGGATAGGCAACCCCCATGGTCTGGAAGCCCAGGTGGTGGAAAAGCGCCCGTGGATCGAGTTTTTTCCCCTGGTAACGCGGGGCCTGGCCCGTGACCGTCCATGGTCTTGGCCAAAAGCCCTTCTCCAGCAAGGTCAGGCTGTGTTTCAGGCCAAACGCTTCATCCGAAAATTCCAGCCAGATGTGGTATTGGTCATGGGCGGTTATCCCTCGGTCGCCCCAGCCCTAGCGGCCAAACGTTTGGGCATCCCTGTGGTTCTGCATGAGCAAAACGCTGTGATGGGGCTAGCTAACCGCTTCCTTGCCTCCCTTGCCGATCTTGTGCTCCTTGCTTTCCCCCAGACTGAGCATTGCCCACGCGGAGCAAAAACGCGGGTCACCGGAACCCCGGTGCGGGCGGGGATCACCCGGATTCCCCCGCGCTTGGGTCAGGAGTTCTTGGTGTTGGGGGGATCTTTGGGCTCGCGCCGCTTATTGGAGGCAGTGATGGCCATGGGACCCGAGCTCTCGCAGCTTCCCAACTGCCACGTTCGCTTAGTGATCGGGCGCGCGGGAAATCCCCATGCCATTGCCAGACCACTTCAGCAGCAAGGAATTCCTGTGGAGGTGCATACTTTCACTGAACGGGTCGAGGAATTCCTTGAGCGGGCACGCCTGGTATTGGCTCGCGCCGGCGGTTCTACCGTTGCCGAGCTTGCCTGTGCTGGGCGACCGGCAATCCTCGTGCCCTGGGAGAAAGCTGCCGGTGGCCATCAGCTGAAAAACGCTGAGTTTTTAGCCCAAAGAGGAGGCTTCCTCTTAGTGCGGGAAAAGGAATTGGTTGATGGGAACTTAAGCGCGCTCGTGCACGCGCTTTGGGGCAACGAGCAGAGATTGCAGGAGTTAGGGAGGGCTGCTCGCGCACAGGCCCGTCCTGATGCGGCGCGACGCGTGGTGGAAGCGCTGAAGAGCCTGGGAAAGGAACGGTCATGACTGGCGACTTCCGCAGGGTGCACCTTGTGGGGATCTGTGGCGATGGCATGGCGGGCTTGGCCCGCCTTCTTTGGCAGGGCGGGGCGGAGGTCTCTGGATCTGATGCTCAAGCCTCAGGAAAGCTCTGGGAAGTGGCGGAGTGGGCTGACGTCTTCCTCGGCCATGATCCAGAGCATCTCCCGCTAGGGGTGGACGCGGTGATCTTCTCCTCCGCCGTGGCACCGGATAACCCAGAACTAAAGGCCGCGGAGACCACGGCCCTTCTTCCCCGGCTTTACGCGCTAAGCCAACTCCTGCGCGACCGCACCTTGGTGGCTGTAGCCGGTACCCATGGCAAGACCACGACCACCACGTGGATCGCCTATCTCTTGCGCTCCTGCGGGATCGAACCGGGTCACTACGTGGGTGGGCAGATCCCCGGCCTTCCCTCGGCCACCTGGGGCAAAGGCCGGTTTTTTGTGGCCGAAGTGGACGAATCCGACGGCCGGTTTGTCTGTCTTTCTCCGGCCGTAACCGTTCTCACCTCCGTGGATGGGGATCATATCAACAATTACTCCGGCTTCTTTGGGCTTACCCGCGCTTTCGCCACTTTCCTTGACCGGTCACAAAAGATCGTGGCCTGTGTGGATGACCCGGTAGTAGCTGAACTCGTGCGGGGTCGTCGCCACGTTACCACGTTTGGCCTCAGTGTAGCTGCCGATTTCCGCGCTCGCGGCATCTGGTACCAAGGGGAACGCGTGATCTTCGACCTTTGGGCCTTTGGGCGGCTATGTGGGCCGGTGGAAGTGCCTGGCCCAGGATTACACAACGTGCGCAACGCTTTGGCCGCGCTAGCCGCCGGCTATGTGCTTGGCCTTCCTTTGGAACTTCTCGTGGAAAACCTGGCTTCCGCACCGCGACCGCGCCGGCGCCTCGAGGTGCTTGAGGAAAACGGTTATCTCGTGGTTGATGACTATGCCCATCATCCCACGGAGTTAGCCGCGGGAATTTCGGCGTTGCGCCGCGGCTGGCCAGGGCGGCGCATTATTGCCGTGTTTCAACCGCATCGCTACACGCGCACTGCCCTCCTTTCCGCGCAGTTTGGGGAAGTTTTGTCGCGGGCAGATCAAGTGGTGGTGACCGAGATTTACCCGGCCTTTGAGCCTCCCATTCCGGGGGTGAGCGGGGAGATTGTGGCGGATGCGATCCGCCGGGCGGGCGGGAAAGCACTTTTCCGGCACGATTTGAACGAGGCCTTGGAAACCGCAGCTGAGCTCATCCGCCCCGGCGATATCGTGGTGGCCTTCGGCGCAGGGGACATATGGCGGCTGAGTCGCGAGATGGCGCGCTCTCTCTCCTCCGGCTCCTAGAGGATCTCCCTGGGGAGCGCCGTTTGGAGGAGCCATTGGCTCCGTATACCACTTTTCGCATCGGCGGCCCGGCATGGGTTTTGTTCTTCCCCCACACAGTGGAAGCTTTGGCCGAGGCCGTACAGCGCGCGCGAAGGGAGGATATTCCGTACCGGATCATCGGTGGGGGAGCGAAGGTTCTCTTTCCAGACACCGGTTTTCCGGGGCTGGTCATCCATACCGGGTGGCTGCGTCACATCCAGGAGATGGAAAACGGGATTTGGGTTGAACCTGGGTTTCCCATCTCCGGGCTCGTCAAGCGCGGGCTGTGGGTGCTGGCCGGTGTCCCTGGTTCTGCAGGCGGGGCGGTGGTGATGAACGCAGGGACCCGCTATGGATCCATCTCTTCTTATGTAATCTCTGTCCAAACCCTTCTTCCCAACGGCACCGTAGCCATGCTCCCGTCCCAGGAATGCCGTTTTTCCTACCGCAGCTCGGTGTTTCGGGAAAAGCGGCTGCCCGTGCTGGGGGTGGGGTTGCGGTTACCGGAAGAAATTCGTCCGGTGGCAGATCTTCTTGCTGAACGGCAGCGCACCCAGCCTTTGGACTACCCTTCAGCCGGATGTGTGTTTCGTAATCCCGAGGGAATTTCCGCGGGGTGGCTCATCGATCAAGCGGGCCTGAAAGGCGCACGCGTGGGCGACGCCAAAATTTCTGAAAAGCACGCCAACTTTATCGTCAATTTAGGCCAGGCTCGGGCAACGCACGTGCTTTCCCTGATCGCGGAGGCCCAAGAGGCTGTGTATCGTAGTTTTGGCCTCTCCCTTTCTTTGGAGCTAGAGGTTATCTCCTCTTGATTCGAAGTTTGCGCCTTTTCCTGATTTTTGGGACGTGCTTTATTTTAAGCCTCGTTTCGCTACGTTGGGGCGGCTGGCTCAGGGTATGTGAGGTGAGAATTATCCCAACCCGCTATGTGGCAGTGGAAAAGTTGACAGGAGAAGTACTTGGTGCCAACATACTGCGGTTGAACCTTGAACCGTTACGGCAGACGATTTTGGCGGATCCGCGGGTTTTGGGGGTTGTCACCCGGGTTGATTTTTTTCATCTCCGGGTGCATGTGGAGGTCCGCGAAAGAGCCCCTCTTGTGGCCGTTGGGTTGAGAAGCGGAGAGAAGATGTGGGTGGACAGGGAAGGAGTTATTTTAGAGCCAGCGGATGAGGCGTGGGCGGTGGGAGTGAAGGCCGAGGGCAATCGGGTCGAGCCCGAGGTGGTAGAGGCTGTGCTCGCTTGGGCTCAGCTCCCCCGTGCCTTGCGGGAACGTTATCCTGTCCTCGATTTTTCCCAAGACCAGGCAGTAGCACCAGGGTCGCCCACCATCCTGTTCGGTGCGATTTGCCAGGTCCCCAAAAAACTCGGTATCCTCACAACGCTTTGGCGGGAGGGTTTATTGGAGGGGTTTGGCGTTGTGGATTTACGCGCAAATGATGTGGTGATCCTCAAGAGAGGCGGATGAGGACGGTGATGGCATGAAGCGGGAGCAGTTGGTGGTGGGGCTGGACGTAGGCACCACTAAAGTGGCCTGTCTCATCGCCAGCGTGGTGGACGACCTGATCGAGATCATTGGCGTGGGTGTGGCCCCCTCACGTGGCCTAGAAAAAGGGGTGGTGGTGGACATCGGTCGCACCATCCAATCCATCCGCAAAGCGGTGGAAGAGGCGGAGAACATGGCCGATGTCAAGGTGCGGGAGGCCTATGTGGGCATTGCCGGAAAACACATTCGCTCGATAAATAACTCCGCGATCATTTCTATCACCCGCTCCGACCGCATAATTGCTCAGGAAGATGTCCGGCGCGTGATCGAGGCTGCGAGAGCCATCCCCATTTCCCCAGACCTCCAGATCATCCACATCATCCCTCGACAATACATCGTGGACGGGCAGGAGGGGATAACTGACCCGGTGGGGATGACGGGGACGCGCCTTGAGGCCGATGTGCACATTGTGTTGGGTTCGGTCACGGCAGTCCACAACCTCGTGCGTTGTGTGGAGGCGGTAGGCATCGGGGTGAAGCAAATCGTCCTTGAGCCCTTGGCCTCGGCCATGGCCGTCCTCTCCTCCGCGGAGAAAGAGCTTGGGGTAATGCTTGTGGACTGTGGCGGTGGGACCACAGATATTTCTGTATTCCGTGGCGGGGATATTTGGTTTGCCAAGACCGTCCCCATTGCTGGCGAGCACATCACAAACGATATCACCGTGGGCTTGCAAACCCCTATTGAGGAAGCGGAAAGGATAAAAAAGCTTTATGGGACTTGTCTTGTTGACTCTGTCGGCGACGACGAAAAAATTGAAATCGCCACCCTAGGTGGGGAAGGAACCCGACAAGTCCCGCGTAAACGGCTGGCGAAGATCATCGAGCCGCGGGTGGAGGAGATCCTCGATTTGGCTATGCAAGAAGTGGAGGACGCAGGTTATCGTGATCTCATCCCAGCAGGAATGGTTCTCACCGGTGGTACCTCTCTTCTCAACGGGATTGTGGAATTCGCGCAGCGACGCTATGGCATTCCCGTGCGGCGGGGAAGCGTTCCCAAGGACGTTCACGGGTTTCAGGAGATCGTGGAATCCCCGATTTTCGCTACTGGTGTGGGCCTCTTGAAATTCGCGGTGGAGGGGAAGGATTTCGCCCGCACCATCCAGGCCCGGCGCTCCAAAGGCCTCATGGCCCGGCTGTTCGGCTGGTTCCGACAGTTCTTGCGTGGCGGATGATGAACGGAGAGAGCCCGGCGCGGATTTTGGTGGTGGGCGTGGGTGGCGGGGGTGGGAACGCTGTGAACCGCATGTTCCGGGCGGGCCTGCGCGGGGTGGAGCTTGTGGCCATGAACACCGACGTTCAAGTTCTGTCCTTGGTGCAAGCTCACAAACACCTCCAGCTTGGGCCGCGGCTCACCGGCGGGTTGGGCGCCGGCGGTGATCCGGAGGTGGGGCGAAAAGCCGCGGAGGAATCGCGCGAAGACGTGGCAGATATCCTTGAGGGAGCAGATATGGTGTTCATCACCGCGGGGATGGGCGGGGGAACGGGGACCGGTGGTGCACCGGTGGTCGCCGAGGTTGCCAAGGAACTGGGAATTCTCACGGTGGCCATCGTCACCCGCCCCTTTACCTTCGAGGGCCCAGCCCGCGCCCAAAAGGCCGAAATGGGTATCCAACGGCTGTCCAAAGTGGTGGACGCCCTCATCACCATCTCCAACGACAAACTCCTCAAGATCGCTCCCCCTGATATGCCTCTCACCAAGGCCTTCGAGCTTGCTGACGAAGTTTTGCACCAAGGGGTGCAAGGGGTGACGGAGCTCGTGACCGTTCCTGGTCTCATAAACCTTGATTTCGCCGATTTGGAAGCGGTTTTGCGTGGGGCCGGCACTGCCCTCATGGGGATTGGGGAAGCCGATGGCGAAAATCGCACGCGGGAAGCGGCTCGCCGTGCTATCTCCTCGCCTCTCCTGGACTTCTCGATCAAGGACGCGAAGAAGGCAATCCTCAACATCACCGGCGGGGAGGACCTCACCCTGGAGGATGTGGTGGCGGCAGCAAGCGTTGTGCGCGAGGCCCTTTCCGATCGGGCCGACATTTTCTTCGGCGCCACCATCTGGGAAGGCTTCAACCGCACGCGGGTGACCGTTATCGCCACCGGTTTTTCTGCCGTGACCACAACGGAGCCCGCTCAGGAGGAAAAAGAGGTTCTGATCGAACAACTTCGCCGCGAGGGCGTGCGCGACGACTACGATATCCCGGCTTTTTTGCGCCGTGCTAAACCAGAGGGCCTGGTTTAGCCCACGAATCTGTTGGTCACCGGAAATCGCCATCCTAGCCCGAAGGCTTTTGGGGAAACCTTAAGCACCAGGGGTAACTGGCGACGTTTGTACTCGGCCCGGTAAAGCCTGTGCAATATTTCCTTCACCATGTCCTCGCCAAATTTCTCAACAAGTTCGGAATAACCTGCATTTTTCTCGCAGAACAAGCGCAGGGCTGGGTCCAAAAGCGCATAGGGAGGGATGTCATCCTCATCCCGCTGGTTTGGCCGCAGCTCCGCCGAGGGTGGCCGGGTCAAAACTTCCTCAGGAATCACGGCTTTCCCGGCTTCCTCATTGATGTGGCGGGCCAAAGCATATACGTCTTCCTTGAGGAGATCGCCGATGGGAGCAATTGCTCCCACAGTGTCGCCGTAGAGGGTGTTATAGCCCATAGCGATCTCTGCCTTGTTTCCTGGGCAAAGGACGATGGCGCCTGTGGCGTTTGCCAAAGCCATGAGGACGGTGCCCCGGATGCGGGCCTGCAAATTCTCCGCCACCACTCCTTCCACGGGGACAGCAGCAGAAATCGTTTTCCGCAGTGCTTCCAAGGCTGGCTCAATAGAGAGCTCTAAGAGCGCCACATCGAGGTTTTGCGCTACGGTATAAGCGCATTCCCGGGAAAGCTCAGCGGTGTATGGCCCAGGAAGGAAGGCAGCGATCACGTTTTCAGGGCCGAGCGCCATCGTCGCCAGCGCTGTGACCACCGCGGAATCCACTCCACCTGAGACCCCAATCACCGCTTTCTTTAGCCCGTTCTTCAAACAATAATCACGCAACCCCAGGACTAGAGCTTGATGAACATCTTCTATCCCTTCTTCTTGGGGAGGCTCTAGGGGTGGCCCCGCCAAGTCCACAAGGAACAAGCCCTCGCGAAACGCCGCGCAGGCCAAAAGAAAAGAGCCATCCGGACGGATGACAAAGGATCGACCGTCGAAGATGAGCTCATCCTGCCCCCCAACGAGGTTTACGTACACAACCGGAGCATTGGCCGCTTCCGCCCAGCGTCTGCCCAAACGGTATCGAATGGAGGCTTTCCCCAAGAAATAGGGGGAAGCCGAGACATTTATGAGCAAGTCAACCCCGGCTTTTGCCTGAGTGGCGACGACGCCCATCTCATACCATAGATCTTCACATACTGAGAGACCGACTCTTAACCCTTGCCAATCAAAAATCTCTACGCGCTCCCCCGGAAGGAAATAGCGCTCCTCCTCAAACACGTCGAAGGAGGGAAGACGAAACTTGGCCTGGTAGCCCAGGATCGTTCCGGAATGGAGCAAGAACACCGTGTTGTAGAGGCGATGGGGTTGCCAGTGAAAGGCCGCGGGATCGTCACGGTTTTTTGGGCCTGCAGGAGCTTCAGTTATATGCCCAATCACAATGGGGATTTTGGCGCTTTCCTTGACGATGATCTGAAAAGCCTCGTCAGCTTTTTCTTTTAGCCCCCGCCGCAAAAGAAGGTCCCGCGGTGGATAGCCAAGGAGGGCTAGCTCCGGAAATATCACGAGATCCGCACGTTTTTCGACCGCCTGGCCAATGGCGTTTTTAATCTTTCTTAAATTCCCGGGGAAATCCCCCACCGTTGGATTGATTTGTGCAATTGCAAGCTTCATCGGAGTTGTGATACCCGAAAATCTTGGTCCTGTCAACGCGGATGCGGGGTAAAACCATCCTGAGCTTCCCCGTGTATATTCGGGTGATTCAACTGGTGGGGTGGGTGGTGGGGTTCTTTTGAGTGCAAATGTCCGATAAGGACCAGAAGGCCCGCTGTTCTCCCCAACGTTGAACGGGAGGTGAAAGTTATGTGGCGGTTCCTCTTAGCAGGGTTGCTCTTTGGAAACCTTGTGCTTTTCAGTCAGACTTACGGGCCTGGTGAGATCTACTATGGTGGCGTTCGCCTGCAATTCTCCGGACAAGTTCAGGTTATGGGGACATGCTCTGGACTATATCAGGTGAGCTTGGGCGTTTCGGAGCTTCGCTGCGATGTCCAGGCTGGCTCTTCCGGCCTGATCATGCTCACTGCGACCCGTACACCCTCCGGGGCGGTGAACATTCGGGCGGAGGCGCTTCCGCTAGGCTGGCCAGCTTTTCCCGTAGCCACGGGCTTTGGCACGATCGCTACCCAATACAACTTTACTGTCCCGTCCACGCCAGGCCAGACTTATCTCTTGCGTTTTCGGGCCTGGACCCCTGGGATTATCGGCGAGCTGGAGCTGCGCGTTTCTTTGTCTGTGCGAGCGATTACTCCACCAAGCGAGCAAGGAATCCCTCCGACTTACGGCCCATTCACAGGAACTACGGATGCTTCCGGCAAGTTTGAGATCCCCATTCCTACTGTGCCCAACACCACGGTGGTAGGAATTCTTAGTGAGTGTACGGCGCGGATCCTTTCGCGGACTACACTCTCTGTAATTCTTGTTCCCAAAAGTGGGGTTACGACCATTGTCCGCTCGGACCAAATCGGGGCCGTGCGGGTTTCTTCGCCCGGTTATCCTGAAACAACTGTGTCGCAACTTCAGCTCCTTTCGTCCATGGATGTGTTCGGCCGAACTTATACCACGGTTGACGTGGGTACAGTGTGTTTGCGTCCCACCGCTCCGCCGGTCACACCTACAGCTCCCATTCAAGGTCGCACGGACGAAGAAGGGAAATTCACCGTCTCCCTTCCCTGGCCGGGGGTGACGGTCAGCGGGAAGCTCACCGTGTGCACGGTCACCCCGATCCCCAACAAAGAGTTTGCGTTGACTTTGGTGCCAAAAGGCGAAACTCTCAGGGAGCCAGAGGATATCGCTGGGTTCACGTTCATTGCCCCTGGTTATCAGCCGGCGACAGTCACGCGATTCTCCCAGTTCTCCCTTCTTGGCCTTACCTGGTATGACACAGGTTCAGTGTGCCTGTTATTAACGGAAACGCTTCCTTGCCGCGAAACAGAAGTTCGTGTGCTCACCCAGAACATGATGCTCTTTCATGCAGAGGGGGTCCTTGGCAAGAGGGTATGTTTTGTGCCCATGCAGCGCGCCGCGGAACTGGAGAGGCTTTTGAGTCAAAACGGTTTGTGGCGCCGGAATTTTGGGATTATCTGCCTACAAGAAGTCTGGCACTTTACGCGTTCCGGAAACTTTCATAATAAGGATGCCGTGCTTCGTGGTTGGCTAGGAATGAACAGGGGGGCTGGCACCCCATCCATCTTAGATGAGCGAAATAATTGGCACACACTAAGACAAGGAGAGCAAGATACGAATGTTCAGCTTGGGGGTCAAAACTGTTCGCTCCTTCGGCGGCACCCGCGAAATGCCACTAAGGCTGTTCGGGTAGCAGTATTTGAAAGTAACGGACAGTACGCAGTCATCGGACCAGATTCTACTCCGGATCTCCTGGGTGGTTCGACATATGACAGTGGTCTACTTATCCTTTCTAAATACCCTGTGATTGCAGTGAGTGCGTTTATCTTCTCCGCATATCGGGGTGACGAAGAGTTTGCAAATAAAGGTGTTCTTTACGCGCGCATTAAGTTGACCAGTGATAGCCCTAACTGTTTCATCCACGTGTTCAACACCCATCTTCAAGCAGGAGATGCTAAGGACGATCGGACCGTCCGAGCACAGCAAATTGAGCAACTGCGTCGTTTTATGGAGAACTGTACTGGGGATGACAGAGTAGAGGGCAAAGTGCAGCATCCGATCTTGTTGTGCGGCGACTTCAACATCATCGGCGGCTCAGAGGAGTGGCAGGCTCGACTTCAAAATTTCATCGCGGCAGGGGTGGTCCTCAAAGATGTCTGGCTGGAAAGTGGGAAAGGGCATCAACCCGCCAAAGACGCGGCCACATGGGTAGGAAATGATCAGGATACCGGTGATACGCCGTGGGATAATCCCGCGGGCAGGGCAAATGGTAACGTCTTAGCCACAAGTGGAGGAGATTTTCAACGATTGGACTACATATTTTTTTGGCCAGGTTGCCAACCCCTTGAGCTTGAGCTCCTTTCTGCGGAGCGTGAGCCAGGAAAGGTGCCGGACCCCAGGCAAGATAAGCCCTATCAGTGGGGCGGAATCCAAAGCTATACTCTTTCTGATCATCTTGGGGTGGTAGGGCTCTTTCGGGTTTTGGCAAAATAGAGCAAAGGAGGGCTCTTGGACGTTGGCGAAAAGTTCGCGAGGCAAGTGGTTTTCAGGCTGGGCGTAGTTTTGCCTCTTCTTTTTCGTGGTTTGGTAGCTATCTTATGCGGAGCGAACCCCGCCCTAGCTCTTGGTGCCCAAAGCATCCCCTATTCTCAAGAGCCCTCTGAGCTTCTTTGGCATGAGGGACAGCCCCTTTCTTGGGCGGACTTCCAGGGTGAACCTCCTTCCGCTTCCCTACCGAATGAAGCGGCAAAAATCTGGCTTGGACTCAAATACTCCGCCTCTTGGGCGGTCTCGTTCGATTTTTCCCGCCGTCAATGGATAGCACGGCTCTCCAACATCTCGACACAAGCCTTCGTGGATCGACGCCGTTCCTGGGTTTTGCCAAATCGCCGTACTCCAGATCTCCTCCGCCATGAACAAGGGCACTTCGACCTCCTTGAGGTTTTTAGACGCCGTTTGGAAACGGAGTTTTCGCGTTTGATCGGGAGGACGGTAGCCGGCTCTACCCCGCAGGAAGCGGAACAGCAGCTCGCTTTGCTTTTGGAAGAAGTTTATAAACGCGTTTGGCAAGCTCATGAGGTCTGTCAGGCTCAATATGACCAAGAAACGCGGAACGGCCAAGATCTGCTCAGGCAAAAGCAGTGGGAAAACCTCATTGGCCAATGGCTTAGAGAGCTAACGCGGGTCCTCCCGTGATTCTTAGGCACCACAGGGGAGGTGAGGCCATGAAGAAGATGGAGTGGATATTAGTTTTAAGTGCGTTTCTGGGAGGCTGTACCTGGCTTGCACCACCCGCATCTGGCCCGTTCTTGCCTGGGGAGATCATCCCCGGATGGGAGAAGGAAATCGAAGAGGCGATCTCTTCAGAGGATTTACCGCTGGGAGCCGGTGGAGGGCGGGTTGCCGCTTGGGGCTCCGGAGAAGCGTGGATTTGGGCGGAGATCGTGACCATGGGAGATGCGACCACGGCGCAAGCGCTCTTCCAAGATGCGGTGGCTTCGTTTGCGCGATATGAGCGCGATTCGGTTGGGGACGAGGGTGTGCGGCTCGTACATGTTCCAACCGGGCTTGTTCTTCACTTCTTCCGCGTTGGGCCGTCTGTGGCCCTAGTAGGGGCCTTGGCAAAAGGCCAAGCTGTACCTGATCCGGGTATGGTGCGCCAGGCTGCCCTCATCCTGGCACGACGCCTGCCCGACCAGGAGCCGCCTTTGGGCCCAAGCCCTCCGCCGCAGCCTCCTAGCCCTGTTCCCCAAGCCCCCCTAGAAATTGAGGTCGAGTTGCGTGCTCCGGATGGTTCCGCCACCGGCAGACTCACCCTGCGCGCCTATGGCACCTTCCTCGGGGAACAACGCGGGATTTGCCGCTACCGCCTCCGGTTCCATCTTGGGAAAATCGTACTAGGGCGAGTTCCCCCCGACGGGCCCTTCCGAGGGCCGTTGGACCTTTTCCTGGGAGCAGTGCTGGAGCTCCCTTGCGGGAGGATCACCTTCGTCACCCCTGAGCTTGTCTACCTTCGACCCGGGCAAGAAAAGGTGTTCGAGGAACCTGGGCCGCTCCTGGCTGAGCTTGTTTGCTCCGTTCCCTGCTGGCGCCCCGATCTCCCCTTGAACATCAACGCCATTCTCCGCGATAACGACCTCGACGATTTCCTGGATCTTGTGCGAGGCTTCGTTTCCGTTCTCCCCGAAGATGACCCCCATGCCGCGGAAATGGGAGAAGTGGTGGAGGAGATTACCCGCGCCCATGGTCTTCAACGCCAGGAGCCTGCCGACCCTATTGGAACAGCGGGGGACATTCGGGGAACCACTTTGGGCCAGGGCTCGGCCAGCGGCTACCTGCCGCTTGAAGAATGGCAGGAAGGGGTGAAGCTGGAGTTCTCCGGAGTTCTCGCAATCCCTGACTCCTGCGCACGTCCGGCAGCGAATGTGATCCAGTGCCGAGTACGCGAGGGAGCAACGGGAACGTTGACCCTCCAGGCCAAGCGAACCCCCGCGGGTCCTGTCCACATCCGCGCGGACACGATTCCTCCGGGCTGGCCGCCCTTTCCCACGACCTCCGGCTTTGGAAGCGTCACAACTCAATACGTTTTCACCCTGCCCAGTGGCACCGCAGGGCGACAGCTTATTCTCAAGTTCCGCGCCTGGACTGTGGGGGTGATAGGTGACCTTGAGTTGCAGGTCATCCTCGATGTTTTGCCCGCAGAAGGTGGCTAAAAGGAAGAGCCCTTCCGCCCGGGGGAGGTGAGGCGTGAGGTGGAATGGGGTGGGTCTCAGGCGGAAGGGCTCAAATAGCAGGCTAATTATACACGCGTGCACGAAAATGTCCAACCACGGATTTCCGGTGACTAACGCTCTCCTCTAGGATTGTTTCCGTTTTGCTTGGGGAGACGCTGTTTATCCCTTTGGTTCACGCGCTCCGCCGACACAAGCCGCCGCATTAGCTTTGCTCCGGGGAAAAACGTAGCGAAGGTCTTGGCCTTTCTGTCCCCTTTTTCTTCTTTTCTAAGAGACTACCACTCCTTGGGCACTTTAGGCAACGGCCAGTGGAACGACCTGATGATGGCTTACGCTAGGGACTGTATTTGTGATAGCCAGCTTTGGAAAGCGGCGAGGCCGCGGTGGAACATGGCCTCCCTCTTCGCCCTTTTGTCCATCTTGCTCTCGATAGCCGGAACAAGGCCCCAATTGGCGCTCATGGGCTGGAAATTTTTGGGTTCGGCTGTGGCCAAGAAACGCACGAGTGCCCCCAGCATGCTTTCCGGCGGCGGGACCACAGGCTCCAGGCCCAACGCGAGCCGGCCGGCGTTGAGCCCGGCGAGAAAACCCGTGGCCGCGCTCTCAATGTAGCCCTCCACCCCCGCCAAAACCCCGGCCACGAACACACCCGACACGTCCTTGAGTTCCAACGTTTCCCGGATCAACTTGGGCGCATTGAGGTAGGTATTGCGGTGCATAACCCCATAGCGCACGATCTCCGCGTTTTCCAAGCCAGGGATGCTCTGCACCACCTTCTTTTGGTCCGGCCACCTAAGCCCAGTCTGGAAGCCTACGAGGCTCCAAAGCCTTCCTTCCCGGTCCTCCTGGCGCAGTTGCACTACCGCAAACGGTTCCTTTCCAGTGCGAGGGTCAACGATTCCCACAGGGCGCAAGGGGCCGAATACTGGGGTGAGATAACCTCGCCGGGCCAGCTCCTCGATGGGGATACAGCCTTCGAAGAACCGGAGGTTTTCCCACTCGTGGGGTGTGTGTTGGCGGGCTTGGGTCAGCACTTCGTAGAAGCGGCGGTATTCTTCCTCGGTCATGGGGCAATTTATGTAATCAGGGCTTTGCTCAAACCGCCCACCGCGGAAGCATTTTTCCATATCGATTGTTTCCCCCAGGATCACCGGCGCGGCTGCGTCGTAAAAGTACAGGAAATTCTCACCTAAACGGCGGCGCAGGGCTTCGGCCAAGGCATCGGAAGTTAAGGGCCCAGTGGCCAAAACTGCTACCGGCTCAGGGATATCCGTGACCTCTTCCCGGACGATCTCCACGTTTGGGTGGGAGGAAATCTTTTGCGTGATGTAAGCGCTGAACTGCTCGCGGTCCACAGCGAGGGCTGCGCCAGCTGGGACACGGAAGCGTTCCGCCGCCTCCATAATAAGGCTTCCGGCCGCGCGGAGCTCCGCTTGTAACAGTCCTTTGGCGTTGGCCGGCCCCTCCCCACCCAGGGAGTTGGAACATACAAGCTCCGCGAACCCCTCGGTGTGGTGAGCGGGGGTCATTTTGACCGGCCGCATTTCCAATAGACGCACGCGTAGACCAAGACGCACCAAACTCCAAGTCGCCTCAGCCCCGGCCAGGCCCGCTCCCACCACCGTGATCACAGGGCTTTCCCGCATACGGCGCCAGAGGAAAGAAAAATGGTGGAGGCGAGCGGACTCGAACCGCCGACTTCCGGCTTGCAAAGCCGGCGCTCTCCCAGCTGAGCTACGCCCCCAGCAGCTCCATGTTTATACCGAAAGAACGTGTCCGTCAACCTAAAGTTGGCTTCATCCGCGGCTTGTCCCTGCGGTTCCGGTCGCTTTCGGCTAGAAAAAGAACTCAAAAGCTTGCGGCCAGGGTAGCCCCCAAGTAAACCGCGACGCGGACTGGCATGGCACCCAAGAGGAGTCCACCGCTTATGTTCAGCCCCCATTGCGGCGCCAACCTCAGCGCAGCCTCCACCTCGGTTTTGCCCGAAATTTTCCCATCCTTAAAAGTAAGGCTCGTCTCTAAAGAAATGGGACCAAAATTGAAATTATACTGAAGTCGGTTGGTGGCCTTGCAACCTTGCTCAGGAGCCCAGGTTAGGACTAGTTCACTTTTCCCCTGTGGGATGTCAAGGCCAAGCCGGGCCTCCAGCGATTGATCCTCGCTAAGCTGCGGAGGATAACGGGGGTGGAGAAGAATCCTGTAGCTGCGCGTGTAATTAAGGCTGGGCTGAATCCCCGGCCAGGCGGAAGAGGACCAAGAGAGGTCGAAGGAGAAAGCGCGATCCGTGCGTTCAGTAGCTGGACGGAATCCCTGGGCCGCGGTGAACCGGAGCCCCACGCCGTGAGTAGAGAAATCGAGGTTAGCCAAAGTGGTTCCGGAAACGCGCCATTCCGCAGGTGTAGCCTCGAGTGCAATCGTTGCTCGTGGAGCGAGTCTCCCCCAAAACGCAGTAACCGGGGCGAGGCGCAATTCCGCGGAGAGATTCCGAGAGGAACTCCATTCCTCCCGATCAAGTGGGTGGGAGAAATTCTCTTCCCAGGAGAGGGTCCAGGCGTAACCGGTGACCCCGGTCAGCTGGGCTCGAGCCGTGAGGGTCTCCGTGCCTGGCGCCCCGCGCGTACGGTATGGTCTGGACCAGGAGAGGGAAAGGGCGAGGAAAGACCAAGGTTGATATCGCACTTGCCCGCTCATTGTTCCTGCAAGATAGAATTCAGGGGCTGTCAATTTCCCGGATACCCCGAAGTTCCAAGCTGGGTTTTCACCGGCCTGGAACCCCGCTTGGAAATCGGAGGAAAACTGGGTCTTACGAGACAGTCCGCTTAGGATCGGGTTAAGGGAGAAGCTCACGTTAGCTGGCCCCTTCCAGGTTCCCTCGACGCCGCCGCTCAAGCGCAGAGCGGGCTTGGTGGTGAGATCCGTGATATCTGCTCTTCCGCTAAGGGTCAAAGAAAGGTCAGGGACAGCGGTGTAACGCGCCGTGAACCGCACGCCATGTGCATCACTCCGGCCAGAAGTTCCGATCTCTTCGTAACCGGGGAAACGAGAATAAAGGGCGATCCCAAGCTGCCAGTCGTTCAACTTGCGGCTTAGGGAAAGGCTAGCCGAGGGCCCGCTCCTCGTGTGCCCGGCCGCGGGAAGATCGGCGAATTGTCCAAGATCGCGGCCGTCAATTCCCGTTTGAGTTTGTGGAAAGCGCTCAGGTTCCGGGTCAACGCGCCAAAGGGACAAGTTAAAGTCCGCATCCGCTTGGGTGCCGGCCCAAAGGCTTTCCAATCCCAGGCCAAGGGCGGTGAAATCGCCAGCAAGTACCTGTTCCCCTTCCCGATAGATACCGTCGGGCGCAATGTACCACACAAAGTCTCGCCAGAGGGCAATGGAACGCACAGGAACACCATAGGCGACCCAGCCCGCGCCCACCCCCGCCCGCAGCACCCTGATCCCCTCATCTCCCGCCACAAGAAGCTCATCACCGCGCGAAAGGAGGGCGTAGATCGGGCCGGGCACCTCCTCCCTTTTCCAGCCCTCTGGACTTAGGCGAAACAGGCCCTCGGTTGTGCCCAAGTACAGGGCCTGAGCCCAAAGGAGGACTGTGGGCTGCCCGCTTGGGAGGGAAAGCCGCTGCCAATCCAGAGGTTTGCTGAGCGCTGAGGAAGGAGCGATGATGAGCTCAGCCTCGGTGGCCATGTATACCTGTTTTCCATCGGAAGTCAAGGCCAGAACCTTTGTGCCCTGGAATTTTTCAGTTCGGCCTTCATTCCAGTCATCGGGGTAAAGCCTAGTCCAACTCCGGATGCGGTCAAAAGCCCCGGGCTCGGTGAGATCCACAATGGTCAAACCGGCATCGGTGCCGATGAGGAGACGATTGGTAAGGGGAAGAAGACTCAGCGCGGCCCTACCGGCTAACCCTTCCCCAGCGCCATAGCTAAAAAATCGGCCAGCGCGATAGACAGTAATTCCATTCTGATGAGCAAAAACCAGGACCTCACCATCCGCTGTGCGTGTGGAAACAATGTTGTTCACCTTATTCCGGCCGGGAAGGCGCGCGTTATCATCGGGAGGAAAGATGTTTTGCGAAAAACCTACCCGCAAAGAATAATCCCATTCCTCAAGTTTTCCTTGCCAGGAAAGGACGGCAAGGGAGTGGGTATTGGGCATGGTGCGCGAGCTTGGGGAGGGAGAGCCCACATCGGTGGCCTGCCAAACGCCGATTTGCCCTTGGCCCAACCCCAAGGTTGCACCGAGGAAATAGCGCTCATACTCCGTGGACACCCCAAGGGCACCGCGTTGACGCTCAAAATCCACACGGAGCTCATCCTGCGGACCAATGGTCACAAAAAGGGTGAGGAGGCCGGCTTCGTAGTCGATGGCATAGTCCACATCCTTGGCAAGAAGTTGGCCATTGAGATAAACCCGCTCGGACTTAGGGATGACCCCAAGGCCAAGGAAGAAGGTCCCGCCCTCTCGGATGTAGTTGAAGGTTGTGTGGATGGCCGCGCCAGACCTAAAGAAGTCCTTTGGGAAATCAATTCGCAAGACCCCCTTGCCGGAAAAGACGCGGACGGAATAAGCGGAGAGGAGCGGGTCGCTTAGCGAGCGGAACTCCCTCTCCCCTGGGAGTCGCGCCTCCACAACCACAGAGTCCTCAAGGATTCCAGTTTCACCCAGGCTGAGGTAGCGCTGGCGGCGGGCTTCATTTAACGGATAGGCTTCCTCATCCACACGAATCTCGGTGAACGCAGAGAGCCCCGAAAGAAAAGCCTTTTCTAGCTCGCTACCCTCCACAAAAGGATATTCTTTCTTACCCGTTCCGGTCAGACCATAAGCAGCGTTGTAAAGGTCGATGAGATCAAGAACGCGGTTACGCAGGAGGACTTTGGGATCTTGGCGCAAAAGGAGGACATCTCCTTCATCTTGAAGAACAAGATAAGCTCCTGAAGGAAGTGAGGTTTCCGCGTTTTTCTCCGCTGTTGCCCGCAGATATTCCAGACCCCAGTTGGCAAGGAATTCCGCAAACCCTTCACCGGTGCGAAACGCAAGCCTTGGTTCGGAAAAACCCTCGATGAATGGCACCCGTAGGGTGAAGAAGTAGAAGCCTTCCACCGAGGCAAGATAAGGAGCGGGAATCCAAGGTTGGCTGGGGTCTTCATAGTAGAATGTGAGTTCGACCTGGCCAACATTTCCGGTGAAGGTGAGGGACTCCGAGATCCCCTCCAGTCGTGCCAAAAGGCCGCTTAGAGAAAAGGTTTCGCTGCTGACCGTGATGCGTGCCCCCAAGACGCGTTTGTTGTAAACGCCGAGTGCTTCACCTTCATCGCCCACCACGAACCGCCCAAGCTCCGCATACCAGGGCTTGCGATCCACAAGGACAAGGAATTCCTGGAAGCCTGGGCCGAGCTGATCGTTGAAGCTCGCTTTAATGGTAAGAAAGTCTAAAACCGTTCCCTCTATCTGCGCCCACAGGGATTGGTTTAGGGTCAGCTGCCCTGCTTCCAGCCCCTCCAAGGAAAGGTGGGTGGGGTCGCCAAAACCCAGGGTAATGCCCCATGTTTTTTGTCCGCTTACTTTGATGGTAAACGACTCACTTGGGGTCTGGGATCCCACTTCCTGGCCTAAAGATACGCCGACGAATAGCAGGGCCACTATTACACCGAAAATCGATTTTTTCAGGGCCATCGTAGTCCAAAGGATACGCGAAAGCTTTGGGGTAGGTCAGGGTGAAGGGTGAAGACCCAGTCCAGCACCATCCCACGGAATTGGACTCCCCCGCCCACACATAAGCCCGTGCTTCGCAGACCTGCGCGCAGGGCCAGCACCCCGAAATCCACCTCCCCAGCCACGGCCCAGGTGGGCACGGTGAAAATGTCTGTGAACGCCAGGCCCAACGCGCCAAAAAACCTTGGAAAAGAGTAGGACAGACTTGCGGCCACGGAGAGATCCCGCGCCCAGGTTTCCCCGGAATAGGGAGAGGCGGCAAAAAGAGATTCAGCGACTAATCCTAGCTCTATGGGGCCAGCCCAAAAGAACCCCAGGTCCACAGACCACCCCCACGATTCCTTAGGCGCTACGGGGCGAAGGAGCCTAGCTTTTCCCCCGATACCCACCCTTCCAAAGGGGATGCCCACCCCCAGTTGGAAGGCCCAGACCCTATAGCTCAAATCTGCACCGATCCCGCTGCTATCTAGCAAAGTTGCCGCACCACCAACTACCGGGCCGACCAAGGAAACAGCCCAAACTTGACCGACGCCAAAAAGGGAGGAACACGTGGAATCAAAACGCCAATCTCCGGCAAACCCAAGAGTAGCGGGATTAGCAAGGAAGCCAGGGAGAGCAAGGTCCACCCCAAAGAGCGCCCAATCCCGCGCTGGCCGAGCAAGCTCGACCGGGACATCCACTGTAGCTCCCAGCACCCCAAAACCGGTCAGAACGAAAGCCAGAAGAAATCTCACCGGCTCACCACCACTCTTATGGGGTCTGAAGCGCCTTGATCGGTGACAAGAACTGCGAGATACAGGCCACTGGCCACCTGAGCCCCGGAGCGACTGCGAAGATCCCAGCGCACCGTTCCTCCTCCTGGTTCCAGACTTTCCTGCCAGACCAGGCGGCCGAGAAGATCATAAACGCGCAGCTCAGCCCATTTCACACCTTGAGGAAGTTGGTAGCGGAAAAACGCACCGCTCGATACCGGATTGCCCAAACCAGCAAGCCAGGGTTTGCTCACGGGCGCGGGTGTGCCCAAGGCAGCCCAGGCCTTGGGAACATCCAGCTTCCCTTTGCCCCAGCTTAAATTCGGGACGGGGCCAACGAAGCTATCCACGCGAGCACCGCTTTGAAGCGCGGTTAACGCTTCTTGCCAGGAAAGATTGGGCCGGAGGGAAAGAAGGAGTGCGCAAGCTCCAGCCACATGGGGCGCGGCCATGCTTGTTCCCGCCAAGACCATGTGCCATCCATCGGGCAAGGCATACCAGGGGGAAACCTGGGCGTCGCGGGAGCGCGCGGAAGCGATCCACGCCCCTGGGGCAGCCAAATCCGGCTTCAGCCGGCCATCCCGTGTGGGACCACGGGACGAAAACGGAGCAAGGGCTTGAAGCTCATAGCCCTCGGCTTTGTAGACCCCAGCTTGGGAGGCCCAGCTCGTTTTCGTCACATAAGCCCCTACGGTGATAACGCGTTCGGCGTTTCCTGGCTCGGCAATGCTCATATTTCCATCGCCCTCGAGGAATTCCCCCATTGAGGAGCTCTCAATCCACCCATCTATGCGGCCGCCGAAGATGGGTTCGAACGTGATCCACCAGGCAGAGCCAGGAGCGGCACGGACCAAGCTGAGGAAAATTTGTTGCGTTTGGTTTAGGGCGTCGACTCCGTTGTCCAGCCAAAGGCTTCCCGCTGCCGAGGTGAGGCCGCGCGCTTGGCCAGGTGTGACAAGAAGAGTTTCCCCAAGTGGGGAAGTGATGTTCACGCGGAATTGCGCCGGAAATGTGTACCAAAAACGCACTACCACGGAGGAGGCGGCGGGAACAATGGTCCAAGTCGTACGGGTGCGAATATCTCCGCCCACATGTATTTTTTTACCCCCTTCATTTCCGGCGGCGGCCACAACGATGCGTCCGGGGCGGTCAACGAGCGTGGAGACCATGCGTTCAAACGGCCCTGTTCCATCATGGGGACCAGCGTGCCCGCCCAAGGAAATGTTCACCACTGCGGGCTTCCCCAAATATTCTGCGACTTCGAACACAAACTTAATGCCGTCTACCACGCTGTCCTCATAAAAGTTGGTCTTCACCACCACCAGTTCTGCCCCTGGAGCAACGCCGGGAAGGCCCAAGCTCGGGCCGCCAGCAGCGATTGCAGCCACATGGGTCCCATGGCCCATGACATCCGGAACTGGCGAATAGTTCCCGCTGATGGCCGCCTCAAGATCGCGTTGGGTGTAAACCCGCCCATAGGCTGCCTCCCCGCTCTCGTCCCCCCAAAACGGTGGAAACCAGCCGCTTCCCGCAGCGGATTGGTCCCAATAAAAAACGATGCGCGTCTTCTCGAGGAATCCATCAGCATCTTGATCCATGCGAAATGCAGGGTGCAGGATATCCACGCCCGAATCCACGATGCCGATGATCACCCCTTGTCCAGTGGAGCTTTGTGCTCCGTACCAGAGCACGGGAGCACCGATTTCTGGCACGGATCGATCAAGAAGGGGCTCCACTGGGCGGCTAGCCCAAATGTGTCGCACCTCCGCCATTTCCGCAACGCGTTCGATTTGGGAAAGACTCATGGTGGCGGTGGCTAATGTTCCCAGGAGGGAGCGGAGGCCCGGCACTTTCGTACTGGCTCCGCTTTGATTTAGTTCCAAGAACACGGGGATTTTCGCATCGGCGGCGTCCTCAGGGTAAAGGGCAAGGGCAGCGACTTTGGCCTCCGGCGAGGGGTAAAGGAGGGTACGCAACAGGGGATCGAGCTTTTCTGGGCCAGCGAAGGCCAGGAGGGTGGTGAGGACCAAAAAGGTGAGCAACTTCACGATCTATTTTATCCGGGGAAGGAAGTCCTGAGGTTGTGGGCGGACACGAATGAGGTGAAGATTGTGATCCCGAAAGGAGAGGAGAATGCGTCCAGAATTTTTTGCGCTAGCGGCGGCGATATTTTGGTCGTTGGGATCAGCATTCGGCAAGAAGGGCATGGCTATGGCCGGTTTGTCCCCCGAGCTTGGGTTATTCCTGCGTTTGGGTCTGTCCGCTCTCCTTGTGTTCCTCCTCGTTCTCCCCAAGATCACGCAGTATGGGGAGAGTTGGGCGAGCCCGGTGGGAAGAAAGGGGATCCTCTGGGTCCTTGTGTTTGAAGGGGTGCTAGCTGGGACCTTGGGAATGCTTGCGTTTTACACGGCTATTCGCCGTGGTGAGCTTTCCCGCGTGGTGCCGCTTGCTTTCACCACCCCGCTTTGGGGGTTCCTTTGGGGCATCGCTCTGCAAGGGGAGAGGGTCACCGCGCTCAAGGCCGGGGGGTAGTGGCGATGCTCCTGGGGATCGTCCTTTTGAATTTGTGACAGGTTTGTTCTAATTTGATATAATCCATAATGAACTATGAGCGAGGCGTTCCCCGTGGGGCCAGTGATCCTCGGCTACTTGGAAGTGCTTGGCCCCACCCACGGCTATGAACTCCTCTCCCGCCTCCATGCGGATCTTGGCCGCGTCTGGCGTGTGGCTCCAAGCCAGCTTTACTCCACCCTCACCCGCTTAGAAAAGCACGGCCTCATCACCGGAGAGCGTGAGGAACAGGAAAATCGCCCCCCACGCATCCGCTACGCCCTCACACAAAAAGGCCGGGAATTCTTCTGGTCTTGGGTCACCTCACCTGTGCCGCGTGTCCGCCTGCTCCGTGCTGAGCTTTTGCCAAAACTTTTCTTCCTCCTTCAACTTGCTCCAAACCGCCTCCCCGCGCTGCTCTCCGCACAAAGGGAAATCCTTATTTCGCTGCGGGCTAAGGTGGAGGCGGAATGTCCTGCCGATCGATTTCAGCAAATCTTGCAGCACTTTCGCCTCGCCCAACTGGCCGCTGGTCTCACGTGGATCAACGCCCTTTTGGAAAAGGAGGTCCGTTGATGCATAGGAGCCTCATTGTTCTTTGTTTGACCGTTTTCGTAATGGGCACAGGGCAGGTCCTCGTGGTGGATCAAGCTGGACGGGAAGTGGTTGTGCCCGGCCAGCCCGCCCGAATTGCCAGCGCTTTTGGGGTCGCCACCGCTTACCTCTACCCGCTCATCAACCCTGAGCAGATCGTGGCTGCTCGCTACCTTGGCGTCCCTGATCACCCCCTCTCCCAAGCGGTGATGGCCCGCATCGATCCGCGGTACCAAGAAAAAGCCCTGGGAGCGGAAATCACCGCCGAAGAGCTTGTCGCCAGAAACGTGGACCTCGTATTCGCTGGACTCAAGCACAAGGACTTGGCCCAAATACTGGCGGAAGTGGGTATTCCGACCATCCTCATTGGGCCAGAAACGTTCGAGGGCGTTCAGGAGGCTACTTTGCTGGTGGGGCGGGCTCTAAGCCAAGGGGACCGCGCCCAAGCGTTGATCGATTTTTATCAGGCAGTTCTAGCGGCCATCGCCGGGGCCACCGCGAGTATCCCACAAGGAGAGCGGCCCAAGGTGCTCGTCCTCGGCACAGCAGCCCTGCGGGTAGCCAGCGGCGCCATGTATCAGTCGCGGATGATCGAGCTTGCCGGGGGCGTTTCCGTAACCGCGGGCCTTCCTGGCTCTTGGCAGAACGTAAATATCGAACAGGTCATGATCTGGAACCCAGATGTGATCGTTATTGTCCCCTATAGTTCGGTGAACCCCGCCGATCTTCGGCGCGATCCCTTTTGGGCCGAGATCAAGGCCGTAAAATCTGGCCACGTCTACAAAATGCCCCAACTCCTCTTCGCTTGGGACACGCCCATCCCCGAGTCCGTTTTGGGGATCCTTTGGTTGGCTGAGCTCCTCCATCCTGGTCGCGTTGCGTTGAGCCTAAGCGAGACCATCCGCAAATTCTATGGCGAGTTTTACCGATGCGAACTATCTTGGGAAGAACTGAGCGCGCTTCTGGCCGAGTAAGGCAAGCCACCATCGTTCTCGTGCTTTGCCTCATTCCCATCCTGATCCTCTTTGGTTCGCTTCTCCTTGGCCGGCTGAACCTTGGGTTCCGCGAGGTTTGGGCCAGTTTATTCGGCGGAGAAGTTCGGGAGACCGTACGGGCGTTGGTGTTGCGGGTGCGGTTGCCGAGGCTTGTGGCTGCGGCGGTGGTGGGGGCGAACCTCGCTGTTTCTGGAGCGGCGTTCCAAGGTGTTTTTCGCAATCCCCTTGTGGAGTCGCGGATTCTGGGGGTGAGCGCGGGAGCCGGCCTAGGAGCAGCGTTGGCGATGGTAGCCAGGGCCGGTCCCGCTGGAATCCAGGTGTTCTCTTTTGCGGGAGGGCTTCTCGCAGCCGCTTTGGCCATCCTCCTTGCCTCGGCCTTCGGCGGCGGCATCCTCGTCCTCGTCCTCTCCGGCGTCCTCGTGAGTTCCTTTTTTTCCTCCCTGGTGAGTCTGGTCAAGTACTTTGCCGATCCATATGTGCAACTTCCAGGAATTACGTTTTGGCTCATGGGCGGACTTTCCGCTGTGCGGTGGGCCGAGGTTTTGCCGCTTGTGGTTGTGAGCGCGGTGGGTTTAGGCGGACTTTTCCTTTTGCGCTGGCGGTTGAACATCCTCACTTTAAGCGAGGCCGAAGCCCAAGCTTTGGGGCTCCCTGTGCGAAGGCTTCGCTTTCTCCTCGTGACGCTGGGGACTTTGCTCACCGCCGCCGCCGTCTCGGTAAGCGGGGTGGTGGGTTGGGTGGGATTGATCGTGCCCCACGCAGCCCGTGCCCTGGTCGGCCCAGATCACCTCTTCCTTCTTCCGGCCTCTGCCGGATTGGGCGCCGCTGTCCTGCTCCTTTTCGACGACATCGCCCGCACCGCCCTTCCCACCGAGATCCCCCTGGATATCCTCACCGGCCTCATCGGCGTACCGGTGTTCTTCGCGCTATTTATGCGTCAGATCCGCAAAGGCGCAGGCTGGCGATGAGCCTCATCGGTCGCGAACTCTTCTACGCCTATGTATCCGGCCAATTCGTTCTTGTGGGGGTAAACGTGGAGGTGGAGAGAGGCGAGGTCCTCTTCCTTCTTGGCGCAAACGGCAGTGGAAAAACGACGCTTTTGGAGTGCCTTTGCGGTGTGCGAGTCCCCCAAAGGGGTGAAGTTTCCCTGGATGGGAAAAGACTTTCCTCCCTTTCCGCGCGGGAGCGGGCGAAATACATTGCCTATGTTCCCCAATTTCCTGAGACAACGTTTGCTTACACTGTGGAGGAAATGATTCTTATGGGCCGGGCTCCCCACATCGGGCCGTTTGGCCAGCCGGGTCCCAAGGATCGCGAGAAAGTGGAAGAGGTTTTGGCTCTGATCGGCTTGGAGGCATTGCGTGGGCGGCCGGTGAACGCTTTGAGCGGCGGGGAAAAAAGGCTTGTCCTCATCGCCAGAGGGCTTGCTCAGGAGGCGCCCTATCTCCTCCTCGATGAGCCCGACGCTCACCTCGATCCAGCTAACCAACATCGTGTGCTTTCCGTGATCTGTCGCTTAGCGAAGACTGGGCTTGGGGTAGCCGCTACCACCCATAATCCCAACTCGGCTTTGCTTTACGCCCAGCGGGTGCTCCTTCTCCGCTCAGGAAAAACACTTGCTCACGGTGACCCCCGCCAGGTGTTATTCCCGGAGGTCTTAACCGAGGCCTACGGAATCGCGTTCCAGATCGTAGGCGATGGCTCTGGCCCTAAAGCCATCCTACCTCTGGTGGAGGCCGATTAGCTAGCGAAAATACTTCTCGATATTTGCCAGATACTCCGCGGCTTTTTCTTTGGCATGACGGTTCCAAAATGGCCAGTTTCCGATCGGTGCCTCCAAGACGTGCCGAAGAAGCGATTCGAAAAGAGCCCGATCATTAGCACGCACTGCGTATTCCTTGGCGTATGCCACGTAATTTTCAAGATAGGTGGGATCAGTTTCGATCGCCTTTTCAAAATAAGTTTTCGCCTGTGATAGCTTCACCCCGAAGAGGATGCCGTAGTCGGAGAGGTTGGCCAAGAGGGTGGCATAGGCCTGGTAAGCGGACCCGCCCATGTAATCCGGAGCGAGCTCCATGGAGCGTTCGTAAATGATGCGGATCTTGGGGAGGGCGAAGAAAGCGGAGAATGGGTTCATGTTGCTGAGGAGCTGGCCCCAGCCGTGCCCGGCCCAAAGGAGGGCCCGGCCATCGGTGCTTCCCCGCACAAATTCCTGAAAGGCCTCATTAGAAAGTTTCAGGGCTTCGTCAAGACCGGAGAGGCCCAGGGCTTGGAAGGCGTAGTCCGCGGTTTTTCTCCAACCTAACTCCTCTTCTTCCGCGGGCTTGAGTACAGCCCACTCGTACCAAAGCTGGGCCAACCGTACGAGAATTTCCCGGTCTTGCGGAGCTTCCTGCCTTGCTTGTTCGTATAACTCGATCATGCGCTCCAACACCGGAAGCTGATAGCACTCGGCATAAAGGCTCTCCGCTTGCCGTACAAGTTCACTGGGATCAGCCCAGGCCAAAACTGTGGAAAAAGTCACAACTAATAGGGTTAGCGTACGCATCGGTCTCCTTTCCCCAAAAAGTAGGCTATATATCCAGCTATGTGGCAATCGGGAAAATGTAGGATCGGGGCGAGCTTGAGGCGGCCGAACCCTATTCCTTCAAATACCGCACAGACAACGCGGGCCAGTTTCTTTTTCGAGACACTCCGGGATACCATCCCCAGGATGGTTGCGGTCCGTCCGGGGGCCTGTGTTTCCGGCCCGTTCTGGCCGGAGCCGGTGCGCATCCTCCAGGCCGAGGTCCGGGGGGAGCTCCTGCGCCTGGTGGCCGTGGGCGCCAAATCCCAGCGCTACTACGGCGAGTGCTGGCTCCGCCCCGAGGAGCAAGAGAAGCTCACCCCGGTCCTTCCCGCCGGGCCCACCTTCTCTGGGCAGGCCGAGGCCCTGTTTTTGGGTGTGGAGGCCCACCGCATCCGCCTCGCCCACCAGTTCGACCCCCTCCACGCCCTGCACGTTTCCCTCATCGACCCCCTGCCCCACCAGATCGACGCCGTCTACTTCCACATGCTGCCCCAGGCCCGCCTGCGCTTCCTTTTGGCCGACGACCCCGGCGCGGGCAAGACCATCATGGCCGGCCTCCTCCTCAAGGAGCTCAAGTACCGCGGCCTGGTGGAACGCGTCCTCATTGTGGTGCCCGGGCATCTGCGGGACCAATGGCTCCGCGAGCTGCGGGAGAAGTTCGGGGAGAGCTTCCTTGCCGTGGACCGCGGCCTCCTCCGCAGTGCCTACGGCCAAAACCCCTGGCGGGAATTCCCCCAAGTCCTCACCTCCATGGACTTCGCCAAGCAGGACGACGTCCTGCAGACCCTGGCGGACGTGGAGTGGGAACTGGTGATCGTGGACGAGGCCCACAAGCTCGCGGCCTACCGCTACGGCGAGCAGACGAAGAAGACCCAGCGCTACCGCCTGGGCGAGGTCCTCTCCCGCATCAGCCACTTCCTCCTCTTCCTCACCGCCACCCCCCACCGGGGCGACCCGGAGAACTTCCGCCTCTTCCTGGACCTGCTGGCCCCGGGGATGTTCGCCACCCC
>JANXBC010000110.1 GCA_025060555.1 Candidatus Bipolaricaulota bacterium
TTCGCGGACATCGAGAAGTTCGCGAGCTACGCGTTCGCCAAGGCCCACGCCGCCGCCTACGCCTTCATCACCTATTGGACCGCGTACTTCAAGGCCCACTTCCCCACGGAGTTCATGGCCGCCCTCCTCACCTCCGTCCAGGACAGCATCGAGAAGGTGGCGGCCTACATCGAGGAGTGCCGGGGGATGGGGATCCAGGTGCTTCCCCCGGACGTGAACGAAAGCGACGTGGGCTTCACCCCGGTGGGGGAGGGGAAGATCCGGTTCGGCCTGGGCGCGATAAAACACGTGGGGGAGAGCGCGGTGGCGGCGATCCTCGCGGCGCGCAGTTTCCGGCCGTTCCGGGATTTCTTGGATTTCTGTCTTCGCGTGGATCCGGAAAAGGTGAACCGGGAGACCTTGGAGTGCTTGATAAAAGCGGGGGCCATGGATTGCTTTGGTCTCACCCGCAAGGGCATGATGGCTCTGGTGGAGGAAGGATTGCGGCTGGCCCAGAAATTCCACCGGGAACGCCTTTCCGGCCAGGTCAGCCTTTTTGGCGATGAGCTTGTGCTCCCCACCCTCCCGGTGATCCAGGAGGAGTACGCAAGGCAGGAGCTTCTACGGTTTGAAAAAGAGCTTTTGGGGCTGTACCTCTCTGCACATCCTCTGGATTTTTACGCAGAAAAATTGCGCGCATTAGGGGTAACCCCTTTAGACCAGGTGATGGGACATCCCCAAGCCCTTATTGCAGGCCGCGTGAAGACGCTCAAAACTGTGAGCACTGCCGAAGGACGCATGGCCTTTGTCACCATTGAGGACAAGACGGGGGAGGCGGAGGTAGTGGTGCGCCCAAGGGTTTTTGAAAGCGCGGCATGGCTCCGCGAGGAGAGTCTGGTGGTAATGCGGGTGGTGTGGAGCGAGCGCAACGGGCTTGCTCGTCTCTCCGCCCTTTCTTTGGAACCCTTGGGGGAGGAAGCGGCCTTTAGCCGGTGCTGGATACGCCTGTCCCTCTCCGCATTGAACGCGGAAAAGATCCAAGAGCTTGTGCGGACCATCTCCGATCATCTTGGCCCGGTGCCGGTGGGGGTGGTGGTGATCGATGGAGAGCGGGAGGCGCGTGTACTAGCAGGGCCCCGCTACGGCGTCACCCCCACGCCGGAATTGGCTGAGGCCCTGCGCCGCCTAGGTGCGGAGATGACCCTGGAGTGAGCACATGAGGGTTCCCGCCTTTTTGAAAATCCTTCTCCCCGGGATGGGGGTCAAGCGCTGGTTTATCCTCTCGGCTTGCGGCGTGGCGATATTGGCGTTTGGTGCATTTTGCCTTCTTGGCGAAAGCGGGGCACGGAGCCTTTATCAGGGCCTCATCCGTTATTTGCCGACCATTTGGCGGCCGGCGGTGGGCGCAGCTCTCGCAGCCAGCGGCCTCTTTGCTTTGGTTTTGGGCACGGGAATGATGGTGCGGGGGGTGCTCCATGCTGTCTCGCCCAAAACCGGTGGATCCGTAGCGGAAGCTCTCTATCAAGCCAAAATCCTCAAGGCCGCGCCAAACATCGTCGTCGTCGGCGGCGGGACCGGCCTTTCTAACATCCTCCGCGGGATCAAACACTATACGGCCAACCTCACGGCCGTGGTGACGGTCATGGATACCGGGGGCAGTTCTGGCCGCCTTCGCCGGGAATTAGACGTCCTTCCCCCTGGCGATGTGCGGAACTGTCTCTTGGCCCTGGCTGAAGATGAGGAGAGGATGGCCAAGTTCATGCAATACCGGTTCACGGGTGGAGAGGGACTCGCTGGCCACGCGTTGGGAAATCTTGTCCTCGCTGGCTTGGAGGAGGCCCTCGGCGGATTAGATCGCGCCATTGAGGAAGCGAGTTATTTTCTCTCTGTACGTGGTCAGGTTGTACCGTCCACTTTGGACAAGGTGCACCTCGTGGCGGAGTTGGCGGATGGCCGGGTGATAAAGGGCGAGGCCGAGATCTCTTCCGATCCTATACCGATAAAGAAGATATGGCTTTCGCAGCCGGCCAAAGCCTATGAGCGCGCAGTCGAAGCCATTGAGAAAGCAAACGTCATCTTGATTGGGCCAGGGAGCCTTTACACAAGCATTGTGCCAAACCTTCTTGTCGATGGGATTGCCGCGGCAGTAAACCGCTCCCCCGCGGAAAAGTTCGTGATCATGAACCTCATGACCGAGCCCGGGGAGACCACGGGCTACACCGCTTATGATCACCTAAAGGTGCTCGCCCAGTACTTGGATTTGCGGCGCTTCAGCGGAGTGATCGTGAATACTGAGCTGCCACCTCCGGAAATTCTCGAACGTTATCGCATGGAGGGAAGCGCGCCGGTCAAAGATGATCTTCGCGGAGCAAAGGCCTTTGGGATGCGCGTGATCCGGGCCCCTCTCCTCGCCGTGGTGGAAATGGAGGGAAAACTCACGGTTAAGCACGATCCCGTGAAGCTCGCCAAGCTCCTTTCCCGGGAAAGCAAGGCCCTACGGCACTCCTGGACGCGCTGGTTCAGCCCCTAGACGTCCACCACGCCCTGGGCGATCCAGGTGCCGTCCCGCTCCTCCACCTTGACCCAGTTGTAGGTCGCGGCCTTGACGTCGATCCCCGCGCGGTGCTTAATGGGGTCGAACTTCTCCCCCCAGGCCTGGCCGGAGGCGCGGAACCCCTCGCCCTCCCGCGCGATGCGCAGCTGGAAACGGCTGAAGAGCATGCCTTGGGTGTCGCGCAGGAAGAGGAGCTCGGCGAGGAAGCGCACAAACA
>JANXBC010000111.1 GCA_025060555.1 Candidatus Bipolaricaulota bacterium
CTGGCCCAACGCGAGCTTCTGCAAAGCCACGCCTTCGCTCACCCCTGGTTCTGGGCCCCCTACCAACTCGTGGGGAGAAGGAGGTAACCATGAAGCGGTATTTGGTATTGATCATTTTGCTAGCCCTTATTTCTCTGATCTGGTTCGACGGCTGGGCCATTACCCATTGCTTTGCGGGCACACTTATTGAAGAAGCACAAGCTCTTATGGCCTCAGAGAAGTGGGAGCATGCCTGTCAGGTTTTGCTGAAAGCTCTCCCGCTCTACGCAGAGGAGGATCATCGTTTAACCAGGGCAAAGCTTTGGGTGCTCCTTGGCCGCGCTTACCTAAACAGCGAGGTTTTGCACCTCGCTTGGGCAAGCTTTCGAGAAGGGCATGTCCTAACTGAGCAAGCTTGTGAAAAGCTAAGCACTAGCGAGGCTAAGGAAACTCTGGCTTGGGCTTTATTAGGCTTGGGCGACGTTGTTTATAGTTTAGGAAAACCAGCGGAGGCCCTCGCTTACTACGAGAGAGCAGCGGAGATGTTTGAGGAGCTGGAGGACAAAAAGGCCTGGGCAGACACCCAATTTCGTATTGGTGATCTCATGAGGTATTTAGGATACCTTGAAGAAGCCCTCATCCATTATGGAAAGGCACGGAGTATTTACGTAACTCACCAGTGGGAATCTGCACTGATAGACGTTTTAATTCGGCTTGGTCATATTTGGGTGACTCTAGGACGTTATGAAGACGCAATCCTACTTTTTAGCGATGCATTAGAGAAGGCTACTCAAGCTGGGGACCAAAAGCGAGCTGGCCAGATCCTGATCGAGCTTGGCGAAGTTTATGAAGCCCTGGGAATTTACGTTAAGGCTATTGAATGCTGGGATAAAGCCAAGGCCATCCTTTGGGATTGCCGCGCTTGGAGGGCTCTCACCATGCTCTACCTGAATTTAGCGCGTATCCAGGCCGTGCTCGGCCCGTACAGCCAAGTCTTGATGTGGCTAAGCCGGGCGGTCGAGGCTGTAGATTTAGCCCTTGGAGATTTGGATGCGCTGCCTTGCCTACAGGGGATTCCTTGGACGCGCCCGTTAACGCGTGTGGACTTGAGGCGAATCCAGGGTCAAGCGTTTTTGCTTTTAAATCAGCCAGCGCAGGCAAAACAGGCGTTGGAACAAGCGGCAAGCATACTTAATTGGGCGCCATGGTACATTTCCCCCGAAAAGTTTTCCACTTATGAAGATTTGCTACACATACTGCTGGAACTCGGCGAAGGTGAACAAGCGGTGGTATGGGCAGAGCATTGGCGTACCCGTCAGTTCAAAAACGTTTGCCTAAAGGAGAACGACTTGTCTTCCTCCTTAAGATGGATGTCCCTCGACGATTTGACTCGTCTTTCTTTGGTTCTCCACAATAGCGAAGCAGTTTTGAGTTACCAAGTAGGACGTAAAGGCGTTTATTTATGGGTCATCACCTCGACCAGGATTGGCCAACCTTTATACCTGCCCTACCCTTACGAAGCGCTCGTGCAGGACATCGTTTCTGTCCGAGTTGGCCTTGAACGGCTGGAACCCCTGTTTGTCCTAGAGGAAAACCTGGCTGCGCTGTACGAAACACTGGTCAGGCCGGGCTTGGCCCAGCTCGCTCCCGAGATAACAACACTGGTGATCATCCCCAGCGGCCCCCTTTGGTATCTGCCATTTGCAGCTCTTCCCATGACCGACCACCCCCTTGTGAACGTGGGTCCGTTCCTGCAACGACCGCCTTATCTTGTGGAGCACTATGCCCTTGCTTTCTTGTCCGGCATGCAAGAGCTGCTTCATCTTGAGGAAGTGCAAACCGACGATCGCACATCTTCTGCCATTTTTAGCTACTGCCCCCAGGAAGCGCTTTGTCCATGGGTGAACCCGGCTGCTCTTTCTGCCATCGGACAGCTGCCCGGTGGCGAGCCCATAAGGATGTACGAAGGGGAACAAGCTTCTACCGAAGCTCTGGTTCAGGCATTAGCCGACGCCAGGTATCTGGTCCTGTTGGTGCCCAATAAGAGCGATCCGGCAAATCCTTGGTCCAGTTTTTTCACTCTCTTTGACCAGCCTTATCAGCTCTGGGAAGTGGCCAAGGTCTCAGTGCAGGGTATGGAGCTGGTGTTCATTCCTACACAGGATGCCCTTTCAGACTGGCTAGGCTGGAGATTAAGGCAGACCCTTTTTATTCCGCTCACCCCGGTGTCAGGGAAAGAACCTTCTTCTCAGCTTCCACCGTTAGACGGATTGGAGGCGAGCATTTGGTATACAGCCTTCCGGACTGCTGGCGTGCAGACAGTTTTCCAAACTAGCTGGTGTCCTAATCCCTTGGCTTTCGCAGAGGTTTTTAGCCACCTGTGTTTCTATCGCGCGAGTGGACCCAGCTGGGCTGAGGCCTTGGCGTTAGCCCAACGCAAACTACTTCAAACCGAGGCTTTCGCTCACCCTTGGTTTTGGGCCCCCTACCAACTTGTAGGGAGGTGGCGATGAGCCTTGGGAGGCGCTGGTTAGGCTCTTTGGTTCTGGTGTTCGGCTTGGGTGGGCTTGGGCTGGCTCAGCGGACCCTCACCGTTCCGGATGACTACCCCACGATCCAGGCGGCGATCGAGGCCGCAGAAGCCGGGGACACCGTGTTCA
>JANXBC010000112.1 GCA_025060555.1 Candidatus Bipolaricaulota bacterium
TCCCCGGTGGGCAGGGCCAGCACAAGGTCCGGCTTTTCCAGGATCCGGCGGGCCACCCAGCGGGCGGCCTCCCGCGAAAGCCCCGCGTAGTCCGCGGCCACAAGGAGGCGCATGCCTACCCCCGTTGGTACACGATCCTGCCCCCCACGATCGTGTAGTGCACCGTGAGGTCCTCGTCGAAGACCACGAGGTCGGCGTCCTTCCCGGGGGCGAGGCTGCCCTTGCGGTCGTCGATCCCCAGGAGCCGGGCGGGGTTCAGGGTGGCGCAGCGCACGGCCTCGGGAAGGGAGCAGCCCGTGAACTCCCGGAAGTTCCGGATCGCGCGGTCCAGGGTGAGGGTGCTTCCGGCCAGGGTGCCGTCGGGGAGGCGAGCAATCCCTTCCTTTACCAAAACCGGAAGGCCACCGAGGGAGTACTCCCCGTTTCCAAGCCCTGCGGCCGAAATAGCGTCCGTAACCAAGCAAATGCGATCATATCCCTTGGCCTTTGCTACCAACCGCACGAACGCGGGGTGGAGATGAACCCCGTCGCAGATGAGTTCCACGAAGGCCGGGGAGTCCAGGGCCGCTCCCACGGCCCCGGGCTCCCGGTGATGCAGACCCCGCATGGCGTTGCCCAGATGCGTGAACAGGCGAACCCCTGCGGATATAGCGGCCATGGCCTCTGCGTAGGTGGCGTCGGAGTGTCCTAGGGCGGGAATGGCCCCCAGCTCCTGGATCTTATAGATCAGGGTGTGAGCACCAGCCAATTCCGGAGCCAAAGTGACGATCCTCACGAGCGGCTCGAGCCCGGCCACCATTCTCTCAAAGAGCTCAAGGGACGGGGGGAGAAGGAACGCGGGGTTCTGCGCCCCTTTTTGCTTGGGCGCGATGAAGGGCCCTTCCAGATGTAGCCCGAGGATCGCCGGGTCTTGGAGCTCGGCCACCCGTTGGGCCAGGGCTCGCAAGCGCTCCACAGAGGTGGCCACCGTTGTGGCCAGCATCCCCGTGGTACCATGGGCTTGGTGGAATCGGACGATGGCGGAAAGAACCTCCTCCTCATCATCGCCGAAGGCATACCCTTGGCCGCCGTGGACGTGAAGATCCAAAAATCCCGGGGCCACATAGAGCCCATCCACCCACAGCTCCTGGGCCGAGGCTCGGGGGCCCCGCTTCCCTACCGCCGCGATATGGGAACCCTCCACCGCCAGATCGCCAAGGAGCACGGTGTTCCTCTCGGGCAAGATCAACCGGCCCCCGCGGATCCAAAGGTCCGGCATCGTTCCTCTTCCTCCCTTATGGCTCTAAAAGCTCGCGTGAGCTCCGCCCAAACTTTCTCCGGCTGATCCGATCGGACCCACGACATGTACGCTGTCCCCAAGAAGCTCCAAGCCATGATGTTGCGGACGCCAAGAGCATAGGCGGTTTCCACGGAGCGGCGTACTTGCTCCTCGTCTCCGGTGCGCACCTTACAGGCCTGAACCCAGATTTGCGGCTCTTTACCAAACCGGTCCGCAAGAGCTTTCACTACGCGCACAACCCTCTCGTACTCCGCAAAAGTCCGCCCTGCCCACAACCAATAGGGATCCGAACCGAAGATATCGAGACTGGGAAGGGTGGCATACTTTTCCCATTTCAAGGGCAAGGATTCCAGGGATTCCCACTCGGGAAGCAGGCACAAAGCCGTCTTAACTCCTCGCGCTTTCGCGGCCTCGGTAAGCATCTGGATGAATCGAAATAGCGAGTGATCTTGAAAGTCCAGTACATCCGGATTCGGCTCCCTTGGCAGAGGATATCCGTACTCCTGGCGAAAAAGTTCTTGGCAGTGGGGGCAACGGCAGGCCCAAAGCTCCTTGGGCAGGCCATACCACTCGGGCAAGAAAAAGTGTGGTTCATCCCAAAGCAAGACATCTGCGCCGATGTCCACGGACGCGGAAATCCATTTCTTCATGAATGCTTGGAAAGCCTCGCTGTTGGGACAAGCGGCCGGGGCTTTCTTCCCGTTCGCGAGGACTTGGCGAGCCTCATCATGTTCGAGGGCAAATCGAGTAAACGCTTCCCCACCAAAGACCCCGCCCACCCCCCAAGGGTCGATATACACTTCCAAACCCCACCCTTTAGAGAGGGCCACGATCTCGGCCATAGTTTCGAGATAAAAGCAATGATCCTCCTCGGAAAAAGTGTGCAAAACCGCGTTGCAGCCCGCCTCCACCATGCTGCGCAGGTCCTCCGCCACGTGTTTGGGATTCCGCACCCCAAAGTAGCTCACGCCTAGCCTCGCGCCGCTCATATGCCCACCCCCACCGGAGCGCGCCGTCCACATGGGGTTCACGGGGGCAAGTTTATGCCCATTCCGAGGGGAAGCCCACACAAAAGCCCAGGGGCTAAAATTTGGAATCCGAGGCGCAAAAGCTTCAGCTACGGCTTACGATCTTGCTGGCGAAAAAGGAGGGGTCGGGCAAACCCCGACCCCTCCTATCCAAAGTTGCCGCAACTCAGGAGGGGCGGCCGCCCATCACCAGGGAAAGGATGGCCTTCTGCACGTGCAAACGGTTCTCGGCCTGGTCGTACATCCAGGAGAGCTCGGGGTCGTCACAGATCTCGGGGTCCGCCTCGTGCCCGCGGTCGATGGGCATCACGTGCATGAGGTAGCCGGGCTT
>JANXBC010000113.1 GCA_025060555.1 Candidatus Bipolaricaulota bacterium
CGGTCGTAGCCCATCGTCCGGGGCACAGCCATGAAGACCTCGTAGTCTAGTGGCTCGCCCGTCATCTGTTCCCGCTCGATCTCGGCCTCGGTCTTCTTGCGAAGCACCAAGACGCTGGTCTGGGTTCCCGTCCCCCCAAAGGCCACAAAGGTCTCAATGGGCAAGTCCACGCTGGCCACTACCACGAACTTCTCGAGTATCCACTCCCGGATAAACTCTAGCCCCGGGTTAGAGAGAATGCTGTCGGGCAGAACAATGGCCAGAACTCCACCCGGAGCAAGCCACTGGTAGGCCCGTTCAATGAAAAGCTGTTCCGGGGGGAGGCTGCTCCGCGAGCGTCCTCCGTCCAATCCGTACCTTGTCAACTCGTACTCCTTGAGAACATCGGGATTGTCCACCTTAAGGCCGGGACCGTTGCCAAAGGGCGGATTGGTCACGATCAAATCCACGCTCCCAGGGGGCAGCTTTTCCTGCACCACCTTGGGCATTTGGGAAAACGGAATAAGGCTTCCCCCCTCCACGTGGTAGACGTTGCTGCTTCCGTCCCCATGCATCACCAGGTTCATCTGGGCGGCGCGCACCAGGAGGGGGTTGATGTCCAAGCCAAAGACGTTGCGGTTGCAAATCTCCCGAAGTTCGTTGGCAACGGCCTGCTCTAGAGCCTCTTCTGAGGCGTGTTTTCCTCGTTCCCGCTCCACCAGGTAAGCACGAAGCTCGTTCATGAAAGCCCGGAGGAACCCCCCGGCCCCTACTGCGGGGTCCAGGACCCGGATATTGGTCCACCCTTTCTTTCCCTTGCTGGAGACCAACAGGGTTTCTACCCCCATGCGCACCGCCATCCGGCACACGTTGTCGGGGGTGAAAAACTCGCCCCGGTCCCCCCTAAGGTTGTCTCGCACCACTTCCTGGTAGGCCGCTCCCTTGATGTCGGTCCGGGTGCGCAAGAAGGAGTATTGCCTAAGCTCGCTCACCGCATAGGCCAAGACGTCATCATTGAGCCGGATCCGCTCGTCCGGCTCAAAAATGTAGGAATACTGAGACTTGACGTCATTAAACAACTTTTCCAGCCGCTTCCGCAAAGCCTTTTTCCCCGCTTCCGAAAACCGCTCTTCTGGGGCGATGTCAAAGTCCAAGGGGTCGTTGGCCCCCTTGACGCGCTCCTCATAGACCTTGCAGAAGACCAGCTTTAAAAGCTCATGGAAAGCCTGTTCCTTGGGTAAGCCTTGGTTGGCGTAGATGTAGTTGTGGATGCGCCTTAGCTCCCGCTTTAGCCCCTCCGCGGGCTTGAGGTCCTTGAAAGTGAGCCGGCGAGGGCTTTTTTCCCCGAACCGAGGGATGTCCGTGGTGGTTTTCACGATGCGATCGCCGTTGCGGGCAACTACCTGAAAAGCTTGCCGCTCGGCGCCTACCCAGAGGCCCCACCGGGCGTTGGGGCAAGCTGCAAGATAGCTTTCAAGCTGCTCCACGCCCTTTTTCTTGTCCGAAGCCTTTACGTCCTCGCGCTTGGCTTCTACGATGACGCGGATGTTCTCTATCTTGTGGGGCTTGCCGTGCTCGTAGATCACCAGGTCGGCTCGAGGACGGCGGGTGCCTATAGGAATGGTTACCTCAATGCCCAGGTCTTCCTTGGGGTAACCGTACTCCTCCACAAGCTTCCTCGCCCACTCCTGGCGAACCTGTTCCTCGGGCGTGTCCTTCCGCAACTGACCGGTGATGTAGCACACAA
Source organism: Candidatus Bipolaricaulota bacterium (assembly GCA_025060555.1). GTDB lineage: Bacteria > Bipolaricaulota > Bipolaricaulia > Bipolaricaulales > Bipolaricaulaceae > DTER01. The sequence goes on from JANXBC010000113.1 coordinate 1,727, forward strand.
GATGGTGCTCAGGAGGCAAAGGCGTAACCCCTTCCTCTTTAGGGGTCTCGTTGTCCTGGTAGTCCGGGGTTTCCATGCCCAAAGTTATATCCCCACGGCTAGGGGCGGGTAAAGGGGCCTGGGTGGTGAGGGCCAGGGGGCCCCAAAAAACCCTCTCCCAGCCCTATCTCGGGTATCCCATGTTGCGAAACCAAAGTGCGGGCACTTAGAGACTGTCGTAAAAGTCCGCTATACTTGAAGGGTGGCTTCTACACGGAGATCTTACCCCAGCGACCTGTCGGACGCGGAGTGGGCCATCCTGGAGCCGTTGATCCCCGCCCCCAAGCCCGGTGGCCGACCCGCAAAGGTGCCGAGGAGGGAGATCGTCAGCGCCATACTTTACGTCCTGGAAAACGGCATCAAGTGGCGGGCCATGCCTCACGACTTGCCCCACTGGTCCACGGTCTACCACTACTTCCGCAAGTGGCAGAAGGAAGGGGTTTGGGAGAAGGTAGCTCAGGTTCTGGCCCGTCGTGACCGGGAGCGGGGAGGACGGTATGCCTCCCCGAGTGCCCTGGTTATGGACAGCCAGTCGGTGGTCACGGGCATAGCCCGTATCTTGCAGACGAGTGAAAAGGGGGGCCCCGGGGACACGACGGGGCGAAGAAGGTCAAAGGGAGGGTCAGCCCGCAAGGGCTAATCTTGCAGCGGCAGATCCTGACGGACACGGGGGGTCGTCTTTTGAAGGCCTTTGTCCACCCGGCCAATGAGCACGACAAGTGGGGTGGGCAGGCGTTGCTTTTGGGGATGGACCTCTCCTTGTGGCCCCGGGTACGCAAGCTCTTTGTGGACTGGGGCTACCGGGGTTTGCGGGAGGTGGCTAGGGGGCTGGGACTGGAGCTGGAGGTGGTGGCCCGTCCTTACGCGGGG
>JANXBC010000114.1 GCA_025060555.1 Candidatus Bipolaricaulota bacterium
CGCATCCTCTTCGCCCAAACCGCGGGCTCCCTCTTCGGCCGGGCTTCCTCCACCCTCGGCACGTTGGGCATCTTCGGGATGTTGGCTAAGGGCGGGACTCTCGCCCTGTTGGGGAAAGCTGGCTTGATCCTTCTGGCGTTGGCCGCGGCGGCAGGGATCGGCTACGGCCTCTATACCCTCTTCCGCCCAAGGCAGCCTGCCCCTACCCAGACCACGAGCGCCTTGCCGCCCACGGTCAGTACTCCCTCAACCTACGTCAATAACGTCTCGTTCCAACCCACGATCATCGTGCCGCAAGGGACGACAACAGAACAAGCTCAGTACATCCTCGAGCAGATCAAGAAGGAAACCCCCAAGATTTTCGGGTATATCCGCTGGCAGGAGCGAGGCGCGGAGCGGGAGAAGGCCGTTCGGCAGATTGGGCTTTATAACGCGTAAAAATGGCTCCGGCTAGGTTCGATGCAGGGCAGGTTACCACAGCCCCCACCGCTGCCAGGGAAGGCGTGATCTGGAACTACTCCCTTGGGCTAGAGATTCGTTTTCAGTATCACCCCGAGGACATCACCGAAACGAAGACCCTCGCCTGGAACCGTTATCCCATCCTGGGCGTAGGGCAGCCATTGCTCTCCTATTCTGGCGGCGATGTCCGCGGTTTACGCTTCCGTGTTCTGTTTGATGCGCACTCTTCCCCCCATGCCAATGGCCACGTAGAGGCGGAATTGCGGGCCATCCGCGCCCTTAGTATTCCCTACGACGTGGGGGGGAACCCGACTGTTAGCCTACCTGGAAACTGGACCAGCCCGTTGGCAACTTATCGCCAAGGCGCGGGACGGCCTTGCGGCGTGCCCCCGGTGGTGAAGATCGCCATAGGAGGCCGCATATTGAAGGGAGTCCTGGAAAACCTGGAAATCCAGGAAGTACTGCATGGCACCACGCCCCAGGCACAAGCGCAGCGCCTCTGTGCCCGCGCCTGGGTCTCCTTCGACTTCCTCGTCATCGAGGACAGCCGCATGCTCGTGCACTGGGCGAAGTTCCAGCCTTAGGTTTCCCTTATGCGCCGGGAAGAAGTCCCCCTTCTCGATTGGCTCGGATACAAGATCCGCGCCGTGCGCCTGCCCATTGATCTTCCTCGTCGGGGGCGCTGCATTTGGTACCGGCCCAACGATAAGGAACCTTGGGATCTTATCGCCTGGAAGGCTTATAACGACGAAGAGCTTTGGTACATCATCGCTGACGTGAACGGCGTCAGCGATCCGTTCGTCTTTCCGAGCGACACGGAGCGATTGGCCTTTCCTGAGCTTTACTAACCATGGAACGACGGGATCTTTGGAGCCAAGGCGATTTCGTCATCTACAAGAAGGGCGGAGGCGAGCTCGATGCCCCATATATCCAGCTTGGGCCGTTCCCGGAGGGCAAGCTCTATGCCCGGCTGCGCGCTCGCTCCGTGGAGATCGACTACGCCTTGGGAGAGATCGACGCGGCTCGCGTCACGTTCATCGACCCGGAGCGGGCCATGGCCGGTTATGTGGCGGAGGTGGCAAAGAGCCCAGATTACGAGGCCCACGCTTGGACTGTGGGAGTGGGCTATCACTTCTCTCCTCCTTCCACCTGGGCCTGGTTCACGGGCATCCCCATCCTGGAGGACGTGCGGTTCAGCCCGAATGAGCCGCCGGAAGTGGTGATCAGGTTGCTCGATCCGTCGATCGTCCTCATGCGGGCTAATTCCTCCGTCAATGGCCGAAAGACCCGCCACTGGATGTACCCGCCCGATGAGCCCCCTTCGGTGAAGAAAGCCCTGCAAGAGATGGCCGATTATTACGGGGCAACCCTCGTCCTTGGACGGATGGAAAAGATCATCGACATCTTCGATGAGCACATGGCCTACTTCGCTGATGACCCCGTGGGCTACATCCTAAAGCAAGATAGCCAGGGCCCGACCTGGGATATCCCCGATATCCTCATGCCGGACGGCGGCTTCCCGGAAGTGCGCGAAGCCGTTCGTGATTTTCATAACTTTCTGGGGCGAGGGTTCCGGGATCTCTCGGATTGGGATTACCTCAACGCTCTCAAACAGGCCCTACAAGAGTTGACGAATAAGTTCCTCGAGGAGGATACGCTTGGCATCTCCGATACTTATTGGTCCAAGGTTCGGCGGGCCGGAAACGAGATCGTGATCCTCCTCTCCCAGAACAAACTCTGGTTTGCGACCCTTAAGGACTATCTCCAGGATCGTCTGTCCTACGTCTCCGTTTTCTCCTATCAGATGGATGATTGCTCTCTCCTTGAGTTCACGGCTGAGCTCACGGCCCAAGCCGCGGGGACGCAGGCTTCTTCGTACTTCTTTGGGCTTATTGGCCGCCGCTCCGGGAAAAACGAGCCCGTCGAGTACAACGTCCCCTCCACCACGGCCATGACCGGCCAGGATGATCCGCTCATGCGCGTGAAGGTTCCCGACTCTGACACCGAGGCCGGCGATGTCCAGCATCTCAACACGATCCAAAAGGTTCGGCTCGTCCTTGCCCCGCACACGCGGGAGTGGGGCACTGCCCCCCTTGAGCAGATCCTTGGGGACCTGGCCA
>JANXBC010000115.1 GCA_025060555.1 Candidatus Bipolaricaulota bacterium
GGCACCGAAGGTGTAGGGTTCGCCCATGGAAACACAGGAAGAAAGAATCCTTGCGCGCAGCTCCGCCAGGGACAGGCCGGGATTTTCGGCCTTAAGGAGGGCGGCCACCCCCGCCACATGGGGCGCGGCCGCCGAGGTGCCGGGGAACGGGCTCCATGCGGATACACCGGTGCTCACGTTGTCCGGCGCGGAGAGGTCGGGCTTGGCTCGGCCATCCTTCGTCGGGCCGCGGGAGGAATAGGGCTGCGCCGGCCCTGTTGCATAGTTCTGCCAGCCAATGGCGGCAACGCTCAACGCCGCGTCCACATCGGCCGGGGTCACAAGCGACGCGGCCGGGTCATTGGGCGAAAGGTCCTGGTACACAGAGAACAGGGCCAAGCGCTTCGCGGCACCAGACACCTTTTGAATTCTTATTCGGTAGGTTCCCGAAGAGGTGGCCGTGGTGTAGACGCGTTCGGTGGGCTGCTCGGCGCCAGCCTGGGTTTTCGTGGAAGAGGCAAGGAGATTCCCCGCTGGGTCGAAGAGGTAAAGATCGTAGTCGTCGGCAGTCGCAGGCCAGGAATCCCAGGTGAGGTAGAGGAGGATTCTTTCACCGGCGCTCGCGGTGAGGCTGACCTCGGTGTCGTGCCAGCCATCGCCGTTCGTATCGGTGAAGGTGGGGCCGAAATGGCGGCGGCCGAAGTTCCCCGCCGCCTGCACCCACAGGATCCCCGCCCCGGCCGCGCGGTTCACGATCTGGGCAATCGTTCCCGTTCCATCATAAAAACTCGTGTTGAACCAACCAAGAGAATGCACGATGATGTGCACCCCCTCAGTGATGCAGTAGGTGACAGCATTATCAAGGTCCACCTCGTTTCCGATCTTCACAAGATAAAGGGTAGCGGAGGGAGCGATGTCGTAGACGATCTCCGCGACGGCGGTACCATGGGAAAGCCCCGCTTCCAGGCCGGTTCCCGTGAAGTCGCGGGTGACAAGCCCGTAGGGAAGATCACCGCGGGCCTGGGAGGCGGTATAGCCGGCAAAACCCACGTCGATCACGGCGATTTTCACTCCGGCCCCGCGGATCCCCTGGGCGTGGAAGGCCGCCGCGCCCACAAGGCTTGCCCCTTCCGACGTTGTGGCGAGCGGTTCCGGTATGAACGGCAGCCGCACGCGCGCCTTCCCTGCGGCTTGGGTGAGAAAACTTTCCAGTTTGTCCAGCGGAACCACGGCCTTTTGCAACCCAAGTGGGGAGGCCTCGGCCTGTTTTGCCCCAAGAGCTGTGGGTGAAACAGGCTCCAAGGGCTCTATCACCAATGTGACCGTTGCTCCATCTGAGCTAAGCGGGATCCCCCACATTTCCGCAACTTTGAGGAGCGCTGATTGCGCCTGCGCGGGGACGTGGGAGAGGGCCACCACTAGCCCTTGGGGCACAACCTGTTTTATCGCGCCCACGAAGGCCTCAAGGGCGCTATCCACGCCTGGGTGGCGTTTCTCCGGCTTAGCGATGACCAACGGGCCAACGGAAAGACTAAGGGGGGTGACGCCGGCCGCAGCGGCTTTGAACAGTTTCAGGAACTCCAAGGCTTGGGATGATTTTGCTGAGCGGAAGAGGATTCCTAAAAAGGCGTCGTCCCGCCAAGGGATTTTCACGCCAACGATCACATTTCCGTAGGAATATAGTTCGACTCCCGCGGCCTGGAGATCTCGCGCGTAGGGGGAAAGATCGAGGAGCCGACCTTGAACCTGAGGGAGCCACTTGGTGAGGCATTCCGCGAGGTCGACGCGGGCTAACCCCAAGGCGCCAAGCGTAAAGACCTGCTGATAGAGGGCAGACTCGCTGAACTTCTCGAGGCTTACGCGCAGGCCGGCCTGCGTGGCTTGGCTCACATACGGCTGAAACTGGGAAACATCGTCGGAGAGGACGCCCACAGTAATTTGGCCGAACGCCGGGGACCAAAAAAGGAGGGCAAGGGCAAAAAGCAAATACCAAGTTCTTCCAAGCATTTCAACCTCCTAGGGGCACGGGAAGGTACGGGGGGCGGACGATTTTCGCCGCAGGATCCTTGCCGAGTTCCGGAAGAAGCGGGATGGGGAGGAGAAGTTCCGCAAGATTTTCGCTCGAGCTTCGCACGAAGGGCTCGAATTCCTGGCTCAGTGGACCGGAGAGCTCGGCCACCACACGCACACGAATTCCCACCCGTTCAAGTCCCTGCTCTTTTGCGAACGAAAACCAATCCGGATGCCCTACCAGGGCCCAAAGAACCGGGTCCAGTTTGATCCCCGTCGGGGCCGCAGGAAGTTTCGAGGGAATTTCCTTTGGCGTGAGTTCCACGATCCCCCCGGGCGGGATAAGGCCAAGGGCCTCAAGAAAAGCGAAGGAAGAAAGGGCTTCGGGAGTACCCGGACCGAAAAGCACAAGCTCCGCAGCCTTTGCACTTCCCCGCAGAAGCGTGGTCCATTCCCCTTCGCGGATTCCCAAGAGGAAGCAGTTGCCGTCGAGGTAGAGGAAGGCGTTTTTTCCGAGGAGTTCCGTTTCATTTGTGGCGCCGAGGAATGC
>JANXBC010000116.1 GCA_025060555.1 Candidatus Bipolaricaulota bacterium
ATCTTTGCTACCGAAAAAGCTCTGAAGGAAAGGCATCCGGGTGCGGTGGTTGCTTGCATTGGGCCGGCTGGGGAGAAAAAAGTACGGTTTGCTTGTATTGGCACTGGCCTTTGGCGCCAATTCGGCCGCGGTGGGGCCGGCGCGGTCATGGGAGCCAAGAACCTCAAAGCTATTGTGGTTCCGCCCGGCAAGGCCGACGTCCCCATCGCTGATGAGGCTCGCTTTATTGCGCTCAATCGAAGACTTGTGGAAGACCTTCTTGCCCACCCTATGCGGAAAAAGCGGGAAGAATTGGGCACTACCATGTGGATCCGCATGGCCCAGGAGGCGGGTTTCCTTCCCACCCGAAACTTCCGCGAATGCCGATTCGATGGATTCGCGGGGATCACCTCTCAGGCCATGGCCCGTGAGCTTTCTTGGGAGCCGCGAGGTTGCTTTAACTGCCCGATTCGCTGTGGAAAACTTGCGCGCTGGGATGGGCTTGAACTCGAAGGCCCCGAATATGAGACCGCAGCCTTTTTGGGCGCGAACCTAGGGATTGGAAACGCCAAAGCCGTAGCCTATGCGAACTGGCTATGTGACGACCGTGGGCTTGACACCATATCCACAGGTGTGGTGATCTCGTTCGCCTTGGAAGCGGCGGAGCGTGGTCTTCTGCCGTTAGCCCCAAAATTTGGGGACGCGGAGGGAGTTTTTGAGCTCATCCGTGGCATCGCTGCGCGAGAAGGCGTGGGCGACCTTTTGGCGGAGGGTACGAGGATCGTGGCGGAGAAACTCGGCCCCGCAGCAAAATATTTCGCAATTCAAGTAGGCGGAATGGAACTTTCCGGGGTGAATCCCAAGGGCTGTGCTTCCATGGGACTTTCCTTGGCTACCGCTGACTTCGCCTCCCATACGCGGTTTTGGTCAGCTACAGCGGAAATGCAGGGTGTACTCACTTTGGATGCTGTCCCAAAATTCGTGAAGGAGGGACAAGATGAAGTAGCGGCCCGGAATTCTTTGATCGTTTGTGACTTCCTTCCCTTTGGTTTTGATCGTCTGGCCCCACTTTTTGCTGCCCTCACGGGAATGGAGGTCACGCCTGAGTCGTTGATGTGGACAGGCGAACGCATTGAGAACCTACACCGTTTGATCAACCTCGCGCGCGGCCGAAAAGAAGACACCCTTCCTGAACGGTTCTTTGCCGAACCTCATGAGGCTGGGCTTTTCGCGGGGCGACGTTTCACAAAAGAGGATTTTCAGCGCTGGCTTTATGAGTACTATCGATTGCGCGGTTGGAATGAAAACGGCTATCCCACGGAGGAGAAACTTTCTGCACTCGGCCTTCCCGGGAGGAAACTGTTCACACTCTAGCCATGCAGCCAGGATTCGGTTTCGGTGTTTTCCATGAACCAGTTATGCTCCGTGAGGTTTTGGAATTCCTTGCTCCTAAACCGGGAAAGTTGATTGTCGATGCCACGGTGGGGACGGGAGGGCACGCCGAGGCCCTTCTTGCCCAAGGGGCGAAAGTGATCGGAATCGATCAGGATCCCAAAAGTTTAGAACTCGCTTCCCAGCGCCTCCATGGTTTTGGCGAGCGTTTCCAGCCTGTGCGTGGAAACTTTCGTAAACTCCACGATCTCCTTGCCACCCTTGGGGTCACCAAAGTTGACGGCATCATTTTTGATCTTGGTTTATCCTCGCTGCATCTTTCCCAGGTTGACCGGGGCTTTTCTTTTCAACATGAGGGCCCCTTAGACATGCGCATGGACCCTGACAATCCTATGTGCGCCGCAGATCTTGTAAATGGGCTTTCTGAAAGGGAGCTTGCCCGAATACTTCGGGAATACGGGGAAGAAAGGTATGCGGAGCGGATTGCCCGCGCGATCGTGAGGAATCGGCCCATTCGAACGACTACGGAGCTCGCCCGCGTTGTGGCTCGCAGTTATCCTCCGGGAAGTTACCGCATTCATCCGGCTACGCGTACCTTCCAAGCCCTGCGAATAGCTGTGAACGACGAGCTTTCTGCCCTACGGGAGGCCCTACCCCAGGCCGTGGAGCTCCTTGCTCCTGGCGGCGTTCTCTGTGTAATTTCCTTTCACTCGCTGGAGGACCGGATAGTGAAGCACTTCTTGCGTGAGCAGGCCCGTGCTGGCAGGGTCTTCTTATACACGAAAAAACCGGTGCGACCAAGCAAAGAAGAGGTAGCCCGCAACCCGCGGGCGCGTTCGGCCCGCCTCCGCGCGGCCCAGGTGCCGGAAATTCCCTCCACATAGCCCTTCTGTCCTCGCTTTTGGTGCCGAGCATCTTAGGCTTGGGAGAGGGAATGGGCCCGGAGAATTTGAGCAAGTACACGGTGTTTGCTGTCCTTTTCCTCGGCCTTGTTGTGGCAGGGCTGGCCTTCTTATACCTTTGGCAGGGAGCTGTGCTCGCCCGGCTGCGGGCCGAGCGAGCGGCATTGGTGTTGAGCATTGAAGAACTCCAGCGGGAAAAACTTTTTCTTGAGCACAAACTGCGGGAA
>JANXBC010000117.1 GCA_025060555.1 Candidatus Bipolaricaulota bacterium
ATGTGAAAGTACCCGGCCTCTTGCAGCTCGTACACCGCTACACCAATCGTGGGGGTGTTGGGCCCGTAAAGGAGGATCGACATGGTCAGTTCGCGCATTGTCGGCATGAACACCAGCGCCCAGCCTGCGATTAAGCCTGGCCGCACGAGGGGGACAACGACGTCGCGAAAAGTCCGTGTACGGCTAGCCCCAGAAATCTGGGCTGCCTCTTCCAAAGAGGGGTGGATCTGGATCAATGAAGCGCTGATATTGCGGAAAGCATAAAACATATAGTGTGCTAGATAGGCAACGAGAATGATCGTAAGGGAATTGTACAAATTTATTCCAAACCGACCGGAGTAGGCGAGGATCATGGCTAAGGCTACAACCGTGGCAGGTATCGCATTGGGCAAGGTGCAAAAAAGGTCGATTAACTTACGGCCGCGGGCTCGCGTTTTCACGGAAAGATATGCAAGGACTGCCCCGATTATCACAGTCAACGTGGCCGCGGCCAAACCCAGCACAAGGCTATTGGCAATAGCGCGGCGGGTGAGGGGGTATTCGAAAAGAACATAGCGATAATTACGCAGTGTAAGATTAGCCCACTGTATGGATACCCCCCAAGCTTTGAGGAAAGAGGTGAGGAACAAAGCGACAAAGGGGAAGATAATGCTAAAGACCAAAAAAGTGTAGACCACAACACCTAGGGGCCACCGCCATCGTCCTAATTCCACAATGGTGGGGCGAACACTTTTCCCGGAAATGATCGCTGCTCCGTGTTGGCGCCGGATGATCCACTGGTTAAGCGCATGGATGCCGAGGGCCATGAAGATAAGTAGCACAGAGAGGGCTGTAGCTAAACGTATACCCGCGAAATCGCCGCGGTGCACATAACTGTAAATGCGGGTGGTCAATACAAAAATCCTGGCCCGCATCCCAAGAAGAGCGGGGACACCAAAATTTGTAAGGGTATACAAAAATGCGAGCATAACCCCGGAGAGGATGCTGGGAACAACAAGCGGGAGAGTAACGTCCTTCATGACCTTGAAGCGTCCGGCCCCGGAAATGCGGGCAGCTTCCTCCAGCGAAGGGTTCATGCGTTCCAAAGCTCCTTTGGTGGCGATGAAGACAAAAGGAAAAGCGTACAAACCCATTACCCAGGCCATCCCTGAAAAGGAATAGATATTGAGTGGGGAGGAATCTGTGCGGAAAAAGCTGGTCCAAAGGCGATTGATCAGCCCTACGCGTGGAGCGAGGAGCTGGATCCACGCGATCGCCCCAACAAACGGAGGTAACATATACGGAAGGAGACACAAGCTGTGAACAAATCTGCGTCCAGGCAAGTCGGTGCGCACCACGAGCCAGGCCAGAGGTACCCCAATAACTGCAGCAATTGCAATGCTCCAGAGGCCCAACAGAAAAGTGTTCTTGAGGGGCGACAAGTTTCGAGGATCGTAAAGGGCGTTGACGTAGTTTTGCAGCGACAATCCGCTTTCGGTTTCAAAACTCTTGTAGAACAAGACCCCTAAAGGGAAGACGACAAGAAAAATCAGACTCAGAAAGGCAAGAATTGCAACAACCCCACCAAATGTATTAGCCTGCGCCATAAAAAAAGGGGCAGGATGGTGCCATCCCGCCCCCTTCCCTCCTAGTCTCCCAAAAGTATTTTGGTAAATTGCTCCGTGAAGAAATCAATGTTAGCAAGCACAGCGTGAATATCCGCGGGCATGGCCTTTGCCACAAGTTCATCAAGCGTGGGGGCTCCCGCGGGGCCCTCTACATCGTAACGGGCAGGGATATAGTGGCCTATCTCCACCAGGGCCCGTTGCCCATCAGCAGAGAGCACGAAGTCAACAAACTTCTTAGCCGCTTCGAGGTGCTGAGAGGTAGCAAAAATGCCGATGGGGCTCGGCAGGAAAACCGGGCCATCATCGGGGTAGACGAGGGCGATCGGGCTCCCCTGAGCTTGGAGGTCCCGGACCATATTGTCCAGGGTGAGCCCAACCTTATAGGCGCCCGCAGCTACTTCTGTAACTACTTGGCTGTTTCCTTGCACCACAGTGGTTTGATTGGCCGCGAGCCCGCGGAAGAAGTCGAGGCCGTAGTTCAGCCCTAGTACAGCGGCGGCAATGGCGATGGATCCCGAATAAGACGGGTTAGCCACGATGATCTGCCCCTTCCATTTGGCATCAAGAAGATCCGTCCATTTCCTAGGCGGATCTTTAACCAAGTTAGAGTTGTACGCGATGACCATGGCGAAGATGCGAGCTCCGTAGTAGTAACCGTCGGGATCAACTAAAAGCGCGGGAATAGCCTTAGCTTCAGGTGATTCGTATTTGTAAAGAAGGTTTTGGGCCTTCAATTGTTCAAGGTAGGTATATTCCGCGACCCATATGAGATCGGCCAGAATTCGTCCGGCTTCGCGCTCAGCGGCGAGCTTAGCGGCGATATTACCGGTACCGGATCGGAAAATCTGCAGATCGATGTCGGGGTATTTG
>JANXBC010000118.1 GCA_025060555.1 Candidatus Bipolaricaulota bacterium
GACGGTGAGGCCCAGCTTGACCCCGGCGAAGTCGAAGCTCGTCACGAGCTGGCCCACCTCATAGGTCGGGACAGCCGGATCGAACCGCATCTTGCCGGAGAGGGAGAAGGGGCCAAGGGCGCCCTTGAAGCTGAAGGCCTGGCCCGTGAGGCCAGTGGCGCCGAACGTGCTCGTGCTCGTGATGTCAAAGCCGGCCACGCTGTAGGTCAGCGTGAGCGTGCTGGAAAGGCTCACCGAAGGGAGCAGACACACGGAGGCCGTCCAGCTGCCCTTGAACATGGCAAAGCCCGTAAACCCAACAATCACCAGAAGAACCGCAAGAGCCCGCTTCATTCACAACCTCCTTTCAATCCCACAGATTCCAAAACCCAAACGGCCCAAAGCTTTGGACCAACCCACAACCTTCTTCCCTTCTCTCGCTCCACCACCTCCCTTTCCTTGGGGTTACGTGCGCCATTATAGGGAGACACCCGTCCCCTGTCAATACCCCCGCCGTCCCACCCCAAATCCCCCCGTTCCCCAGCCGCTCCGACCTCGCTGCGCCTGCACATCCCCATGCTTTTCCCGAAAAGCCGTGACGGGTAACGGGTGACGCGGGACAAGGAAAGGGGTGATGGGTGATGAGTGATGGGTGATGAGGAAGAGGATCACCCAGAGGATCGCCACCCCCATGGGGATGAGCAGCCCGCGCATCATCGGCCTCCCGCCCTCGGATTCCTCATGGCGCCTTCACACAGGGCCGCTACCCCGCGCATGCCCTAGGATGGCCAAGGGACCAAGCCTCGGAAAGGCCGGCGGCGATCGCCAAAGGAAAGCGGAAAACAGAACGAGAGGAGAAGAAAAGGACAAAGTGTATAATGTTTTTGTGAGGAAAAGATGATTTACCGGTACACAGTGGTCATTGAGCGCGACGAGGACGGTATGTACATCGCCGTTTGTCCTGCCCTGCCCGGCTGCTACACCCAGGGGCGGACTTTCCAAGAGGCCCTCGACCACATCCGCGACGCCATTGCCCTCCACCTTCGGGCCCGCCAAGATCTCGGCGAACCCATCCCCATAGAGACGGCTATCGAAGAGGTCGAGGTGGTCCTTGAGACTCCGTCCCGCCCGGCCGGATGAGGTGATCAAGGTCCTCGAGCGCCTGGGGTTCACCCGGATCCGCCAGAGCGGAAGCCACGCGGTGTTTCCTCATCCCGACTGCCGCTGGACAACCGTGCCCATCCATTCCGGTGACGTGGCTAAAGGAACCCTGCGGCGTATCCTTAAGGATACAGGGATCACGGTTGACGAGTTCGAGCGCCTGCGCCGCGGGTGAAATAGTACAAAAAGGGGATCAATTCCACTTCTGCTATGAGCTGATCAGCGCTTCGGGTCTTTAGCAGCCAACGCCTCCCTTGTCCGCGAACCCGTTCCGCGGGCTTCTTCGAGGACGAAACCGCAGCAGGCCACGCTTAGCGGACGAGGGTTACGGCGAGGATGGCCCCGATGATCGTCACCCACATGGGGATAAGCACCCCGATGACTAGGCGGTAAAGGGCACGGATCTCCTCGTGCAGGCCACGGATCTCCGCGCGGATGTCCCCTTCAAAACTCCGGAGCTCCGCGCGGATCTCGGAAAGCTCCGCCTCCACCCGGGCCAGCCGGGCATCGATCTGAACAAAAGCCCCTTCAATCTTGGCCATCCGCTCCTCCAGCGCCGGCTCCGCCATGACCCAAAACCATTATAAGGGTGACGCGTAACGCGTGACGGAAGGAAAAGCCGTGATAGGTAACGGATGACACGTGACGACAAGGAGAAAGGTGATGAGTGAAGGGTGATGCGTGATGGGGAAAGAGGTGATGAGTGATGGGTGAAGGGTGATGGGCAACTTGGGGCGGATGACAGCAACAAAAGAGGGGGACGAAGGTGGCTGGGCACTTTTTCACCCCTGCAGGATCTGTAAAGATATACTCAGTTCAGGCTTATGAGTGGGGTGCAGACGCGCCGGATGACCTTGGAGGAGTTCCTGGCCTGGGGCGATGAGGACACCTGGGCGGAGTGGGAAAACGGGGAGGTTTTGGTGCTCGCGCCCGCTTCCTTGCGGCATCAAATCCTCCGAAAGTTCTGATGGGGGTGCTCGACGCCTATGCCCAGGCCAACGGGCTGGGCGTGGTGGTGGACGCGCCGTTCACCATGAAGCTGGGGCCCGAGGGCCCGGTCCGGGAGCCCGATCTCCTCTTTGTGGCCCAGGAAAACTTGGAACGCCTCAAGGAAACCCACCTGGAGGGCCCAGCCGACCTCGGGGTGGAGATCGTCTCCCCGGAGTCCGCGGCGCGGGACCAGGGAACCAAGTTCTACGAATACGAGGCCGCTGGCGTGCGTGAGTATTGGCTCCTCGACCCGGACCGGGAAGAAGCGGAGTTCTACATGCTCAGGGAGGGCCGCTACCGCTTGGTCTACCCCGAGGGAAGGATTTTC
>JANXBC010000119.1 GCA_025060555.1 Candidatus Bipolaricaulota bacterium
TGGGCGTTCGAGGTCGCGAATGCGCTCCTCGTGGCCGAACGGCGCGGCCGTTTGAAGCGCGCCGAGGTCGAGCAATTCGTGGGGTTCCTCCGGGAACTGCCCATCGTAGTGGAAACGGAGGTACCGGAGCGGATCCTTGGGGAGGTGTTGGCCCTCGCCCGCGAAGAGAACCTTGCCGTGTACGATGCGACGTATCTTGATTTGGCAATGCGCCTCGGGGTGCCTTTGGCTACCCTCGATGGGGCCCTGAAGGCGGCTGTTGGCCGCGTGGGCGTCGAGGTCTTTCAAATAAGAACTTAGGGAAAGCGAAACGCTGGAGCTCAAAGAGCGCTGGACCGACAAAGCCTTGGAGGATTTGGCCGCCTTTGCCAACACCCGGGGCGGCACCTTGTTGATCGGGGTGCGAAAGAGCGAGGAGATCGTAGGGACGGCTACCGAAGACGCAGAGATCCAACGGATTGCCAATACCATTGTCTCCCAGCTGGGGATTACCCCTTCTGTGAAGGTACAGACCCTGCAAGGACTCAACGTAATTGAGACTGTGGTAAAGTCTCGGTCGTGTCGTGTTAAAGGTGCATTGCTGGGGAAGCTGCGCCGATTTTTCCCGAACGTTTCGGCCAAAACGGTCCAGCGGGATTTTCAGATCCGAGAGGGGCTTACTGAAAGCTTGGGAAAAAAGGGAGGCGTTATGGGCTGGCTCGATAATGGGCACATATGGGCCACAACGGACACGTTTTGGACATTTGCTGGGCATAACGTAGTTGCCACAAGGCGAACGGAAAAGCGGATGGGCCAGAGCGAGTCATCAAGAGATGAGAGAATTTGAACGCCACGCCATGAATGCTCAGGAGGCTCATGAGCTTCCAGCGGGTTACAAGATGACCGAGCTAGGTCCCCTGCCTGAGGATTGGCAGGTGGTGAAGTTGAAGGAAATAGTGTTTATTGGGTCTTCTCGCACTCCGAAAGAAAAACGCTGCTTCACTCCATTCGTCCCTATGTCGCTCATTCCAGAAAACGGCGTCTTTTTTCAAGTGGGAATTAAACCCCCGAAGAAATTCGTAGCGGCATGATCATTTCAGACGGCGACTTTTTGTTAGCCAGGATAACTCCGCGTTTCGAAAATGGGGAGCAGGAAATAGTGAAGGACATTCCCGGAGGCTGGGATATGCAACTACGGAAGTGTTTCCCATCCGCCCAAAAGCCATAGTGCCTCGTTTATTGTGTCTGGGCCGCATGGTAGCTCCCCATGTTGATCCCTGCAAAACCCCGCAAGCGCCGACCTTCTTGCCGCTCGTTCAGGCTCCGCAGCACCAGGTACAGAAGCTTCTCCACCGCTTCCTCTCCACAAAACACCTCCACTACCTTCGTCCGCCGCTTCACTTCCTTAGCCACACGTTCCAGCGGGTTTGGCAGGTACCTGCGGATGGGCTTGGGATGCCCTAGGAAGGCAAGAAGCGCGTAAGCCTTGGTCTCCCAGCAGGCTACGACCCGGGGGTACACCGTTCCCCACCGCTCGCGCAGCCTCTTCAGCCCTTCCTTGGCCTCCTCTTCCGTTTCCGCCCGGTACACGGCCTTCAGATCCGCAGCCAGGGCCTCCCGATCGGCCTTCCTGGCCTGGTTCAGGGCCTCCCGCACGGCATGTAGAACACAAAGCTGCCCATCCGCCTCGGGGAAGATCTTCCGGATCGCCTCCTCCAACCCGGGGAGATCGTCCTTCACGAAGATCCGGACCCTTCGCACACCCCGCCGCCACAGATCCTTAAGCACTTCCTCTCCGTTCTTGGCGCTCTCCCCTTCCGAACGAACAGCCAAACCCAAGATTTCCCAGCGTCCGTTGGGCTTGATGCTTAAGGCGATGTATACCGGTTCCTGAGTGCTTTTCCCCGTCCGACGGTGAGGAAAGTGCTGTCCAGGAACACCGCGTAGTACTCCTCATCCAGAGGCCGCTCCCGCCAGGCCTTTTCCTCCACGACTTGGGTAAGGCGGGAAATGCTCTGAGGGGAGTAGAACGCCCCGTAGATCCCCTCCAAGAAACGGGAGATGGCCCGGGTACTTACCCCCGCGGCATAGAGGGTGAGGATGGCCTCGGAAAGCTCCAACGACGTGCGGCGCCGGTAGGGCAGGATCTTCGGGTGGAAATCCCCTTCCCGCACGCGGGGAACACGCAGATCTTCCAGGGGGCCAACTAGGGTGAAGAGGTCCCGGGTGTAGTACCCGTTGGCCTTGGTGGGATGTTCCTCCAAGTACAGCTCCCGTTCCTTCCGCATGATTGTTTCTAACAAGCCCTTAACCATCTCCTTGACGCTCTTTTCCACTTCCTTTAGGATTTCTTCGCGAGTTTCGCCTCGCATGGTAGCTTTCCCTCCTTTTGTTTTCTGATTTCCCTGGGAAAGCTACC
>JANXBC010000011.1:0-8718 GCA_025060555.1 Candidatus Bipolaricaulota bacterium
AAGAACACGCCGGCCTCACAGCAGGTCTGGGCCAGGGCGATGGGCGAGTCCAGGTGCGAGCCGATCACGTCGCAGCCCTGCTGGATGAGGGCCTGGGTGGCGGCCACCTCTTTGGCCCGGTCCAGCCAGGCGCCCGTGACCACGAAGTAGGTGGTGACGTTGGGGTTCACTGCCCGCGCGCCGAGATGGAAGGCGTTGCAGTTGCCAAGTACGAAAGCGATGGGCATACCTCCGATGAACCCGATCTTGTTGGTCTTGGTCGTGAGTCCTGCGGCCACACCCAGGAGGTAGTAGGCGAATTGCACGTTGCTGAAGTAGGTGCCGAAGTTATCGGCGAGCATGTAGCCGCCGGGGTGCATGAAGATCACGTCCGGGTGGCGCTTGGCCACGTTGAGGGCCGGGAACATGTAGCCAAATCCCGCTGGGAAGAGGAGCTTTGCTCCCTGGAGGATCATGCTCTCCAACACGGCCTCGGCCTCACCCTCGGGGACGTTTTCCGCAAACAGGATCTCCACGCAGGGCATCTTCTCTTTGAGGGCCATGAGGGCCTCGTATTGAGCCTGGTTATAGCCAGCATCGTCCTTGGTGCCGCCAATGATCATCCCTACCACCAAGCAGGGCTCGGCCGCCACTGCCACCAACCCCAACATTGCCACCGCTAAAACGAGTGCTGTGCGCTTCATACCACCCCTCCTTTTTAAGGTTTAAAATTCCTTGCCCTGTTCTTGGACCAGTTCTCACCCCCTTTCACTCCGCGCCGAAGTAGACTCGTCCTAAACTGGCTGGGGCCACGTACCTCACCCCCCGTCCCCAAAGGAGAAGCACGAGCACGGTGAGGACATAAGGGATCATGTCCATGATGAAGGCGGAAACGCCCACCCCCATTGCTTGGAGCTGCAGTTGAAACACCACCGCTCCTCCGAACACCAAAGCTCCCACGATGGCTCTAAGCGGGTTCCAGCGGGAGAAGATGACGAGAGCGATGGCGATGAAGCCGCGGCCGGCGGTCATCCCCTCGCTCCAAGTCCCGGTGATGCCAACGGAAAGGTGGGCTCCGCCTACAGCCGCTAATACCCCGGCCAAAGCCGCACCGATATAGCGGACGAGCGCGGGCGAGACACCCGCCGCGTAAGCGACGGACGGGTTTTCTCCTACAGCGCGCAGCTTCAAACCGAAGCGCGTGCAGAAGAGAACAAACCAGAGAAGCGGCGCGAGCACAAACGCCACGTACACAAGGGGGTCGTAGCGGAAAAAAAGGGACTGTGTGCCGAAGAGTGGATATTTAGGTAAGACAGCGGCCATTTGGCCCACATAGGGCTTACCGATGAGGGCGCTCATGCCGATGCCGAAGAACATGAGGGCGAGGCCGGCCGCGAGCTGATGGGCCCGCCGGTGCACAACAAGCCAGGCGTAGATGAGGTTGGCCAAAAGCCCAGCTCCGCCCGCGGCCAGGACCCCAAGCCAAGCATTTCTTGTGACAAAGGAAACAGCGAAGCTCAGGGATGCGCCAAGAAGCATTAGTCCCTCGAGGCCTAAATTGACCATACCGGTGCGTTGCTCCACCACCTCGCCGAGAGTGGGAAAGAGGATGGGCGCAGCGTAAAGGATGGCCCCGGAGATCCAGGAAAGAAGCCAGCTCATCCCTTCACCCCCTTGCCCAAAGGTTTGGCTAGAACGGTGAACAAGATCAGGGCCATAAGAACGTTCACTGCGGCATAAGGGAGGCGTTGGGTGATCTGCAGGGTGAACCCACTTGAGGCGATGAAGGCGATCAGAAAGGCCATGAGCAAGATGCCGAAGGGGTTAGCGAAGGCCAGCCAGTTCACGAGGAAGCCCATGAACCCGTAGCCGGGGGAGATGGCCATTTTCAGGCGGCCGTGTATGGCCGCGACCTCCGCGATCCCTGCCAAGCCAGCGAGAGCTCCCCCGATGACCATAGCTAGTACGAGCCAGCGCTCCACGGGAAGGCCTAGTCGCCGTGCGGCTTCAGGGTTTCCCCCCACAGCGCGAAGTTCCAGGCCCCAACGGCTACGGCTAATCAGATAGGCGTAACCAAGGAGGAAGAAAAGGCCGAGGAAAAACCCAAGGTGCAGGCGTGTGCCAAACAGGGTGGGAAAGCGCGCGGAAGGAGGGAGCTCCGGAGTTTGGGGATACATGGCGAGCTCTGGGGCCCGCCAGGGCCCAAACACGAAGTACCCCACAACCAATGGGGCCAAGTAGTTGAGGAGGAGGGTGGTGATGGTCTCGTTCACCCAGCCCAAGGCACGCAGGAGTCCGGGGATCGCCGCCCAAGCGGCCCCGCCAAGCATCCCCGCCAAGATGACCAAGGAAAGGTGTAAGCCGGCGGGAAGGCCGGGGAGGTTTAGGGCGGCCCAGGTCCCCAGGAGTGCACCCATCATGAATTGCCCTTCGGCACCGACGTTGATGAGGCCGGCCCTGAAGGGAATGGCCACACCCAAAGCGGTGAGAAGAAGGGGGGCCATGCGCACCACTACCTCCGAAAGCCCACGGGGGTTGAGAATGTTTAGACGAAACGTATCGCGATAGGCCTTGAGCGGATCTTTCCCCAAGGCCCAAAGGACCACGCCGAAGACGCCAAGGATGATGACAACGGTGAGGAGGAGACGGAGGAGGGGCCAGGCTATACGTGCGCGCCAGCCACTAAGGAGCATGAACCACCCCCGCCCCGGTCATCACCCGCCCTACTTCGGTGAGATCCGCTTCTTCCGGCCGGAACTCCCCGACAATCTGACCTTTCAGCATCACGACAATCCGATCACAAAGGGCAAAAAGCTCGTTCAGGTCCTCGGAGATCAGGAGTACCCCCTTTCCTTCCTCCCGTGCGGCGAGGAACGCCTGGCGCACGGCGTTAGCACTGCGCACATCCAAACCGCGGGTGGGATAGAGGCCGACCACCAGGTGATAGGGGCGGCTCAGTTCACGCACAAGGGTGAAACGCTGGAGGTTTCCACCGGAGAGGTTTGCGGCCCGGACCCGCTCAGGAACTGTCTCCAACCCCAGTTTAGAAAAGCCAAGATTGAGGAACTCCCGGACCCTTCTCCAGTCCAATCCAAGGCCGCCGAAGCGGCTGAACCCGCGCAAGTCAAGGAGGGCGAGGTTCTCCAACACTGAAAACCACGGGACAACCGCCATGCTGAGGGGGTCCTCCGGGACAAAAGCAACACCGCTTTGGATGAGACGCCTTGGGGGCCAGCGCGTTGCGTCCTCGCCGCGAAAGATTTTCTTCCCTCGCACGATGCGTATGAGGCCGAGGATGGCATCCCCAAGCTCGCGTTGTCCGTTCCCAGAAACCCCCGCAACCCCCACGATTTCCCCGGCGTGCACCGTGAGGTTTATGTTTTGCAAGCCAGGCGCAGTGCCCACCGGTTTGGTCCACACACCTTGCAGTTCCAAAATGGGGTCGCCGGGTTTCCGTTTCTCTTTAGCACTGATTTCTGCCAGCCTCTCGCCAAACATCATCTGGAGCAGTGTTTCTTCGCGGACTTCCTGGGGGCGCACCGTACCCACCACCCGGCCCTGGCGCATCACGGTGATGCGATCCGCGCAGGTCAGGGCCTCCCGCAGTTTATGGGTGATGAAGATGAGGGAATACCCATCGGCCTTGAGGCTTTGAAACACGTGGAACAGGGCGGCGACTTCGTGGGGGACGAGCACTTTGGTGGGCTCATCGAAGATGAGAACGCGTGCACCAGCGAGGAGGAGTTTCAGGAGTTCCACGCGTTGTTGTTCCCCAATGGAAAGCTGCCAGACCAAAGCTCCCGGGTTAAGAGCTAGACCATAACGTTCACTTGCCTGGGTGATCGACCGATGGAGGTCTTTTCGGCGAAGCACCGGCGGCAGTTCAGCCATGAACAGGGCTACGTTCTCGGCCACGGTCATCGCGGGGATGAGGGTAAAGCCTTGGAAGACCATGCCGATGCCAAGCAGGCGGGCATCGCGGGGGGAGCGGATATGCGCGAGCTTGCCATTTACACGAATTGTTCCGGCGTCAGCTCGATAGAAGCCGTAGAGGATCTTCATGAGGGTGCTCTTCCCAGCTCCGTTCTCTCCCAGGAGGGCGTGGATTTCCCCCGGATAGAGATCGAAGTCGACCTGATCGTTGGCCAAGACGCCGGGAAAACGTTTGGTAATACCCTGTAACTGGACCACGGGTTTGTCTGGTTCACACATAGTGCCAACCCTTGTTCATCCGGGGTCTAGGCCGATTATTTCGCAAGAGAAACGCTGGGTAAACAGCACAACTGTGCCAACGCCGCGGCCATTTGTTTGTGAAAACTTGCCAAAATCAGGTTCGACGGACGAGGGGGAGGAAATGCAAGGCCACAGCGAGGGTCAGGCGGTCGGCGGGGTTATCCAAGATGGGGCCCAATGCTGTGCGCACGCGGCTCAGCCGGTAGCGCGCGGTGTTGTAATGCACGCCCAACGTTTCCGCAGTGCGCCGCAGATTTTGCCCACACTCCAGATAAGTGCGCAGGGTCTCCAGGAGGGTGCCATCCCGATCGATGGCCAATAGTGGAGCCAACGTCCTTTCGCATAGTTCCCCAAGATGTTTGAGGGACTCCGCGGAGGAGAAGAGGCGCAAAAGCCCAAGCTCCTCGTTATGGATGACAAGACCCGTTTGGCCGGGGTAAAGCATGCGTCCGAGCTCAAGGCTCTGCATAGCACTGCGGTAGGCCGAGGGAAAACCGTGCAAAGCCGAGAGAATTTGACTAATCCCGATGGAGACGGTATGTGGCGGGTTCTCTTTGGCCACGCGCTGGCACACCTCGTGCAAGGCACGCGTCAGCTCTTTAGTGCCGGCGCGTAACCCAGCCAGGGAGAAGAACACGATGAGTCTGGTGCCTTGCCGCCAAAAAACGGCCCGGGGGTTCAAAACCCGAATGTATCGGCGCGCCAAATATAGGCTTGTGTCCACCGCCGAACGGTTTCGCCTCTCTTGCAAGCTCAACATCTCTCCTACAGGAAGGTCCGGGGCAACCACCACCAGACAATACGGGGTCTCCAGCCGGATTCCCATGTGTTGTGCCAGTTTCACCGTGCGCTCCAGGACCTCCGGCCGCTCGGAAAGGAGTCCCTCAAGGATCTCGTTTTGAAACTGCTGATCCACCTGGCTTAAGGCCTGAAGCTCCATCATCTTGAGGGCGGTCACGGTGGCCCCATGTTCCAAAGCGACTTTACAAACATGAGGGATGGGCGTGGGCAGTGCGCCGCACACCACGATGTCGCCGAGGACCATGGAGCTTGCGCGAATTGGGTAGAAGACGAGCTCCTGGCCCTTGACTGGATCCCGCCAGAGCCGGGCCTGGCCCCAGTCAAGCCCAACTTCCTCCGGAACGACCCGTTCCGCAAGATAAAGGTCTTCCCCATAACCTCTGTCGAAAAGCTCGAGGCATTCAGCGGCGTCTGGGCTCTGGCCAAGAAGGCGGCGAAAGCGGTCGACGATGAGCACCGGTCTTTCCAAGGTTTTGGCCATGAGACCAGCGATTTCCGGATACCCTCCGCCGGAAAGGATCAGATCCAAAAACTGGCGGAGGAGGGCCTCCGATTGCCTGAGCTCATTGGCCTGGATGTTGAGAATATGACTGGTCAAAGGCTGGATGATGTCGATGAAGGAAACCTTGGGTGGAAGCTCGATGAGCGGGAAGTCCAGTTTGTCAGCGGCCTCGATCATGCATTCTGGAATTTGGTCGACGTAGCTTTCCGGGGTGATGGCGAGCCCCACCAGGCCCTTCTCCGCGAGCTGCGGAACGAGGGTTTCCATCGCCGCAGCGTTATCCCGCAACGGATAAAGGGTGGTGACGAGGAGCTCGCCAGGCCTGACCCACTCCAGGATATCCGGAACCTCCATGACGTTCACCGCTTCCACCACGCGGTCCAGGCCCCGCTCGCCGGCCAAGACCTTGGCTCGCCGCAACGGCTCCGCTAGGGTCAGCGCTTCCCGCAGAGTAAGGCCCATCGGGAAAAGTATACGGGTTAAACGCGCCGGCCGAGGAGGCGCTCTAAAACGCGGTTCACCTTGGTCCGCCGCGCCTCCTGCGGGGAAAGCGGGGGCACGAGAACAGTATAGAGGCCCGCGAGCTTCCCGCCCAGAACATCGGTGAGGAGCTGATCGCCAATAACCGCGGCTTCCGAGCGCTTTACACCAAGGGCGTGTAAGGCCTGCTGAAACCCAAAGGGCAGGGGCTTTTTCGCACCCTCGATCAACACCACCCCCATCTCCGCAAGAGTCGCGCGCACCGGAGAATTTCGGGGAAGGCGAGCATTAGTGAGCACAGCAATTTTGAAGCCTTGGCTTTGGAGGCGCCGAAGCAATACCAAAGTGGCGCGGGGGAACGCCCCGGTACGCCAAAGGCAAAGGGTGTTGTCCAGATCGAAGAGGAGAGCTCTAACCCCTTTGGTCCAAAGGTGGCGCCAGTCCACCTGACGGAGGGACGCCGCTTCCTCATCGGGCCTAATCAGCCTCGTGCTCAACGATTACCTCACCGATGCGCACGATCTTCTTTAAGCGATCTAAAACAGCCAGGGCCTCAGCAAGGCAACCCGGGGCCACATAGATCTTGAACAATTTGCGCCCACCGACCTCGCGATACTCCCGCCGCACATTGACCAAACCATCATGGATCGCAAAGGCTCCGTCTACAGTGTGTAGGGTTTCCTCATCCATTTCCACCCAAAGGACATGCATCTTCTTTGGGGGTGTGAGGTTACGAAGGAAAGGGAAGCGTTCAGCCATGCTCTTCTAGGAACTGATGGAGGGCGAGCTCCGGGTCCACACCGAGTTTACGGGCCAAAGCCACGATCTCGAGGAGTGCTTCCGCTATCGCTTTGCCCGGTTCGCCCGCGGGAAGCTCCCGCCCTCTAGGGAAGCGGATGGGCTGGCCTTGGGCTTCCTTCACCTCGAGGAATTTGCTCGCCCTAATTAGGGCTGGTTTGGCGCGATCTTCGGCTCTTTTCGCGCTTCGGTCCTCCTCTTTCTTCAGCTCCTCCCACTGGGCCCGCACTTCCTCGGCCGTCCCCACCTTTTCCTTCCCAAAAACATGGGGATGACGACGGATCAGTTTCTCCTTCAGGGTTTCCGCAACATCCGCAATGGTGAACCGGCCAGCTTCCGCCTCAATCTGAGCGTGGAGAAGGACCTGCAAAAGAACATCCCCAAGCTCTTCCTCGATGGCGGCGGGGTTACCGTCGCTCACCGCGGCGGCAAGCTCATAAGCTTCTTCGAGGAGATAGGGAACAAGACTGCGGTGGGTTTGGGCGCGGTCCCACGGGCATCCATTGGGCCCACGCAGCTGAGCCACCACTTCTACCAACTCTGCCAAAGCTTTGGCCACGCGCGTGTTCATTGCGGTTGGGGCTGCTGAAGCTCAGCAAGCAAGGCCCGTACTTCTTCAGCTCGGAAATTGGGGTCTACGTTCTGAATGCGTTGCAAGTCCGATACGGCTTCGCTGTAACGTCCGAGCTCCTTGTAAAGGAGAGCGCGGTTCCACAGGGCTTCAAGCCCGACTTGGCTCAAAGGCTTCGTCGTTCCCGCTCGCTGCTCCTCGCATGCGATGATCTTTCCATAAATTTCGACCTTCTTTGTCGCTGTTGTGGCCAAAGCCAGGGCTTGATCATAATAGCCCAAGGCGCGATCGTACTGGGTCTTGGGCACGTAGCAATCACCCAAGCCAACAAGGGCCTCGATGTTCTGGGGGTCCCGGCTGAGGATGGCCTCGTACTGGGCAATGGCCGCGTCGTACTTGTACTGTTCGCGCAAGTAACTGGCTAAGCGGAAGCGAGTGGAAATGTCATCGGGTTTGAGCTCCACGATTTTTCGGGCTGCCTGCTCGCGGGTTTCCACATCGCCAGCAAAGCGCAGGGCATTCTGATACTCCTCCAGAGCTTTGTCCTTCTGGCCCTGCGCCAAGAGCAAATCGCCGTAACCTAATCGAGCTTGGGCGTTGTAGGGTGAGCGCTGGACGAGGTCTTGGTAGCGGCGTATGGCCTCCTCTGTGCGTCCAGCCGCAGCGAGCGCTTGCGCCAGCCGAAGTTGCACATCGGTGGTGGGGGACTTCTGCCAAGCTTTGGTGTAATAGTTCACCGCCTCGTTTGCCTTTCCCTGTCCGAGGAGGAGATCGCCCATGAGGGTCAGGGCTGCGGTGTTTTCCGCATCGACCTTGAGGACTTCTTCCACGATGGGCTTCCCTTGCTCGTATTGTTTGTTGCGCACATAGGCTTCGGCCAACTTGAGTTTGATGGAAGTGCTCCCCGGCTGGATTTCCAAAGCTTTCTGGAAAAATTCCACAGCCCGTCCGTAGAGCTGCATGGCCATGGCATTTTCACCACGGCTCACCCAGCCCGCGGCAAACTTCGGATCGATCTCCAAAAGCCGGCTGTACTGGGCTTCGGCCTGCACATTTTGCCCAGCCAGCCGATAGCTTTCCGCAAGCTGATAGAGGACTTGGACGTTTTGGGGATCCAAAAGGAGAACGCGGTTGAAGAAGGCCTCGTCCCCTTCCCCTGTTTCCATGAATTTCAGGTATTGGGCGAGGGCTTTAGCTTTGAGCTCCGATTCCTTCGCCCGCAAATTCGCTAATTCTGCCTCTTCCTCGGAGGTCCGCCCTTCCTTTTTCTCCAAATCCGCCCGTTTGCTCACCACCTCGGTATAAAGGTCCTCGTAGATCCGACCGATGTAATACGGAAGGTAATTATCCAAAG
>JANXBC010000011.1:8734-26846 GCA_025060555.1 Candidatus Bipolaricaulota bacterium
CTTGGGCCTGAAGGAGTTTGGCGAGGGCGGCTTCTTTGTCGGTGGAGTAAAGCATGGCTGCTGCCACCACCGCCTCCGGAACCTCGAGTTTCACCTTGTTCCGTTTCTCTTGATACCAGGCATCCCAGCGGCGTGTCGTCTCCTCTTGTACGTAGTCATTGCGGACCTTTTCGCGAATATCCGCAAGCGCGGGGACCACAGGAGGCTTACGATCAAGGAGCTTAACGATGTGGTAGCCTTGGTCATCTTGAACCAAGCGGACTTCCCCAAGCGCGAGGGCCCAGATCACATCGGTGACGGTGGTGGAAAAGGGCGAATCTGTGCGGCTGAAGTAGTCGGTCTCCCCACCTTTGTCCCGGGTGGCTGTGTCCTGGGAGTACGCGCGAGCCAGGGCGGCAAAATCCGCGCCCGCAGCTTGGGCTTTGCCCACCAACTCGTCGGCTAACTTCGCATCTTGGACAAGGATGTGGGCCACCTTCACCTTCTCGGGCTCGGTTTGGTAGCGAGATTGATTAGCAAAGAGGTACTTTTGTAGCTCCTCATCGGTGGGCTCAATGGCACCAACCACCGCCGCCTTCAGTTTTTCTTCCCGCAGCCGCTCTTCCTCCGACTGACGGAGAAGTCTCTTGTACTCGTCCAAGGAAAGATTTTGCGCCTCAAGGTAAGTTTTGAGAAGATTTTCGTCTCCACCGAACTGCTGAAGGGTTTGGTTGTAGCGTGTCTGCACACCCTGATCGAGCTCCGCAGCCGGGACCTGGATGCGAAGTTTGTTCGCTTCGTTACGGATGATGACCTGGCGGATCAGTGCTTCTGCGGCTTGCGCATTATATTGGAACACGCGGAATGCACCGTCGGTGCCGCGGAGATAGGTATCGAAATCCAAGCCGAACATTTGGTAAAGCTGACGATAGTAGGCGAGGATATTTTGCAGCGTCTGGGAGAGCTGGGCCCGGGTGAATTTCTGGCCCTCCACATTTAAGACCACTTCTTCAGCACTGCCTTTGGCCGGAGGGGAGAAGCGCTGGAACGTAAAAAGGCCAATGCCACCAGCGGCAAAACCGATAACGATGGCCCAAATGACAGCCTTTTGCCAACGTCTCATGGTTCAGGACCCCCTCTTTTTGCCTCTTTGAGGAGGAGCCTTAATGCGGCCCACACTCCCCCAGCGATGCCGAGGACAAGACCCACCACCTGGCCCACGCGCCCACCCCGGGCCCTGTCCCAAAGCCATCCTAGCCCATAGCCCGCGAAGGCCCCTGCAGCAACAACGAAACCCACCTGGCCAAGAAGGGCCAGGGCCCTGAGCGGGCCGAGGGGCGAATTAGATGTCCTTCCACTCCTCCTTGACAGGGCTGTCCGCTCCTCGGCGGGCCCGCGGCCGCAGCGGCGGCACCGGCGTGCGCGAGCGCACTGTGAAGCGAATACCAGTGCGAACCTCGCCGTTCACCTCTACTTCCACAAACGAGGGGATGAAGAAGAGGTCGATGCCACTGGGAGCCACATAGCCCCGGGCGATGGCAATGCACTTGACCGCTTGGTTCACCGCTTTTGGTCCGATGGCCTGGATTTCCGCCACGCCCTCCTCGCGGAAGGTATTAGCCACCGCCCCAGCCGCCGCCGTGGCGTCCGACGTCGCCGCGATCTTAAGTACGTTCACAGCCACCTCCTTATCGCGCCGTCTCCATGTATTGGGTTTGGCGGATGACGGTCACCTTTATCTCTCCAGGATACTGGAGCTCCTCCTCGATCCGCCGGGCAATATCATACGCAAGCTTTGCCGCCATTTCATCACTGGCCTTCTCGGGCCGCACGATGACCCGCACTTCCCGCCCAGCCTGCAGAGCATAGGCTTCCTTCACATAAGGGTAAGAGCGCGCGAGTTTCTCTAATTCCGCGAGGCGCTGGATGTACCGCTCGTAGGCCTCCACGCGGGCGCCAGGGCGGGCGGCGGAGAGAGCATCTGCGGCCTGAATGAGCACAGCCGTCACCGTGGCTGGCTCCACTTGCCCGTGGTGAGCGGCGATAGCGTTCACAATGGGCCAAGGCTCACCATAGCGTTTGGCTAAGTCTGCGCCGATGAGGGCATGCGGCCCCTCCACCTCGTGGTCCAGGGCCTTGCCAATGTCGTGGAGAAGTCCAGCGCGTTTGGCCGGCCGCGGGTCAAGCCCGAGTTCCTCCGCAAGCATGCGGGCAATGAAGCTCACCTCCACTGCGTGTCGGAGCTGGTTTTGTCCATAACTTTGGCGGAAGTGCAAGCGGCCAAGCAGCTGCAGCAATTCCAAAGGAAGATCCACACCCACTTCCATGGCCGCCTTCTCCCCTTGCTCCCGGATCACTGTTTCCACTTGATCCTTGGCCTTGCGCACCATCTCCTCGATGCGGGCAGGATGGATGCGCCCATCCTCTAGAAGGCGCTCGAGAGCGATGCGTGCCACTTCCCGCCGAATGGGATGGAATGAGGAAAGGATCACTACTTCTGGCGTATCATCCACGAGCACCTCTACACCGGTGAGGGCCTCGAATGTGCGGATGTTGCGGCCATCGCGCCCGATGATGCGGCCTTTGTACTCATCGCTTGGCAAGGGGACAGCGGTGACCGTGGCTTCCTCCACGTAGTCCAGCGCCAGGCGTTGGATGGCATCCGCGAGAATCCGCCGGGCGCGGCGCTCCGCCTCCTGTCGCGTCCGCCGTTCCACTTCCGCGATCTTTTTGGCAAAATACCGCTCGCTTTCCGCCTCCACTAGCTTGAGCAAGTAATCTTTGGCTTCCTCCTGGGTGAAGCCGCTTAGCTTCTCCAAAAGTTCCCGCTCCTCCGCCAAAAGTTTTTGGCCGGCCTCGATGAGCCGCTGGAGCTCGACCTCCTCGCGGCGGAGGGTCTCCTCCAGCATTTCCAGGTATTGGCGCTTTTTGCTGATTCGGTCCTCACGTTGGCGCAAACGCTCCTCGAAAGCGTTGAGCTCGGCCTCGCGTTTGCGCAGCTTTTCCTCTTCATGCTCGCGCAGGGTTTGGATTTCCTTTTGCGCGGAAAGGAGGGCTTCCTCTCGGAGCCGTTGCGCTTCGCGGCGGGCCTCAGTGAGGAGGGCCTCCGCCCGTTGCCGGCGAACCCGCCAAAGGAGGAGAGGAAGGCTCGCACCAACGATTAGCGCCGCAACAGCGACCAGAATGAGTTCATAAAGTTCGTACATCGTCTCCTACGGCACTTTAGTCCTTCGATTGACCTTTCGCAACTCCCCCACCGCGGGGGGAAGGAAGAGGATTGTCCAAAGCATGGTGAATCCCAGCCCAAGGAGGGCGGAGGCGCCAAGGTAGCGCAGTCCCGGGGTCTTGGCGGCAAGCAATGCCCCGAACGAGGCCATGGTGGTGAGGTAGCTGCCCAGGGTCGGACCAGCAGTGCTAGCCGCTGCCCAGATGGCCGACTCCCGTCCATGTGCACGCTCCTCCTCCCACCGATGCAAAAAATACACAGCCCCGTCTACACCAAGGCCGATGAGCAAAGGGGAGATCACGATGTTTGTGAAGTTGAAGCGCAAGCCCAGCACCCCCATGCCCCCAAGCATGCACACATAGCCCATAGCCAAGGGAACCAAGGCCAAAAGCGTTTTTCCTGATCGGCGAAAGTCCGCAAGAATGAGGATAAAGATGAGGCTAAGGGCCATCCCTGTGGTGATGAAGAAATCCCGGCGCATGTGCTGCTCAAGCGCAAGCTGGATTTCCGGTGAACCTACATAGTCCAAGTCGAAACTTTTCAGCCAATCCAGAAATTCCTGAAGGTTTCGCCCTTCGTAGAGATCAGGTTTAACCCGCAACTCGATGATGTACCCGCGGGAGATTCGGTACTGTGCACGGATCTCTTGCGGGAGGAGGGCGAGGATCTGGTCAATCAGCGTGTCCTCCGGGGGGAGGGCGCGCAATTTTTCGGCGAAAGATGACAACGTACGCAGGTCCTCGTCCATCGCATTCATGGCCTCTAAAAGGGGCGCGGTGTCCACTGTTCCAAGCTTTTCCGCCAACGCGAAGAAATCCGCGGCTCGTTGCGAGAGGACCTGGGCGCGCCGGATTTCCCCTGTCAGCACGGCCTGAAGCTCGGCCAAAGAAAAGAGGGCTGCCGTGTCCTCCAGAGCCCGAGTCAAACTTGGCCATTCCTCAAGCAAGCGGGACAAGGCGGTTACTTCCTCCCTGGCCGCAGCGATGGGCAAGGCCTGAAGTTGCCCGGCTTGGCCTAAAAGCTCTGTTGGCAAAAGGGCTCGGCTGGAAATCACGGAGTGGACGAGCGGGTGAACACGAAGCTTCTCGGAAAGCGCCTCGAGATCGCGCGCTTGTGGGACAAAAACGCGGAAAGTATCACCCAGCCAAATCTCCCCTCCAAAATCCTGCAATATCTGGGCAAGCACTGCTTGGCCAGGTGTGGTTGGCGCCAGTTCCCCGGAGGCGAATTTGAACTCCACCTTTAATGCGTTGGCCAAGGCCAGGGCCACAATCAACCCGCAGAAGAGGAGCACCCCTTTTCGCAAGAGAAAAAGGTTGCGGTACGGGTGGTACAGGCGCTCCCCGGTCAGAAGAAGGCGGCCCCGCAGGTTGGGGAAGATTTTTCCCGCGGCAACGAGCAGGGCTGGCCCTAAGACGAAAACGGCTAGAAAGGAAAGGACGATCCCCAAAGACATGATGGCCCCTAGTTCCCACAGGGCCCGCGAGCGCGAAAAAAGCAGGCAGCAAAAGACGGCCGCGGTAGTAAAAGCGGCTACGGACGCGGCTGCGCCCTTGGCCGCCACCGCCGACACAATGGCCTCGCGCAATGCCAAACCCGCCCGACGCGCCTCGCCGAACCGCGTAAAAAGGTGAAGGGAATAATCAATGCCCAGACCCAACACCAAGGCTGGGAGAAAGGTCGTGAGCAGGTTGAACCCGTGGACGGCGAATTTGGCCCACGCCACGGTGAGAACGGCGGAAACCCCCACGGGAAGGAGGGCAATGGCCGCGAGGATCGGGCTTCCCAAGGCCAAAAGGGTCAAAAGCAAAACCACCACAGTGGAGATGACGGTCACCACTGCCATATCCCGGCGGATCACGTCCTCTACTTCCGTGGAGATCACGTAACTGCCGGTTAGCCCAGCCTCCACCCCTAGTTCCCCAAGCTGCGCAGCCCGCACAGCACGCAAAAGCTCATCGCGCACAGCGCGGTTGAACGCTTGCGAGGCATAAACTGGGCGGGTAGGCCAAACCTGGATCACAAGCTTTGTGTGATCTAAAGAGAGAAGGGGCTGCCCCTGATCCTCGGGCACGGCCCGACTCTGAGCCCGTCGGATCAGATCGCTGGCCTCACCCAAAAGCGCCCGGAGGTGCGGAAGCTCGCCAAGAAGGGCAAGAACCTTCTCCCCAGCTTCTACAACCTGCTTCAGAGTTGCGTCGAGTTTTTCCGGGTCTAGTGGGAGCTCTTTTGGTAAAGAAAAGGTAAGGCCCGCGGTGAGGTGGGGTATGCGCTCAAGGAGAGCGGCAGCGATGGCGGAAAGACGTTCCCGCTCCTCCGGATACAAAGTGCGGAATACCAGGAGTTCCGGAGGGAGGGGGGCTTCGGTGTGCAGGAAATAGGAGGCCCGCGCGATGATGTCCGGACTGAGCTCCGCGATGATTCTGTCCGCCGCACTGAAAAGAAGACGAGCCCGATCCTCGAGATCTTCCGGAGGCTGAGATAGGGAAAGAACGATCGCCGCCACATCCAAGCCGCTTAACTCAGCCTGGACCGACTCGTACTTCTCCACAAGCGGATCCCCCGAGGGCAAAAGGTCCAAATAAGAGGTGCGCATGGGGAATTCCTGGATGTAGTAAAGGGCAGCCCCAACAAAGGCTAAGAAAAAAATAATGATGGAGAAAGAATGAGAAGTGGCAAACTGTCCAACCCGAATAAATACGGATTGTTTACTCATCGGCGATTAGCGTTTGGATTCTTCGCCAGAAGGTGTACGGACAGTAAGGTCGTAGCCGGTAAGGCGCGCAGCCAGGCTCACGTTGTGGCCCTCTCGCCCAATGGCCAGGGAAACCTCATGCTCAGGCACCACTACTGTGGCCTTTTTCCCCTTCTCGTCGAGCTCGACCTCCACCACACTAGCGGGTGCCAACGCGGCCTTGATCACCTCGCGCACATCTTCACTGAATTTAATAACGTCGATCTTTTCTCCCGCCAATTCGCGGCTCACCGCCCGCACCCGGCTCCCGCCAGGTCCGATGCAGCTTCCCACCGGATCGATCCGTGGATCAAGCCCCCGCACCAACACCTTGGCCCGCACCCCGGGAACACGCACGACCTTGACGATCTCCATCATCCCCTGCTCGATCTCTGGAACCTCGATGGCAAGAAGTTTGGCTAAAAAGG
The DNA here is from genome assembly GCA_025060555.1 of Candidatus Bipolaricaulota bacterium. GTDB lineage: Bacteria > Bipolaricaulota > Bipolaricaulia > Bipolaricaulales > Bipolaricaulaceae > DTER01. Next base: position 15,102 of record JANXBC010000011.1, read on the forward strand.
CGGGGTGGGCCCGGGACAAGAAAACCTTGGGGTCACCTTGAGTCTTCTCCACCTTGTAGAGGTAGGCTTTGATGCGATTTCCCGGGATGTACCGCTCGTTGGGGATACGCTCATCCGCGGGCATGATGGCCTCAAGATCGCCGAGGTTGATCCACACATCCCTTCCTTCGAAGCGGTGAACGGTACCGTTGATGATCTCGCCCACGCGGGCGGCGTACATTTCGTACAAAGCCTCGCGGCGGCGGCGCAGGATTTCCCGCCGGAAAAACTCCTCCGCGCGGCGGGTGGCAATTCGCCCAAGCTTAGAAAGGTCGAATTTTTGGCCATTCACATAGACATCACCGGAACGCCGGTCGATCTTCACCACCGGCGGTTCAGTTCCCCCAAACTCCGCAAGGTACGCGGCAGCAATGCCCTTCTCCATGGCTTCGTATGCGGCCTCCCGATCGATCCCGCGCTCACGCGCCATCTCCTCCAGCGCCTCAAGGAATTCGATGTTCATGGTTACTCCCCTTCGTACACCACCCAGGCTTGGATCACCTGGGCCAAGGGAATCTCCACCCTACCGCCCACCCACTCCACCACCGCTTTGCCCTCGCTGAGCCGCACCAGCCGGCCCTCATAGCTTGTCTTCTCCATTCCCCGGACCTTCACATGGATTTTCTTTCCCACCACGCGCTCATAGTGCCAAGGTTCCCAAAGTCGGCGCTCCAGACCAGGCGAGGAAACCTCGAGAACATAGGGGGAGGGGATGGGATCAGCGGTATCGAGGAGACCACTGATGACTTCGCTGGCCCGCGCGCAATCCTCCACAGACACACCCCCTGGGCGGTCAATGTACACGGTGAGCCTCAGCTCCCGTCCGTGTTGACCAAACTCCCAATGATAAAGTTCAACCTGGGCCAGCGCGGCACCCTGACGGATGATCTCCTCGAGTTTCTCCCTCGGTACTTTCATAGTTTGCCATTATACTAAGTTCTTGGGAATGGGCACAACGCGGGGATTGCGATTAGATCGCTTCTTTGTGGGCGAAGGGGAAGGGGGAGAACGAGTAGACCGGTTTTTGGCGCGGAAACTCGGGATATCCCGGTCCCTGGCCCACCGGCTTTTGCGCGCCGGCACCGTTCAAGTCAATGGAAATACCGTGGAGCCGAGCCGAAGGCTTAACCCCGGGGAGGAGGTCCAAGTGCACTGGGCGGGGCCGGGCCTGAAGCCCACGCCTTTCCCCCTCCCCATCATCTATGAGGATGAGGCCATTGTAGTGGTGAACAAGCCGCGCGGACTTCCAGTTCATCCCGTGGGGCCAAGCGAAGAGGCCACAGTAGTCACAGCCTTGCTCGCGCGTGGACCGTTGGCCGGAGGTAGTCCCGAGCGCCCGGGGGTCGTCCACCGCCTCGATGCCGCCACCACCGGGGTCCTGGTCCTGTCCCGCACGGAGCGCGCTTACCGTGCGCTTGTGCAACAATTCAAGGAAAGAAAAATTCTGAAGGAGTACTTAGCGGTTGTAGAGGGCGAGGTGGAGGTGGACGAGGGGGTGATAAAGGGCCGCATTGGGCGAGATCCTCATGCGCCTTGGCGTATGGATGTCCAGGACAGCGGAAAAGAGGCACAAACCGAGTTTACCGTGCTGTCCCGAAAGGGTGGAAGAAGCCTCCTCCTTGTTCGTCCCGTGACGGGCCGTACTCACCAAATCCGTTTACATTTGAAAGCCATTGGGCATCCGATAGTAGGGGACGAATTGTACGGGAAGGGATCCGGTCCTCTTCTTCTTCACGCGCTGCGGCTTGGACTTTTCCATCCTATTGGCGGGGATTGGCGGGAATTCCAGGCCCCGCCGCCTCCGGAGTTCCACGCCTGGTTTGCTGAAGAAGGTAATAAATTCCTGCGCCAAACTGAGCGGCAATCGCCGCCCAGTACGCCCAAACGCCTTGGGGGGTGAGGAAGAGGAGACCGGTGGCCAGGGCGGTGAGGGCGGCGGCGGCTTTCCCCGCCCAGCGCGCCCGCAATGTGGCCTTTTGCCGCCAAAGGACCAACGTCCCAATGCCTATCCCTATCTGGGGGAGAAGGAAAAGGAGGACGGCAGAGAGGGGAAGGAGCCCAACGGCGTGGAAGGCCACGCAAAGGGAAAAGTAAAAAACTTTGTCCACAAAGGGGTCGAGGAGCTGGCCGAGGACAGTGGGGCGTTCCCGCCGGGCTACCCAGCCATCCAAGATATCCGTCGCCACCCCAAACAGGAAAAGACCAAGGCCCAAATCAGCTTTTTTCCCAAGGACAGCCCAGGTCATTGGAGCGACCACGCTCAGGCGAATGAGGGTGAGAAGGTTGGCCCAAGTCACAGGGAGAATGTTACTTATTCTAAGCGGGAAATCTAGCACGGGTTTGGTTATAATAGAACGCACAAACCGACCAATTCGAGGTGAACCTCATGCGCAGGACCAAGGTCATCATCATGGGTGCAGCTGGGCGGGACTTTCACAACTTCAACGTGGTTTTCCGGGATAACCCGGAGTACGAGGTGGTGGCCTTCACCGCCGCGCAAATCCCGGGCATCGCCGGGCGGCGGTACCCGCCGGAGCTGGCTGGCCCCCTCTACCCTGAAGGTATCCCCATTGAACCCGAGGAGCGCTTGGCCGAGCTAATCCAGCGCAATCAGGTGGATCGGGTGGTTTTCGCCTATTCCGACGTGTCCCATCAATATGTGATGGAGCGCGCGGCTATCGCTCAAGCCGCGGGAGCAGACTTCTGGCTCCTTGGCCCCTCCGCCACCCAACTCCCCGCGAAAAGGCCGGTGGTGGCAGTCTGCGCTGTCCGCACTGGGTGCGGGAAATCCCAAACAACGCGTAAGGTTGTGCGGATCCTAAAGTCCTGGGGAAAGAAAGTGGTGGTGGTGCGTCATCCCATGCCTTATGGGGACCTCCGCAGGCAAGTGGCCCAGAGGTTCGCAACCTTTGCCGATCTTGATCGCTATAACTGCACTATCGAGGAACGCGAGGAGTTCGAGCCCCATTTGCGCGAAGGCACGGTGGTCTATGCCGGTGTGGATTACAGAAAAGTTTTGGAAATGGCAGAGCAAGAGGCCGATGTGATCGTCTGGGACGGGGGAAACAATGACTTCCCGTTCTTTAAGACCGATGTGCTGATTGTCGTGGCTGATCCCCTCCGTGTTGGCCATGAGCGGACCTACTGGCCGGGCTCCGTGAACATCCGCATGGCGAATGTAGTGGTGATCAATAAGGTGGACACCGCGGGCATTGCGGACATCGAGCGGCTGAGGGAATCCGTGGCTGAGCTCAACCCGCGCGCCCGCCTGATCGAGGCCGCTTCCCCCATCCTTGTGGAGGAGCCAGCGTTAGTGGCGGGAAAGAGGGTTTTGGTCATTGAGGATGGGCCTACAGTCACCCATGGGGAGATGCCCTTTGGTGCGGGAGCGGTGGCCGCCCGGAAACTGCGGGCCACGCTGGTTGATCCCCGGCCCTACGCGGTGAACTCCATTAAAGACGCGTTTGAATCATATCCCCATCTTGGGCCGGTCCTCCCGGCCATGGGCTATGGGGACCATCAGTTAGAAGATCTGGCGGAGACCATCCGGCGCGTTCCCTGTGAAACCATCCTCGTGGCCACGCCGGTAGACCTGCGGCGGATCTTAGACCTTCCTAAGCCCGCCACCCGCGTGAGCTACGAGCTCCAAGAGATCGGCCATCCCACGTTGGAAGAGGTCTTACGGGAGCTCTTATGAGGTAAAGGTTCCGGGGCGGGCCGGACAAAGGGCCAGTGGCGCCCGCCCTTTTTCACTGTCTTACTTCATCCTCCCTTGCTAGCCTCCTCGCAAAGGAGGGATAAACATGCGCATGAAGTGGTGGGTCTTGCCCTTTATGTTTCTCGCCTTTGCAAGCATGGCTCAAGAAATCTCTTTCTCCGGAGCCGTGGGTATGGACTTTCTTTTCACCCCCGCGAGCTCTTTTTCCATGCAGTCTGCCCTCACCCTGACGATGGACGTGGGAAAAGGTGGGGTGAAAAGCCAAACGATCTTGTCCCTCACCGGCCTAGAGGCTGAGCACCTTTGGCTTTGGCTGAATTTCCAGGGCGTCACTTTGAAAAGCGGTCTCACTTTTGATCCCTGCTTCTCCCGCTGGACCTTGAGCGCAAGCGGTGGCTGCTGTGCGTTCTTCCTGGGCGGGACGTTCCTCCTTGGAAATTTGGCCCATATTTGCCAGACGCCAGATTACACCATCGGCTTAATCCTAGAGTTTGGGGTGGGTGGAGAGCCGGGGTTCCTGGCCCGCAGCCTCACCGGCTTTGGCGTCAGTGGCCTCTACGCCTTGATCGACGGGGATCCCTGGACGGACGTGACCCTTGTCCCCGGCTGGTTCTTCGAAGAGGAACTTTTGCACTTCGTTTGGTCCACCCAGTGCCTGCGCGTCTACACCACCTGGATGTTCGCCTACACGGGGTTGGGGTTCGGAGAGTTGGGAGTGAACTACCGCTTTACCCAGCCAATTGTGGACTTGGGTGCAGCCCTTCGTTTCAATAGCACCCTCAGCTTGGCCTGGGCTAAACTTTACCTTGGTGTTAGCGTAGACCCCGTGTCCGTTTATTCCGCTACAGCCTTCAACTTTTCCGGCCTCCTTTGGGAAGAAATCGGCATAAAAATCCAGTTCTCCCAGGTCCTCATCTATTCCACGACCCGCTTCGATCTAAGCGGCCTCGATTGGATTGCGGTGGGATTCGAGCTCAAGTTTTAAGAGCCTTTGATCATGAAATCCGAGCCATAGCGGATGCGCCACTGGGGGAGCCCGCCGATGAGAGCATAAGCGCGGGTTAAGCCCAGGGTCTGGAGGAATTGGGCGGCCTCCGCGGCGACCCCTTCGCCCTCGTCCACGCAGAAGATGTAGGGCTGCAGCTCAGGAGCCTGGGCCGTTGCGGGGAGAAGGTGAGGGAGAATGGCGTCTAGCCCCGTTTGTCCCACGTAAATGGCCCCGGCCAAATGCTCCTGAGCGAAGGCCTCGGGCGTACGGAAGTCCAGAATAATCAGGTACTCCTGGGCGAGCTGGGAGGGGCTTACCCCACCTGGGGAAACCACGGGCTCCGCCGCAGGGATTTCACCGACCAAGAGATAGTCCCCGAGCTCTTTGGTCCAGCCAGCTAGGCCACCGGCCAGCACGCGTGTGGCCCAAAAGCCTTGCCGCCGGAGGGATTCCGCTACGGAAAAACCAGTTTCCCCAGCTGCGTCGCACACATAAATTGTGCCCATCGGCAGCCAAGAAACGGCCCCGGGGATTTCCGCGACGGGAACATTGACCGCACCCAACAGATGTCCGCGGGCAAAAGCCTGGCGATCCCGCACATCCAAAATAAGCCGATAACGGTAGCGCAACATGTAGGCCGTTTCCTCGTAGAGGGCATGAGGGGCGACGTAGCCCTGGATCGCCAAACGGATCTGCGGGGCCTCAGGGTCGTCAGAGTACACGTACACATACCTTACCACCTGATTACCGCCGTAGCCGGTGGATTCGAACCGCACCTCCAAGGCTATGGACTCACCCGGAGCCAAGGAGGTTTTGTGCAGGGGAGCACTGGTGCAGCCACATGTGGTCTTAGGTTGTTGGGTGAAAGTGAGCACAGAATCGCCCACATTGCTCAAGATGAAGTTGTGGACAACAAGGACTCCCTCTTTAACCTCCCCAAAATCGTAAACTTCCTCGGATACGGAAAGCCGAGGCGTTGCTAAAGCCACAGGGGAAAAGCACAAACTCCCTCCGATGATTCCCACCAAAACCCACTTCATAGCCACCTCCTGGGCAAACACACGTTGTAGGATAGAATGTTCTCCAAAAAGGAGTGTAATGCTTCTTAGGTTTAGGCTCAATTTGACCTTGGTGGATAAAAAGGGACTGTACTTCTTTACTCCTTTTCGGCCGATGTGCGGGCTCCTCCCATCAAGAAGCGGGCATCTCCGCTCGCATCCAAGGGGTTCAGAACCTCATGCGCAGCTTATGATTTCCAACCACCGGAGTTGGAAAGGGAATCCCGGGGCCTCAACCTTGTGGTGTTGGGTTGACTGGTTGATCCCGCGGCGTTCGGTGTAAAGCTTTGGCCACGGGTGTGCAGCTTGCGGTTTTGGATTAGATCCGCCTGCGAAAGGAGGGCATGATGAAAGAGCTTCTAGAGGTCATCGAGGGGCGGCGGAGCGTTCTGCGGTTCAAACCGGATCCTATCCCCAATGCAGACTTAGAGAAGATCTTGGAGGCGGGAAGATGGGCCCCGTCCTACGCCAATTCCCAGCCTTGGAAATTCATCGTCGTGCGCGATCCCGAAAGGAGGAGGGCACTTGGTGCGTTAGTGGAACGGATTTTGGTTTTTCGTCCTGGCCGGGTGGCCCTATCCTCGCCGGGCGTGGGTGAGGCCCCGGTGGTCATCGCGGTGGTGGTTGATCCCGCGCGGAGTCCCCTGCACCACCTCGAGGCTGGCGCGGCAGCGGCCCAAAACATGGCCCTTATGGCCCATGTCCTGGGCTACGGTTCCTTTTGGGCGGGAGTGGCTGGCCGAGGGGAAGTGGAACGGGAAATCAAAAGGATCCTGCGTGTGCCGCGGGGCATGCGCGTGGTCGCTCTCCTTCCCCTGGGAAAACCCGCTTATGAGCCGGAGCCAGGGCAACGCTTCCCTCTCGCGGAAATTGTCGTTCAAGAACAAATGGGCTAGTGCGCCCCGTTGCTCTCTTCGGTGTGAGGGGACTACGGATGTGCTATGCGCGCACAGCCAATCAAAGCGTGAGGATCTCGGCGCGCAGAGTTTCCAAATCCACAAGAGCGTAGGTTGCGCGCCCGCTGAGCCAGCCCCCAAGCTCGCCGGGGTTGAGCACGAGCGGCTGCCCCTCCCGCAGCTCCGGCCGGTGAGTATGTCCGTAGATCACAAGATCATAACGACCTGAGGCGGCCAAAGCCTCCATGGCCCGGGGTTCATGCATGAGCACAATGCGCCTGCCCACGAGCATCAACTCGTGTGGGCCGGGATTTATTTCCCCTACACCCCTGAATCGCTCAAGAAGATAAAGTTTGTCTCCGTCGTTGTTACCGAAAACCCCAATCATCCCCATACCGACCTCACGAAATGGCTCGGCGGTAAAGGGCGATACAAAGTCACCCGCATGTAATACGAGGGTAACGCCCCGTTCCCGAAGCGATGTTAAACATTTGCGGAGATGCACAAGATTATCATGGGAGTCAGAGATGACCCCGATCCACATCGTTGCCTCCTTTAAGATGTCTTGAGCCCAAAGCCGGTGAGGGGGATGACCACAACCTCGTTTGGCTTGATGGTTCCGTGCGCAACAAGCTTGGGCAAAGCGGCGGGGGCAAGGGCCGCTGTGGGTTCCACGTACAGCCCCTGCTTAGCTAGCTCGCTTTGAGCCCGCTGAATCTCCTCTTCCTCCACCATAACCCCGCTTCCCTCCACAACCCGTAGGGCCATGATGATCTCTTTTCCTCGTTCAGGTTTGGGGATGCGTGCTCCCTCGGCTATAGTTTCCCCGGGCTCCACTTCCTTCGGCTCGGAGAGGCCTTCGGCCAGGGCCCGCACGATCGGGGCGCAGGCTGCCGCTTGTGCAGCATGGATCTTGGGCAATTTTTCAACCCAGCCCAACTCTGCAAGGAGGGCAAACCCGTAGAAAAGGCCGAGGAGAAGCCCCCCTCCCCCCACAGGGACCACCACATGATCAGGGCTACGCCAGCCCAGTTCTTCGGCGATTTCAAAGGCAAGGGTCATGATGCCGCTGATGAAGTAGGGTGAGGAGTTATGTGAAGCATAGATGAGGTGTGGATTATCCGCGCAGGCCCGTTGCACAGCGGCGGTGGCCGCTGCCCGGGGACCAGGAACGCGATGAAGTTCCGCGCCGTAAGCTGCGATCTGGCGGACCTTTGGTCCAGAGGCGTAGGCTGGGACAAAAAGGTGGGCCCGTAATCCCGCCTGGGCTGCGTACGCCGCGAGCGCCGCCCCCGCATTGCCCGAGGAATCGTCGGCCACATGCATCGCCCCAAAAGCCCGCAGAGCTGAAACCATAACCGAGGCTCCTCGATCTTTGAACGAACCCGTAGGATTTAGGAACTCCAGTTTCCAGAAAATTCTTGCCCCCACCGATTTGGACGGTGCAGGCAAAAGAGGGGTACCACCCTCGCCTAGACTCACCGGCTCCACATCCGGCAGGAACGGCTGGTATCGCCAAACCCCGCGCCCACGCAAATCCTCAGGCCCCACATGAACAGGTTTTCCTTGCCAACGCAAAGGGACACCACAACGCGGACAGAAGTTTAGGTGCATGCTCGGTTCCTCTTCGTGCAGACAAAACGGGCAGAAAAAGGAGCCGTTCACTTAATCCCCCAGGAGCGCCAAAAACCGGCGCGCATCATTGGCCATCGTGTCATTATTGAAAAGGACATACACTAAAGGCACATTGAGCTTTCTGATCCTCTCCAATAGCCAGAAAAGATCTTGGTCGGTGTAGGTGTAGCGGTACATTTTCTCTCCCGGGGGGGATCCATGTAGACGAAGATAGGCCATCTTTCCCTCTGTCATAGGAAGCCACCGAAACGGGTCGGTGCAGTGGATGATCTCATGTTCCTCGCAAATGTCCTTCACCATTTGCGGCTCTTTTTCCCACGCCCCTCGCGGCTCCCACACAATGATGAAATTTTCTCGTTTCGTTTCGGCTAGGAATTGGTGCAGAGCTTGCCGATTTTCCTCCGTAGGGCCAAACGAAGCGGGGCACTGCAAAAGGAGGATTTTCGCTCCCAATGCTTGCGCGATCTCCGCGGATTTTGCGAAGCTTTTACGTGCCGTTTCCCCACGAAAGCGTGCAGTGTGTGTCACATCTTGATGTACCTTCACGGTGAACTCAAAGCCAAGATTAACCTCATCCACAAGAGCTCTCCACTGGGCAGCGGTCGAAAGCCGGGGAAGTTTATAAAAAGTGGAATTCACTTCGACGAGGGAGAAATGTGCAGCATAAAGCTGCAGACGATGTTTGTATTTTTTCTGCCACTCATGCTCGCCGAAATCTTGGGGGCGCAGAGCTGACCACCCACAACATCCAACCCGTATTTCCACAAACAGATTATAGTCCCACTCGCTCCAAAATGCGCAACGTTTCAAGGGCTTCGTATGCAGTAAGATCCAGATGAAGGGGAGTGACGGAAACATAACCGGAGAGGAGGGCCCAAATGTCGGTGTCCTCCTCTCCGGATGGAGGAGTGGAGAGCATCTCTCCGGCGAACCAAAAATAGTCCCGTCCGCGAGGATCCTTGCCCCGCACAAGTTCCTCCGTCCAAATCTTCCCCCCTAAGCGCGTGACCTTTATCCCCTTGGGCGCGCCTCTTGGGATGTTCACGTTCAGGCACACTCCAGACGGCAGAGGATGATGCTCAAGGAGGAGGCGTGCCAATTTTCCTGTGAGCCGGGCGGCGCTCTCATAATCCGGGGTTTCCTCGGGGTCACCGGCCACATCCAAAGAAACGGCCAAAGAGGTGATCCCAGCCTGGGCTCCTTCTATGGCCGCGGAAACCGTGCCGGAGTAGGTCACATCCTTGCCCAGGTTGGCGCCGGCGTTGATCCCTGCCACCACCAAATCCGGCCGGCGTGGCGCTACCCCCAATACCGCCAAAAGGACGCAGTCCGAGGGGGAGCCGTTGGTCACATGGACTACAGAGCCATCGGGAAGTTGGGCGGAATACACGCGAAGGGGCTTGTGGAATACCCTTGTGCGGGAAGCGGCGGACCAGTTCTTCTCCGGGGCCAAAACCCAAACATCGCCGAACTCGCTCAATACCCGTCGTAACGCATGCAGCCCAGGGGAGAGATAACCATCATCGTTGGTGAGAAGAATAAGCGGCACCATGGTTGGGCCGAAGTTTACCGGCTACCTTCCTTTTGGCCAAAGAGAAAGTAGGTGAGGCGTGTCTCTCCATAGGAGCGCGCCTCCACAAGGCGCAGGGGCGGGAACACATCCCCAAGCGCGTCCTTATGGAAAGTTTCGGCCACCACCATCGCCCCGGGTCTGAGGGGGAGGTTTTCTGCCAAAGCTTGCAGAGCTTGCGCCGCAAGCCCTGTAGCGTAGGGTGCACCAACGAAGACAAGATCGAAGCGCCAGCCCTTCCTAGCCAAATTCCGCACAGCTTTGGCGGCGTCCTCCCGAATTATCTCCACCCGCTCTCCATAACCCAGACGGGCCACGTTCTCCCGGATGATCCGCACCGCGTGCTCCGAGGAGTCCACGAACGTGGCGTGGGCAGCACCACGGGAGAGGGCTTCCAAACCCACGGCTCCAGTACCCGCAAAGAGATCCAAGACATGGGCACCAACTACGGCTTCCCCTAATGTGTCGAAGAGGGCGGTCCGCACGCGATCCCGCAAGGGGCGAATGTTCTCGCCTTGCCAGTGCACAAGCCTCCGGCCCCGCTGCTCCCCGCCGATTATGCGCATGCCAGAGCTTACCACACACTCGCGCGGTTGCAGGTTTGCTAGTAAACGTTAGGATTGTCTAGTCTTCCGATTCTTTCCGCAAAAGGAGCGAAAGTGCAGTGGGATGTAGTGATTGTTGGCGCAGGGCCAGCGGGTTTGTTTGCTGCGCGCGAGCTTGCGGCCTCAAAGCTGAAAGTGCTGGTGATCGAGAAGGGCCAAGCTCCTAAGGAGAGGAAGAGCATCACGTACGGCGTGGGCGGAGCCGGTGCTTTCTCCGATGGAAAACTGAATCTAACCAGCCGCATTGGGGGAGAGCCTGAGGCCTTGGGCCTTGGCCCAGCCGAGGTGGAGGAACTCATTCAATATGTGGACGAAACGTTCACTCAATACGGTGCGCCGTCTGAATATTCGGGAGAGGATGACGATGCTCTTGCCCAGCTGAAGAAAGTGGCCGCGGAGGCGGGGGTGGAGTTCATCGCTGGCCGCCAGCGCCACATCGGCACCGGAAAAATTCGGGAGGTCATCGATAATCTATATCAGGACCTTGCCCGCAATGGCATCGCTTTCAAGTTGGAGACACGGGTAAAGAGCATTCGCCACGAAGGTGAAGAGTACGTGTTGGATCTAGGTGGTGAAGAAGTTCGCGCGCGATGCGTGATCGCCGCACCAGGTCGGGTGGGAGCTTACTGGCTGAGGGAAGTCACGCGTAACTTGGGGATTGGTCCTGATTTTGGCCCCCTGGACGTGGGCGTGCGCGTGGAGTTCCCCGCGGAGATCTACGCGCCCATCGAGCGCATCATGTACGACGCCAAGTTCCGGGTGCGCACCCCCACCTACGACGACATGGTTCGCACTTTTTGCACGAACCCGCGGGGGTTCGTGGTGGCCGAGGACCACGGGGATTTCGTGCTCGTGAACGGACACGCGGAGAACGAAAAGAAGACGGCGAACACGAACTTCGCCCTCCTGGTGCGCATCGAGCTCACCGACCCCGTGGAGGACACGACCGAGTACGGCCGGGCCATCGCCAAGCTCGCCACGACCATCGGGGGAGGGAAGCCCATCCTCCAGCGCCTTAAGGACCTGCGCCAGGGCCGGCGTTCTACTCTAGAGCGGATTCGCCGCGTCCCCATCGAGCCCACCCTCAAGGACTTCACCCCCGGCGATATCTCCATGGCCCTGCCCCACCGGGTGGTGGTGGACCTTGTGGAGGCTCTGGCCATGCTGGACCGGGTCATGCCCGGCGTGGACTCCGGCAGCACCCTCCTCTACGCCCCGGAGATCAAGTTCTACGAC
>JANXBC010000120.1 GCA_025060555.1 Candidatus Bipolaricaulota bacterium
AGCTCCCCAAGGAGAAGCTTGCGCCCACGGCTCCGCCCCTTACTTGGGAGCCCTTCTCCCCCGGCAAGCTCGAGGAGGCCCTGCGCACCAGCCCCGTGGTAGTCCTCTATTTCGGCGCGGATTGGTGCCCCCCTTGCCTGGCCATGGAGGAGGAGGCCTTCCGCGCCCCGGCCATCGTGGAGCTCCTCGCGCCCCTGCCCCGCTTCAAGGTGGACCTCAGCGATCCGCGGGACGCGCCAAGCCAGAGGATCGCCGACCTCTACAAGGCCAAGGCTTTGCCCACGCTGCTCTTTTTGGGGCCGGGAGGGAAGGAGCTGGGCCGCATCCGCGGCTACGGCGGCGTAGCCCAACTTTTTGTGGAAATTCAGCGTATCCTCCAGGGGGTGGGCCGATGAGGGGCACATTCTTGGCTCTTTTGCTTTTTGCGAGCGCAGTAAGAGTCCAACCGGAGGAGGTACTCACGGCCCGTGCTCTTGCCGCCGGATTTCCCGGCACCACGGTGTACTTGGCTCTAGTCTTGGAGATCCAGGAAGGCTGGGTCATCCAAGCCCACACGCCCACCCTGGCCTACCTCATCCCCACGGTGCTTGTGGTGGAGCCCGTGCCCGGTGTGCAGGTGGGCAAGGTGATCTATCCCGAGCCTGTGGAGAAGTTCTTTTCTTTCGCACGCGCGAGGCTTGCGGTGTACAGCGGTACGGTGGTTTTCATCGTCCCCCTGACGATTGAGGCGGACGCCTCCCCTGGCCTTCGGGTCCTCCGCGGCCGGCTCCAGGTCCAGCCGTGTACGGACACCTACTGCCTCTTCCCCGAGGAGCGGGAGATCTTCCTCCACCTCTGGGTATTGGCGAAGGTGCCATGATTTCAGGTCCTATCGTGATCCTCTTCGTGGCCGATCCCGCGAGTTTTATGACACCGGGATCATTAGGCATGGGGTTCATGAACCTCCAAGTCCACGGGCTGTGGCTCAAATGCCTCCACAAGCCCGGTAAATCCAGATCATTAAAGATGTGAAGTTGCTTGGAGACAAGGCTGCTTCAGAGCATCCCCTTATTCCTTGGCTGAGTACGGCTATAAAAGGAGGCGGAAGGATTAAAAACAAACACGCTGGACGTATCCTTGGTTTAGGTGGTTTTGGCCTTCGCGGCGGTAGGGGCAGAGGATCTTTGGAAAATTCTGGGGAAGTATTCCCAATAGCCAGGGATGCCGGTATGGCCGAGCGATCCCGAGGTGGAGCTTCGCACGGTGGCCACCTTCGAAAAAGAGGGATACTATCTGAATTTGCTTTGCATCGGCGAACACACAGGCACGCACATTAATGCCCCGTCCTACTTCATTTCAGGCGGACGAGACATTGCGAATTTCCCTATTTGGGAACTCGTTGTTCCAGCTGTTGTTATTGATGTCAGGGAAAAGTGTAAAAACAACCCTGACTTTACGTTGGGCATCGAGGACCTTTTGGCCTGGGAGGCGGAGCACGGATGGATCCCCTACAACTTCGATGCATTTCCCAGGCTTTCCCGGGGAGGCGGTGCTAGAATTTCGCACGAATTACGAAACAGCTTTTGTGGGGAATTTTGCTTTGGAGCTACTGACAAACTTGGACAAATTGCCTCCCCGGGGAGCCATAATTTTCATCGGTGCTCTTGCCATAAAGATAGGGAGCGGCTCCCCTGCCCAAGTTACTGCGCTTGTTCCCAAAAATCAGTCCATTCGCTAGAACTCCTCGGAGAAACAGGGCCTAGGGAGCAGCGCGTGTCGGTGGAAATGCCCCGCATGGACACAAAATTTCCACGAAGCCGGGTTGCTACCCTCTTGGCGCCCGATAGATCTGGGTTAGTTGCTCTACACCCGCGAATGTCAGACCCTGCTCCACGCCCTGGACTGGGCGGATGTTAAGATACTTGCCATGCACGATGCCTGTATAGTCCGGATAGTTTCCTGCTCCATGATTGAATGTACTCACTGGGAACGCCATGATCTTAGCGATGAAAAAGAGGTGGGTCTGCTATGGGAATAGGGTAGCTTTCCTTGCCCTAACCGGTACTTTGCTTGCAGCTCTCGGCGGTTGCCCTGGACCGCTTCCCGAAACCGAGACGCCCTTTCGGATCGAGCTCCTGGCCACTCAGGTCCAAGCCCGGAGAGGAGAGGTGGTGGGGTTGCCCCTGCGCGTCATCCACTTGGTCCAACCCGGCCCGGACATCCCCATCGGCTTTTGGTTCACCCTCGCGGACGGCTTCGACGCCTCCTTCCTTCTTGCCAACGCTGGACTTTCGTTTGGGTCCTATTCCGGGACCCAGCCCACGGAATACGCGCATCCCTTGGCCATATCCGCGCAA
>JANXBC010000121.1 GCA_025060555.1 Candidatus Bipolaricaulota bacterium
GCTGAGACCGCGAGCTCAAAGTACAACTACCACATCGCCCAAATGTACTTGTACCACACACCCACGCGCGTGGGAAAACGGTATACAGGAGGAAAGGTCTACTCCGTAGGAATATTGGGCCTGACCTCACCCTTGATGTTGGCTACGGGGTTGCGTTTGGGCGCCGTAGGACAGTTCCTATCCGACGCGGCTTACTACGTGATCAACGCCATCCGCAACCGCGGTTATCTGGCCGTGGCGGACTTCACCTCGGCCGACTACAACTATCACGCTAGCCGCATCGAACTAACGGAGGGCGTGATCACAAGCGGGGAAATCCTCGGCCTTATAGGCCCTCAGCCCACCCAGCCCACCCAGCCTAAGAAGGATGAGGAGGACAAGAAACTGCAACGCGATCAGGAGTGGCTCAAGTGGCTCCTGGTGGGCGCAGGGGCAGTCTTCCTCATCGTCCTTATGTTGCGGAAATGATGCAGGTTACCTTCGGCTCTCCTCAACGGTTTCGCCTTGTCCGACCTATAGAAGGGATCACAGGCCCAGGGATTTACACCTACCACGCGGAGTTCGAGGGCAAGGCAGAGATCGTAAGTGAAGAGGTAGCCCGCGAGCGCCTCGCCCAAACCATCTACAAACTCCACCAGGATGTAACGCGTGAAGCCCCAGGTCTTTCCTGGCGCCTGCACGCCGCGCAGCTTGCCTACGACCGAGAGTCCCGCAGGGGACATATTTGGATTACCTTCGAACTCACCAGCAGCCCCCGCGCTGCACCTCCTGGGATCATTTCCGTCCTCCTCACCCTTATCGGTACTGCCATCCTCGCCTACTTCGCCTACCGCATCCTGCGCACTACGATCTACGTCACCGAACGCATCAGCGAAGGCGTGGAAACCTCCGCGGACATACTGCGCTACGTCCTCCCCATCCTTATCCCCTTGATCCTCATCCTATGGGTTGCGCAAGCCCTTCAGTGATATGCCGGAGAAGATCATTAAGTGCCGTGCGTGCGGAAAATCCATCCAGGGTTACGACTTCCCCACCCGCATGGAAAAACTACGCCGGCACTACAAGGAGAACCACCCACGCCTTTGGAAGTTGAGCGTAGCCAAGTCCTTAGCGACTAAGATTAGGCGTGGAATCATTCACAAGGTCCACGATCCCAAGTGGCAAAAGCTTGTGGCTAAAGTACGAAAAAGGAGGTGAGGAACATGGAGAAAAAGGAAATTCGCGAGCCTAGCCTAGGCCTTTGGGCTACAGCAGCCCTAAAAATCGTCGGGCTCATCCTGAGCTCCATTCGCGACATCCTCTACGACATTGCCCTGTTCCCCCTTGCCACCCTCGCCTACCGCGCTATCTTCCACATCCCCATCCTCGGACCCACGCTCACAGATACCATTGATGGCTGGCTTGAGAAACTCAGCCAGGATTGGCCAGAGAAACTCAGACCGTGAACCGCGAGGAATTGCTCATCGCCATCTTCGTCGCCGTGGAATCCGCCCACGCGTTCTCCGCGTTCAATCCCTCCATCTTCACCATCCACCGGTTCCGGGATGAGCTCACAGAAAGGGACATCGCCAAAGGCTGCGTCCTCGCCAGCCTCTTCTCCATAACCATCGGAGGCGTGTGCTCCGCCCTAATCCGATCCCCCCTCCCCCTCGCCATGGCCCTGGGCGTGGCCGGAGGGATGTCCGCCGTGTACCTCGCTGCGGCCCGCGGTATGATTTAGGGCAGAGGTGAGCAATATGAAGACTCTAGGAGCCTTACTCCTCAGTGCCTGTGCCCTCGCGTCCCCCTTGGCCGGGATCCATGCCTACCTCGTCCCCGACCTCACCTTCGGACCCTGGGGCGGGATCGGTGTCATCCCCGGGCTCCTCCTGGGCACCGACCACGTCCACTTGGTCCTCTGGCCTGCACCAGGACCCGCCCACCCCATCACAGGCTGGCCCATGAGCTACACGTGGAACGCCACCCTAAAGTTCCTCTGGCCCATTCCCATCGCCCCCTCCCTCACCCTCACCCCGGGGATCACCACCACAGCCAGCCTAGTCCTCGGGGAAGAAGGCGCCACCGCTATGGTCTCCCTCACCGCAGGCTTCTCCCTCATGGTCCACGGGGACTGGGCTAGGCTAAGGCTCGGCCTGGGGACGGAACTCGTGCGCGGCTACGGCTTCGCACCCGTAGCCTACTTCGCCTGGAGGTGGTAAGAATGGCGAATATCACACGTCCATCTACCCTTCCCCAACCCCAAAAGCTTCGCACCGGAAATATCACCGTGGGCACCACGGCCACAGCAGGACCTAACGTCCCCGTAGCCCCTGGACAGCAAGTCCTCCTC
>JANXBC010000122.1 GCA_025060555.1 Candidatus Bipolaricaulota bacterium
CGTGTACATGGCGCCCCTGCACCTTTATGGGTACCTCCTGGGCCGGGGCGTGGCCAAGACCCTCGTGGCCACTATTTCTGTGCTCGTCACCCTGGCCTTCGGCATGGCCTTCCTTAAGGTGCGTTTTTCCCTGGGGAGCCCCGGGCTCCTTGTGGCCGCCCTCGTGCTGGGCCTGGCGGCCCTGGCCTTCTACGGCATCCTCCTCGCCGGGGTTTCCCTTTTCATCGCCCGGCACGGCTGGATGGTGGGCGACGTCGTGGCCGGAGGCCTCTACCTCCTTTGCGGCGCCGCGTTCCCCCTCGCCCTTCTCCCCACGCCCTTCCGGGCCCTCGGCCTGGGGCTTCCGCCCACCTACTGGTTGGAGGCCCTGCGCCGGGCCCTCCTCGGACAGGGGCTTCACCAGGAACTCGCTAGTTTTTCTAATTCCACCGTGCTTTCTATCCTCGCGGGTGCTACTTTTTTGGGCGTTGTACTTTCCATAGGGCTCTTCCACATCGCCGAGAGGATGGCTGTGCGCCGTGGGCTTTTGGACATGCAGACCATGTACTGACCTCGTTTGCCAAAAGATAGCCATTCATGGCATCCTAAGATATAAGGAAGGAGGCGCTTTCGATGGAAAAGTTGGCAGGGATGACAATTGAGGCTTTCCTTGCGGCCTTGGGGTCCACGGAGCCTGTGCCCGGCGGGGGGACAGCGGCTGCTTTAAGCGCAGCTTTGGCCGCAGCTTTGCTGCAAAAGGTAGCGGCTTTGGCGCAAAAACGTGGCCGCGCGGTCGGCGAAGCTGCGCAACGGGCAGAAACCCTCGTGAAGAAGTTCCTAGACCTGGGCCAGGCCGATGCCGAAGCTTATGCGGCCGTGGTGGAGGCCCAGAAATCCGGAGAGGAAGCGCTGGCCAAAGCCCTGACCCGTGCAGCAGGCGTTCCGCTGGAGGTGGCGCAAAAGGCCCTCGTCCTCATGGATTTGGCGGAGCGGCTCCTTCCCCTATCGCCAAAAACAGTTCACAGCGATCTGGCGTGTGCAGCGCGCTTGGCTTGGGCCGCGTGCCTCTCCGCCCTCTACACCGTGGATGCCAATGCGCAAGGGATCAAAGACGCGAAGTTTCGCGAGGAATTGAGTAAGGCGCGATCAGAACTTGCCGATTTGGCCGAGGAGAAGGCGGCGTTCGTTCTCGCACCCCTCGAAGAAGAGCTTTCCCTTTGGCTGGGAGAGAGGGATTCGAACCCCCACTAGCGGGTCCAGAGCCCGCCGGCCTACCATTAGCCGATCTCCCAGAACGAAAAGAGTTTAGCTGAGGAAGAAGAACGGAGTCAAGGGGAGCTTGTGGAAGTGGGAAAGATGGGCAGCCCGTCCTTTTCCGTGGGCAGCGTACAATAGGGCAAGATGGGTTTTAGGTGGGCTTGCGCCGCTGGTACATTTTATCCTGCTGATCCTCTACGTCTTACGCGCGAGCTTGAGCATTGCTTAGGGGGAAGCCGAGAAGAGCTGGGGCCGGCTGGTCCACCCTTAGTGCATCCTGTAGGGCTCATCGTGCCCCACGCCGGGTATCGCTACTCCGGTGGGGTGGCCGGGGCAGGATATCGCGCTCTTTGGGCGGTTGGGCGGCCTGAGGTGACGGTGATCCTCGGCACCAACCACACCGGTTTGGGCGCGGCCATCTCCTTCGCTGAACCCGGGGAATGGGAAACCCCTTTCGGCCCACTGCCCATTCACCGGGAGCTCACACGCGGGTTGGCTGAGGCCAGTGGTGGCGAACTCACCGATGCCCCATTCTTCGAAGAACATTCTGTGGAGGTTCAACTCCCATTCCTTCGTTATCTTTACGGGGAGATACCGTTCGTGGCCGCGGTGGTGCAGCCCCTCTCCTTACGGGAAGCGGAAAAGGCTGGAGTGGGCCTTGCCCAGGTCCTCGCCAAAAAATCTGTGGCTTTGATTTGCTCCACGGATTTCACGCACTATGAACCTCACGAAATGGCCAAGGAAAAGGATCTGTTGGCCTTGCGGCGTGTACTGGATTTGGACCTCCCTGGATTCTTGGCGGCGATCCATCAACACCGGATTTCCATCTGTGGAGTAGGAGCTCTCGCCCTGTTCATCGCCGCAGCCAAGGAGTTGAATCTGTGGGCTGCTCAACTTCTCCTTTATCGTACGTCCGGAGAAATCGCAGGAATGATGGAACAGGTCGTGGGATATGCATCCGCTCTATTCCGCGAGGTGAGCGAGGTTGCGTAGCATGACGGGTTTTGGCCAAGGCCAAAGCTTGGTCCAAGGGTTCCGGGTGGAGGTGGCCGTTCGCACGCTGAA
>JANXBC010000123.1 GCA_025060555.1 Candidatus Bipolaricaulota bacterium
TTCGCCTTTCGCGTGAAAAGTGAACCCGCCGTATGCCCGATGACCAGGTTTTCCTCTTAGGGAATACGAAATTTGCCAAGAGCGTTCCTGAGATCCTCGCGGCCCTGCAGGTGAAGCAGACGAACGAGGAGCCGCGCTCTCAGAGCGAGGAGCTCTTTGCCCAGGGCGAAGAAGGGCGTTTCAGCTATATCCCCTTCCCATACGGGCTCGACCCGAACATGGTGGCCGAGCTCTTCCACGCTGATCCCACCCACCATGCCTGCTGCGTCCTCAAGGCCCGTGCTCTCCTCGCCAACGAGTGGCGCCTGGAGCGCATAGACGGCGTGCCGGATCAGCCGCCGCCGGAGCTCATCCGCCGGGTCCAGGAAGTCTTTCCCGATGGTCTGGACGCCGTCATCTACCCGGCGGCCCTCGATTACGAAGCCCTGGGAAACGCATATCTTGAGATCATTCGCTATCCCGATGCCCGGACGAAGAACGGACTGGGCGCGGTGGCCCGCGTCACCCATGTTCCGGCGTTCTCCGTGCGGCGCCTGCCGCCCGATCATCCCACGGGCTGCGCCTACGTCCAGCTCTATCGCGGCCAAGAGGTTTATTTCCGGGAGTATGGCCAGCTCTTCCCCGTGACTTTGCCGGAGCAGGGCCCGGTCACGGAGCTCATCCATATCAAAAACATCGGCGGCCAATCCGCCGCCAACTACTGGTACGGGATCCCGGACATCCTCTCCGCCCTGTATGCCCTGTTTGGCCTGCGCAAGGCCATGGACTTCCTCACCGGCCACCTCGCAGCCAAGGGCGTCCCCAACTACCTCTTGATCCTCGAGGGCGCAGGGAGCTCGCCGGACCAGATCGATTTCCCTCTCATCAACCGCTACTTCAACGAGGCCCTGAACCAGGGCCCCGGCAAGATCGTCGTCCTCCCCACGCCGCCCTCCGTACAGGCGGATCTCCAGACTTTGACCCTGGGTTTTGAGCCGCGGGAGACGATCGCGTTCATAAACGAATGCCGGGACCAGATCGCCCGCGCCCATGGCGTTCCGCTGAGGCTCATCTCCGTCCTTGAGGCGGGCCAGCTTGGCTCGACCGGCGAGGCCCAGGTCCAGCTGGAATTCTTTAAGCGGTACGTGGTCCGCCCCCGCCAGGCGATGTGGGAGAACCTCATCACGAACCTCCTCTTCGGTGACTCCAGCAGCATCTGGCGGGTGCGGTTCGGTGAGATCACGCTGGAGGACATCTCCCGCCTCATCCAGGCCAACACCACGGCCGTGCGGTTCGGCGTGATGACCCCCAACGAGGCGCGCGTCCGTCAAGGCCTGAAGCCTCTCCCGGAGGGCGAGGAGCTCGTGATCCTCGCGGGAGGGGAGCCGATCCTCCTCCGCGACATCTTCGGGATGACCGAGGCGCCAGAGGAAGAGCCGGAAAAGGGCTCGCGCCTGGGCCGCATTCTTCCCGCGATGAGGCGGATCTTTTCCCGCCGGAAGGCCTCCAGCCGGGAGAAAGGAAGTCCTCAGTCCTAGCTAACCGATGACCATGGACAACGGATGGGAGCGCTACCAGGAACTCGTTCTCAGCGAGCTTAGGGATCTCAAGAAGGCCGTGGGCGAGCTACAGGAGCTTATTTCCTGTGAGCTCTATGGTGTCAATGGCCGAGAGGGGCTCAAGCAGCGCGTGGCGGTCCTCTGGAGCGAGCGCGAGCAGCATGGACGTTGGCGCATGGCCCTCGTGGGGGCCGTGCTCACGGCCATCGCTTCCCTGGCGGTGACCCTCGTGCGCTGGGCCCTTGGAGTTTGAGTATGCCCATTCCTCTTCCCCCGCCCCATGATGAAGCCAATATCTGCTTCCATCTTTTTGATAAGAAGAAATACAACCGCCGCAGCGTCCGGGCCATACTCAAGGGCTGGGGGATGGGAAAAGCCGAGATCAATGAAGGTGGCATCTTTTGGCGGGTTTTCCTTAAAGAAGTTCCCGAGCAAGCGCGAAAGGCAAAGCTTCTCCGCCTGGAGGACGGTGTGTATGCGTTGGAAATTTTGCTTTGAGCGGGCAGGAGACGTGGTGAGATTCGCTCTTGATTGGGGATGGACTTCCTGGACGGGCTTCCCGGAGGTGGCCCGTGATCGGTTCTCGTTTGCTTGGCCCGCAGGGATCCCCAATCTCATCGAAGAGCTAGCCTAGGAGGGATCAAAGATGACGGATATCCGCCCCCCTTTAGGTTGGGGCTTTGCGGGCCTAACCCGGCGGCTCCGTGAGATCATCGAGAAGAACGAGGCCCTGGAC
>JANXBC010000124.1 GCA_025060555.1 Candidatus Bipolaricaulota bacterium
GCCGGGCGATCCCTGGCAAAAGCTGGCCAACCTCCGCCTCCTTTTGGGGTACATGTATGCCGTGCCCGGAAAGAAGCTCCTCTTCATGGGCGGGGAATTCGGCCAGGAGCGGGAGTGGAACCATGAGGGGGAGCTCGATTGGTGGCTCCTTTCCCGGCCGGAGCACGCCGGATTGCAGCTTTGGGTGAAGGATTTAAATCGGCTCTATCGGGAGGAGCCGGCGCTGCATGAGCTCGATTGCGAGCCGGAGGGTTTCCAGTGGATCATCGCTGACGACGCGGACTCCGGGGTGCTTGCGTTCCTCCGTAAAGCCCGGGATCCAACGCGTTGCGTGCTGGTTGTCGCCCACTTTACCCCCGTGGTCCGGCAGGATTACCGCGTAGGCGTGCCTTTTCCTGGTTTTTGGCGGGAGCTCCTCAATAGCGACGCCCAAGAATACAAGGGAAGCGGGGTAGGAAATTTGGGTGGTGTCTGGGCTGAACCAGTGCCGGCCCATGGCTTTCCGCAGTCTTTATCGTTGACGCTCCCACCCCTTGGGGTCCTCTTCTTGAGAGCGGAGGCGGGGTTCTGACCTTTGCCGTTAGCGGAGAGGAAGGGGTAAGATCATTTTGGTATGGCGCTGGCTAGCGAGCTGCGACCGGGGGCCACGGTGAGGATGGAAGGGGACATTTTTCGGGTGGTGGAGGCGGTGCGCCACACCGGAAGCGCTCAGCAAAAAGGCCTTGTTTATCTAAAGATGCGGAATCTTCGTACCGGGGCACTGGTGGAGCGCCGTCTGCGCCCCGATGAAGACGTACAAGAGGTGCTACTGGAGCGAAGACTCACAGAGTATTTGTACACCGATGGAGAAGCCTTCTATTTCATGGACCTAGAATCTTATGATCAGGTCGCCATCCCGGCGGCGATGATCGGGGAGTTGGAGGTGTTCCTCCAACCTAACCAGCGCGTCCCGGTGGAGTTCTATCAAGGCAACCCCGTGTCCGTGGTTTTCCCGGAGACGGTGGATCTTAAGGTGGTGAGCACGGCGCCGGCCATACGGGACAAGGAAAGTCACGTGTACAAACCAGCTACCTTGGAAAACGGCCTGGAGATACTGGTGCCGCAGTTCATCAACGAAGGCGACATAGTGCGCATCAACGTGTATACCCGAGAGTACCTGGATCGGGTGGAGAAGCGAGGCTAGTTTTCCTAGCCCCGCTTTTTTCACAAGTTTATCTGCACGCTTGCCGTCTCCCGCGCCTTCTTCAGCCATTCTTGCCAAACAGTGTCTTGTTTTTGCGAAATCAAGAGAGACACGATTTTCTCACGAACCTCGGCAAGAGGAAGCGCGTTTCCTTGCGCATCCACGAATTGCCCAGGGTTAGCATTGTAGTAAGCCGCGATCTCCTCTTCGCTCACGGTGACCTCCGCAATCACCGCCTCTTTCAGCGCCGCAAGGAGAGCCCGCTCCTCTGCCTGGGGGCGAAGCTCTGCCCGGAATTGCTCGACCGTCATGTTTTCCTTGGCTAGCTCAGCCGCAAGTTCTTCGTCGGTGAGGTCGTAGTAGCTTTTGATGTACCCCAGGGTTTGGTTCACAAGCTCTTCCACTTTGGCGGGATCCGCCGCAAGCCCACGCGCTCGCGCTTCTTGCAGCTGGATCTTGCGAAGGATCAGGTCCTCAAGCACATCACGCTGGTAGCGCGTGAGAAACGCTTTCCCCTCCGGAGTCGTAAGTAGGGACTGGGCAAAGCGCGTGTATTGATAGTACAAGGTGAAGAGAATCTGGTTGAGTTGTGTCGCGCTTTCCAATTCCTCTTTGGTGATGGCCTCGCCGTTCACGATGGCCACAGGAGCTTGGGCCAAGGCGGTGAGCCCGACGAAAAGGACGAACGCCAAGAGTTTTTTCACTTTTCCTCCTTCGTTTCTTCTTCTACCAAGAAGCCGGCCAGGCGGCGCACGGCCCGGCGCAGATTCTTACTGAGTTTATCGTAGCGCATCCGCTCCTCCGGGGACACCGAGGGCGGGGTTTTCTCCAGCGCCTCCAGGAAGTGGCGCATGGTCACGGCTTGAGCCTTGGAATCCTCGCGGAGGGCGATGCGCCCGGCCTTGCGGCACACCTCGGCGATGTCCGCGCCGCTGTAGCCCTCGGTGCGGCGGGCGAGCTCCGCCAGGTCCACGTCGGCCGCGAGGGCCATGCCCTTCGTGTGCACCTTGAGGATGGCCAGGCGTGCTTTCTCGTCGGGGAGGGGCACGTAGATGAGCTCGTCGAAGCG
>JANXBC010000125.1 GCA_025060555.1 Candidatus Bipolaricaulota bacterium
CTTGGCTTCCTTTGGACCCTTCTCAATCCCTTCGTCTTCATAGTCGTTTACACCCGTGTTTTCTCACGCTTTTTGAGGCTCGGGATTCCCAAACTCCCCGCGTTCTTGCTCACCAGGCTGTTCCCCTGGATGTGGTTCTCTGAGTCAGTGATGGCCGAGACCTCGTGCCTTGTGGACCATGCCATGTTTCTTCGCAACGCGGTCTTCCCTGCCCAGGTCCTCCCGGTCGTCTCCGTGGGCGTGGGCATGATGAACTACATGTTCTCCCTTCCGGTGCTGTTTATCCTCCTGGCGGTGTATGAGGTGCCCCTGGACTGGACCGTTCTCGCGCTCCCGCTGGTGATGGCTGTCCAGTTTATGCTGATCCTAAGCATCGTATACTTTACCTCCACATTGAACGTGTTCTTGCGGGACCTACGCTACATCATCCAGCATGGCTTGCTCGTGGGGTTCTTCCCCACCCTGATCATGTATGACCTCTCGTTCGTCCCTGCCCGGTTCCAGTGGCTTCTCAAAATCAACCCCATGACCATCGTAATCGACAGCTACCGCCGCCTGCTCTTCTATGGGACATGGCCGCACTGGCGGAACCTGGGGTTTGTGCTGGCCTTAGCTTTGGTCCTGCTAGTGCTGGGGAGATGGTCTTCGAGTGGAGAAGGGAGACCTTCGCGGAGTACTTAGTTATTCTCGAGCACGTGTCCAAAATCTTCAAGCGCTATCCCACGCGTGGTTACACCACGCTCAAGGACCTATTAGTGCGGGGCGAGTAGCTGTACCGAATACGGTCCCGACAGCATGTAGAGGTCATGAAAGATGTGTCTTTCTCTGTTCCTGAAGGCACAGTGCTGGGGATCATTGGGCCGAATGGCTCGGGCAAGAGCACCCTGCTCCGGCTCATTGCCGGGATCTACCGACCCACTTCGGGAAGAATCATTGTGAACGGCCGCGTCTCCGCCCTCCTCAGCCTTGGGCTTGGCTTCCACCCCGAGCTCTCTGGCCGGGAGAACATCATCATTGGGGGCCTGGCCATGGGGCTTTCCCGCCGGGAGATTGCGTACCGAATGGACGAGATAATCGATTTTGCTGAACTCCGCGATTTCATCGATGCTCCGGTGCGCACGTATTCCTCAGGGATGTATATGCGCCTCGCTTTCTCCGTGGCGGTAAACGTGGACCCGGACATCCTTCTTCTCGACGAGGTGCTAGCCGTGGGGGACGCGGCCTTTGCCGAGAAGAGCCGGGCGCGCATGGACGAGTTCAAAAAACAGGGCAAAACAATCCTGCTTGTGACCCACGATCTTCCCACAGTAAAGAGTTGGTGCCATCAGGCGCTGTGGCTCAACAAGGGTGAGGTGTGTGCTTTGGGCGATCCGAAGGATATAGTAGACCGATATATTGAAAGCTTAGCGGCAGCACACGAAGATCGAGCAGCTTTTGCAAATGGGGGCTTACAGGTATATTACTTTGGAGACGTTTCTTAAGGAGTAAGAGATTGCAAAGCTTGAGGTGCCCCCCAAAAAGCTGACTTATGAGGAATTTCTGGAATGGTGCGATGAGGACACCTGGGCCGAATGGGTGAACGGAGAGGTCATCGTGCTAACCCCCGCGTCGGAGCGGCATCAGGCTCTCAGGGGTTTTCTGGAGGCTGTGATGACCATCTACGTCGAACAAAAGGGGTTAGGGGAGGGTATTGGGAGCCCCCTTCCAGATGAAAACAGGGCCCGAGCTCCCTGGGAGGGAGCCCGACATCTTGTTTCTGGCCAACGAGCATCTGGGGCGATTGAAGGAGACCTATCTCGATGGTTCAGCCCACCTGGTGATTGAGATCACTTCATCCGAAAGCCGCCTACGGGATCGTGGCGAGAAGTTCGCCGAATACGAGCTGGGTGGGGTGAAGGAATATTGGCTCATTGACCCGGAGCGGAAGGAGGCGGACTTTTATCGTCTAGATGAGCGAGGCCGTTTCCGGCTGACGGAGCCGGATAGTGAGGGGATCTACCGCTCGGTTGTGCTCCCGGGATTCTGGCTGAAGGTTGGTTGGCTATGGCAGGAACCGTTGCCACGAATACTTGACATACTGCGAGAGTTGGATTTGGTCTGAGGAGTGTCAAACCTTAATGGTGGGCAATGACAAGGGCAAAAAGGCGCAGGGTTCAAGTCCCAGCGCGGGTACAATTGCATCGAGAAGGCCGAGCGTATATGGACGAGTTCAGGGAATAAGGCAAGACAGCCCT
>JANXBC010000126.1 GCA_025060555.1 Candidatus Bipolaricaulota bacterium
CAATCGGTCCAAGGCCGAGAAGTTCGTGATCATGAACCTCATGACCGAGCCCGGGGAGACCCTCGGCTATACGGCCTACGACCACCTCAAGGTCCTCGCGCAGTACCTGGACCTCCGGCGGTTCACAGGGATTATCGTGAACACCGAGCCTCCTCCGCCGGAGATCCTGGAACGCTACCGGGCAGAAGGAAGCGAGCCGGTGAAGGACGACCTGCGCGGCGCGAGGACCTTCGGGGTGCGGGTGATCCGCGCTCCCCTTCTCACCGTGGTGGAGATGGAAGGGAAGCCCACGGTGAAGCACGATCCCATGAAGCTGGCCAAGCTTTTGACGCGCGAGAGCAAGGCGCTACGGCGCTCCTGGACGCGCTGGTTCAGCCCATGATCCAGGGGCCTCCGCCCTCAGGCCCTGGAAGTTCTTTTTCGCGGTTCTGGACTCGGTGGCCATGCTTTCAGCACGGCAAGAAGAGAACTTGAGAACGGAAAGAGGTTTTCCCCTGCGGTTGCTATTTTCTCCTTGGCCAAAGCCCCTTCGCAACCAAATAGGAACACGCGTCAACGCGAACCCCAGGGCTGGAACCCTAAGCCGGTCTCTCGGCGGTTTCACCTAAATCGCCGCGGTTACTGCCCCACCTAAAACCATGGGCATTTGGACATCGCGTTGGGTTATGCTTCGAAAAGCAAGGGTCAAAGCCAAAACTGTCCAGACCAGACCCACCAGAGCCAGATACACGGCGGCCAGCGCCCCTTGGCCCAAAGTTTTTCGTATTTGGCAGTCGAGGGCCTCCCGTACTTTAGCGCCTAAAACTCGCTCTCAAAAGGCCGTCGGTTCTGCTAAGGACGATACCCCGGGCTTGCGACGGGCTCTTACACCGCTCCTAAGTCAGGGCGCTTCCGGCATGTCAAAGAGCGCAGCGGGGAAGTCGTGGTCGGGAAAGGCCAGCTCCTGCACTTCCAGGGTGGCCGTGGGCATGGGGAGTTTTGCGGTTTTTTCTTCCCATCGGAAGATAAGCTGACCTGAGCGCTCGAGCCTCAGGAGCTGCCCATCCTTTTGCGCGATCCACCATGTGAATTGCTTCTCCGTGCCCTCCTCCCGTTTAACCCCGCGAACGCGAAACACTGGCTGGCCCCCAATCTGAACCTCGTCAAGCGAAAACTCCGAGATATGTTCCACTTGGTCCAAGCAAAAGAAGCGTAGCTTCAGCTCTTGCACGGTGCGGAATTCTTGGATGTCAAGGGGGCGAAACGCTTTTTCTTCTTCGCGCACGAAAACCTTCCCCTTGTGTTTTATCGCCAACGTCCTATGTCCCTCCGTCGTCATCTCGATCCGGTAGTCCTCCCCTTGGGCCCAAGCCCGGATGTGCACAGGGCCCAGGGTGAGATGCAAGGGCGGCCAGAGCGGGAAACGTATCCTCAACATCACAGGCAAAGTACATCCTCGGCGTGTCTTGAAAGAGCTTGCCCAAAGCCCGCAGAAGCTCTTTCGGCTGAGGAGCTTCCATTTATTCAAATTTTACTTCCAGCCACGGGCCCAACAAGCCTTGGGGGCCAAAGTTTTGCGGGTTATGTAGGGTTTCGGTGGGGAGCCCCAACGCAAGAGAAGAGGAACTAAACCGAGCCAAGGGGTCCGCTGGGCTTCAGGATGGCGTATCATCATGGCGATGGGGCGCTGGACCCTCCATGTGGATATGAACGCCTTTTATGCGGCCGTGGAGCAGCTCGACCATCCAGAGCTGCGGGGAAAACCGGTGATCGAGGTCGGCCCCGGCTAACCTCACCGGAAGCAGTTGCGACCTTGCAGATCTACATGAGACCCCCCTGGTTTTTGGACAAGGGATGGGCATTGCCATGCTATCGGCAAAGGCTGACTCACAACCCCACCCAGGTTTTGGCGTCCCCTTTACCCGATGTAGCCCGCAACCTCAGGGAGAGCCGTGCCCTTTTAGCAAGGAGGGAAGCTGCCAGATGTGGACGCAGCCTCGGTCGGGCACGTTGACCCCAACGGTGGCCAGCCGCAGGCCGCTGGGAGAGAAGTTGATCCAATAAACTCGGGCTGCGAAACGTGCGAAGGGCTTTTGCTCTTCTGGAATCCGCTTTTCCAAATCGAAAACGTCCCAGAGATCGAGGCGATAAAGCGGCGTGCCCATG
>JANXBC010000127.1 GCA_025060555.1 Candidatus Bipolaricaulota bacterium
AAAGGCCCAGTGGCTCTGGTCACTGAGGATTTCGATTTGAACGGGATACCAGATTTAGCGGTGGCTCTTTTCACCGACAACAAGGTTCAAATCATCTACAACCCATCTCTCTGTCCGGACTGTACAGGAAAGATCCCGTGTACTACCCCTGCACCAACGCAAAGGAGCGAAGTTGTACCACCTGCAAGCGGCGGGGAGAGCCCGAAGTTTGAGGCGCCCCCTTCTCCTGGCCTGAGCCTAGCAGTGGCGGAAGGACCCGTCCTCAGCCTTCCTCGCGCGGATATGAACCTCTTTGCCGTGGGCGACCTGAACGGCGACAGACAGGTGGACGTGATCTTAGGTTCCATGAACAGTGACGTCATCCTTCTCTTCCAGGGAGACAAGGATGGAACTTTGTTAGCCAAGGGCGATGTCAGAATCGGGTTGACCCCGGAAAAGCTTCTTACCGCTGATCTCGATGGGAACGGCCTAGCTGATGTGATAGCGGTAAGCTGGCGCCAGGCCCAAGCAGTGGTCCTCTGGTCCAAGGGCTCGTTCTTATTCGGACCAACAAGTTTCTTTGGCTTACCGTCAAGAGTAAGGGACGCCCTGGCTCTCAGACTAACAGATTCAACTCGGGATGAGCTCGTGCTCCTCACCGATGCCGGGCCGCTGGTGTGGAGCATCCCGCAGCGAGGTGGGATTATGGAGTGGGCCGTCACCCCCTCTGCTCTCTCTGGTCTTAAACCTTTGCCGAATGGTCTGTATGCCTACGCTGCATTCGGGTCAAACACTGTCGCCGCTGTGTCCTACTCCAACAATCCCGGCGAACTCTGTTTCGCTTTAGGTGCGAGTTCTTTAGGGAGCTTTAGAGTGACACAGGAGGGGGCGATCCGGACGATCGCCGTGGCCGACGTCAATGGAGATGGTCTCCCCGACGTCTTGGGGCTGGAGGAGGTGGGCAGGATCCGCGTCTGGTTGGTGACTAAGGGGAAGTGAGGAGGGCGTATGCAGAAGGTCTTCCTCTGGGGGCTAACGGGGGTTTTGATCGGTTTTCTTGCATTCCCGGGCTTTTCCCTCACGGTCAAGACTGGGACAGGCACCCCGCGGCTGGAAGGGTGGTGCCAAGTTGATTGGAAACTGGGGTCGATCATCGGCCATGGGGGTGTAACTGAACATGGTCTCATCCTCAGCGCTGCCCAAGTGCCCCCTATCCCAAGCTACGAGCTCAACCTGAAATTTGTGAAAAACGAAAAGCTCCGCTTGTTCTTCGAGAGCCCCAACCCGGCTGGCACAATCCTGATTTACTTAGATGAGGAACTCGTGAATATGGCCTACGTCCCCACCATGGGCCCATGGTGGATGGAACTGGAGGATCTTCCCGCTTCGGGGTTTCTGCGGGTGGAACTCGGCTCTTGTACAGATGCTCTCCTCATCCGCGGGATTTACTACCCCTGCCAAGTATGCCCCTCCTGCGTGCCGTGGTTTGTGGTGGGAGTACTGGTTGGGGCTCTCTTGGTTTGGTTGGTTATGAGATAGGAAATTCTCAAGGAGGTGGTTGCGGTGAAGCGTATCGTATTAGGAACTCTGGTATTAACCTTGGCTGTCCTGGGGCTTGGGCAGATGCCCTACGTCCAGGACCTCAACTGGGACTGTATCCGGCCAGTGTATATCGTGGCTGGCGACTTGAACGGCGACGGTTGGGATGACATCGCCGTGGCCTGCCATTCTTGCAATACCATTCATGTGGGTCTGAACCCAAAGAGCGCCGTATGTCCGGCGCCCTGTCCTGTGGCCTGGGCCGCGCCCAAGATTTTCTCCTTGACGGATTCGCCCACCGTTCTAGCCTGGGGTCTTTTCTTCGTTAAGGAGAAGGATGCCTATGAGATAAGACTTGTGACTGCTACTCAGTACCTCCCCGCTTGGACCTCGTTCAAGGTAACGGACATTACCCCTCCGAAGCTCTCCTCACTTCCTACGGTGACCGCCACCCATCTCACTTTGGGGGACTTCGATGCTGATGGCGTCCTGGACGTCGCCGTCTTGGATTCGCTTGGTCTTAAGATTGTCTTTCCCGCAAGCAAGATCGCGCCCATTGATCTCAGTGGGCTGGCCCAGATCTGTCACGTGGC
>JANXBC010000128.1 GCA_025060555.1 Candidatus Bipolaricaulota bacterium
GACGGGACAGGAGGTCCGGACCCTCGTCGGGCATAGGTATGGCGTCACCTCGGTGGCGTTCAGCCCGGACGGGAGGACCCTCGCCTCGGGGTCGTGGGATGAGACGATCAAGCTGTGGGACGTGGCCGCCCTCCTCCGCGGCCGCTGACGCCCGGAAGTCCACGAGCTTGAGGGAGGCCCCCCTGCGCTCCCGCCCCCCCAAGCGCCCGGCCTCCGGGGTTGACGAAGAAGTCGGGTTTGCGGAGAGTGGAGGCCGACCATGGCGGGAAAGCCCCGTGGAGCTGTTCGAGGCCTACCTGCGCGGCCGGGGCACCTACTTCTGCCCCCGCTGCCAAAAATAATTTATTCTTTTTGCTTTTCGGCTAACTGAGATAACGCATGCTGCCACAAGGTGAGTTCACAAAGGAGCCGCTGAAGTGCACAGTATCCCGCGGGCAGGGGGGCTTCCAGGAAGCCTGAAGTGTTAAACGCTAATGCCCGGCAACCCCCGCCGCAAAGATAGCGATAGGGACAACGCCGGCATGGCTCAAGAGCATCCACTGTGAGGGCTCGCAAGCGCTGAAGAACAGGGGCGTCTTGATAAATTTCCCTTAGGGTGTGCTCGTGCAGGTCCCCTGCGATAAACTCAGGGCGGGTGAGGGCTTGGCATGGATACACTTTTCCGTCGGCTCCCACTGCTAGAACGCCACGGCCTGCTCCGCAATGGTTTCGCCAAATTAGCCTCTTTTCCCCATCCCAATACACCCCCGCCTGGAGTTGTGCTTCAAGCTCGCCTTCTAGCCGCTCAACGAACCGCGCGAGGTCCGGCATAAGGAGCTGATCCCGCTCATCGCCTTGGGCTACATAAACCTGGCGGGAAACTTTGTCCGCACCTAAGCCTTTGGCAAAGGCGCGAAAGACTTGGGCGGGTTCATCTTGGTTGTCCTTGGTGATGACCGCCGTTACAGCGACTTCGGGCACACCCGCTTCCTTGAGGAGCCGTACTGTTTGCACAGCCCGCGCATGGGTTCCCTGACCGCGATGTTTATCGTGGATTGTCGGGTTTGCGGAATCCAAACTTACCGTAACCCTTTGGCAAAGTTTGCGCAGCTTTTGTGCCATTTCTGCGGTTATAGCCTGCCCATTTGTGAGGAGCTCCACAAAAAACCCGTGTTTACGCGCATGGACAAGAATAGCAAAGCACCCGGGGTGAAGGAGAGGTTCACCGCCTGTGACCACTATATGGGAGGCGCCCAGCTCACGAGCTTCTTCTAACGCTTTTTGGGCTACCTCGACCGGTAGATGTCTTCCCTCACGAGCCGTGGGAACAAAATAGCAGTAAGAGCAAGCCAAATCGCATCTCTCGGTAAGGTGGAGGTAAAGGACACGAAGGTCTTTGCCCCCTCTACGCGAAACCCGCGGGTTTGAGTTTCCACCCTCTTGACTTTGGATAAGGCCTGCCGATTCCAGTTGGCGCAAAAAATCTGGAAACACATATCGTATCCATTCCTCAGCGACACCAGCCTGCAGTAACAGGGTGAAGAGCTCCTCCTGAGAGCGCGGCTGTTGTAGGGCCTTGAGCACTTCAGCCCCACAGCTATCAACCATTATCCAAGCCAAGGTCTCGGTGTCCCAAAAAAGGTGCCATTTCCCACGAGATCGCCAAACCACGCTTTTGCTGAGCATCATAAAGGGAAAAGGTCCGCCACCCCTTCGCCAAAATCAGACGGCAGCGCCTTCACCAGCGCCCGCACCCTCACCGCCGGCACAGCCGCAAGCGCACCCACACTTAAGAGGCTCTGCAATAGGGCCCTTTCCTACAGCATAAAGGATGCGGTTAGTTTTCCTATGCACCACCTCCTTTCTTCTGCTTCTTAGGTTTAAACACAGGGTGGCGGACCCTTGCCCGCGCTTTTGGGCGTGCACCCATGGCGCCTGCACCACTTCCTGCCCACGCCTCACAGGCGCATGGGCAAACCTTCCGAATCTCTTCCGGGCGTCCCACGATCAACACGATCCTTGTCATCCCTGCACCTCCACAGCCAGTTGCTGGGCGAAAAGGTCGCGGAATTCCCCGGGCGCCTGGATTAGGTCCTCAAAGCGGCCCTCTTGCACCACCCGGCCCTC
>JANXBC010000129.1 GCA_025060555.1 Candidatus Bipolaricaulota bacterium
CGGAGCCGCAGGGCATCCTTACGGTCACCGCCCGTGAGGGGTCGCTCGCGGTAGCGGCACGCGTGGAGGGCATCCGCGGTGCTGCCTACCGCTGGGACTGGGGAGACGGGGCAAAAGAAGAAACAAGCCAGCCCACCGCCGCCCACACCTACGCCTCTTTGGGCGTTTACGTGATCACCGTCGACGTCCTCGATCTTGGCCAAGGCGGGGATGGTGGCCCAGGGCCAGGGAATCAAGTGGTACCCGTGGTGAAAGCAACGCTTAGCGCGGTCGTGGACCTTCGGCCAACAATCGAGCTCATTGGCATTCATGTCATGGTTATAGATCCGCCCAACTGGTACGATCCCCAGAAGTGGCCAGAGAATTGTTTCCCCGCCAGCTGTAGCTTGAAACTTTCTTCTGTCCTCCGCATCAACCGCCCTGGCGCCCCTCAACCGACGCGCGCGGTCTGGACCATCTTTCAGGGCGACACTTTCCACTTCCAAGGCGAGGGAGACCCCTTCATCTTCCCCTACGACAAATTCATCGGCCCTGGCTGTGGAGGCGGCAGGAAAGAGTATCGCATTCAGCTTGTTCTCTTTCTCTCCGACGGAAGCATACTCCAGACTGTGAAGGTGATCTACGCATGCCCACCGAACGGATGTGGATGAGCGCGCGCGTCACTGATCTTTGCCCGCTCCAACTCATGGCCGGAAGCGATGAGCCATACTGCTATGAGCGAGCTTGCGCCTGGTGGGTGGAGGGAAAGGGTTGCGCGATGAAGGCGCTGGCCGAGGCCTTTACCGGCATGGCCAGCGCCTGTTTCCGAGATTTCGCCCCTGGAGGCGGGGAAGGAGGTGAGGGCATATGAAGGGGATCGGCGTACGGATCTTCCTTGTTCTCGTCATGGTTACTCTTTTAGGAGTGGGCATCGCCCGTAATTACTCCACAGCCCAGATCTCCCAGACAGCTGGCCCAGGTTCTTCTAGCTACGGTGAAGCGCAAATCCAGAAGTTCATCCGCTCGGTTACCGTCCAGGTCCTCATCCAGATGGAAAAGTACACCCGCCCGCTCATGTGGTACCAGGAAGTCACGGCCACAGGCGAAAGGGGAGAATGGAAGGCGCGCTACGGTGACTGGTCGAAGACGCCCACGCCCGTTGTCCAATCCGGGACAGGTGTCATCGTCTACTCCTGCGATGGTGGGCAATACTCCGGAACTTTCATCCTTACAAACGCCCACGTGGTGCAGCCCCTCGTGCAGTCCAGCATACTTGGTTCCCCCTATTCCCCTATTGACGAGTACCGGCTCGATGACTTGATCATCGAGACCATGCCCCCTTCGGTGAAGCCGAAGCCCGAGGCCAGGCCTTTCCAGCAATACTATTTCAAGATCCCGTCGAACTACGTCCAGATCAAATCCAAAGAGGACCAGTTCTACACCGTCTATGCCAAGATCGTGGATTACGACTTGGCATTGGACGTGGCCCTGCTCCAGGTCTGTAAGCCCGACG
Source organism: Candidatus Bipolaricaulota bacterium (assembly GCA_025060555.1). Taxonomy (GTDB): domain Bacteria; phylum Bipolaricaulota; class Bipolaricaulia; order Bipolaricaulales; family Bipolaricaulaceae; genus DTER01. The sequence continues at coordinate 1,493 of JANXBC010000129.1, forward strand.
GGACGCCAGCGGCTGTGTGGGGCCTACCTTATGCAAGCTTCCGGGACTTTGATCCCATGCTGGGCGAGAGCGTCTGGGTTTGCGGATGTCCTTTGGGAATTCCGTTCTCCATTGATCGGGGCCGCGTGAACCAGGTTAACCTGGACCTTGGCACAGGCGGCGGGATCGTCTGGAATAAGCAGGTCAAGATCGATATCGCCGCGGCGCCAGGAAATAGCGGAAGCGGGATCTTCGATGACCGCGGATACATCTGCGCTCTCCTCCATGGCACGTTGATTTATGCCGGGAACTACATCCGCGGCGGGATTTTGGCCATTCCGGTCACGCTCATCCGCGATTGGCTTACCTGGCGCGGTTGGGCGTTCATCGTGAGCGCTCCGCCGCATGTTTCAGCGCCGTACTACAAGCCAGCCGGGTAGGTGGGAGGGGGAGAGCTTTCTGGCCCTCCCCCTTTCTTTGCCAGCCAAAAGGCAGGAGGCATGTGGTACATCCTGCGCGGCGAGGAAGTCATAGAGCGACACCAAAACTTGGCCCGGGCTCTGGAGCGCGCGAAGCTCCTAGCTCGGGCTTTGAAGACGAAGCTGGTGGTAATAAAGCAGGATA
>JANXBC010000012.1 GCA_025060555.1 Candidatus Bipolaricaulota bacterium
TTCGTGGTCAGCCCGGACGGCACCTTCCGCGTGCGGAAGGTCGTGGGGGGCACATGGACAATCCTCAAGACCTGGACTTCTTCCCCAACCATCGTTCAGGGAAGCGGGGTCAACCGCCTCGCGGTGAAGGCCGTCGGCCCATCGCTGAGTTTCCGCATCAACGACCAAGAGGTTTTCCAAACCGCAGACTCCGCGCACGCGGCTGGGAACATCGGCCTTTACGCCATTTCCTTTGCGGGAAACGAAACTTTACGGGTGGCGTTCGACAACGTGGTGGTGACTGCGCCCTGACCCGGGCAGGCCGGCTCAGAGCAAGAAGCGCCACAGGCTCAGGGTAAAAAGAGCACCTAGAGACGAAACAACGGTCAGGGGACTATCTCTTCCGCGTCGGAATCATGGCGTTGGGAAAGGACCAGCATGTTCCCCGCCAAGGGCCTCCCATTCCTGATGACAACGATCATCGCTTCTCAGGCAGGGAAGCCCAAGGAGTCGGGCGCAAAGGAGGGTGAGCACGGCCAGCCGGAGGAGGCTTAAGCCCACAGCCTTGGCAAGGGCTTTATAGAGCTGGCCGTAGAGAGGAAGGCGGGGCCGTAGCCAAACCAAGATAACGAAGGATTTAGAGAAGAAACTGAGGGAGCCTCACTCGGCTAGCTTTTTTCTCCTACCCCTAAATGGGAAAGCAGAATATTCGCGAGTACCCCAAAAGGGCTTAAGATCGCCGGGCAAAGATTGAGTGGATAGCATATGAAGTCCTGCATCACCATTTATTTTGTCTTCCTAGTCCTTCGCTGAGCCTCGGGACCAAAAAATCGCTCCTGAAGCGCCCCCACGGGTTATTTTGTTAAGCCCGGCCTGCAGACCAAAAATGGCCTCGTTTTTCCCTATACTTGGAGATGGAAAACTAACCATTTCGCCTAAAGACGAGACAAGATCCATCCCTACCCTAGGAGCCCAGCACACCAATTGCCAGCGCGTTTGCTTTGAGGACCAGTGTGAATTTCGAGAAAAGTTGTTCTCTGAATAGGTTAGAGCAGGTTCGCCTCAACAATAATAACCATATAAAATGGCGCGTGAGGAGGTTACATGGCTGTTGAACGGCGGTTACGCGTGCATTCCTCAAGTTCTGCGGGGATGTTTTGGTTCGCGGGTTGGCTTTTTACTTTGGCCTATGCTAAATTGATTTGGTGGCAAGCAATCCTCGCTCTTGTGATCTGGCCCTATTACTTGGGGAATCGACTCCGCTGAACTAAAAATGTCGCGGAGAGGTTGGCTTCCTACGCCGCTCAAGAGCTCCTTAAGCGAAGAGCTTCAAACCACAATCGCTGGCCAACCTCTCATCTTTGTGCTCAACGAAAACGAGGCTGAGCTCATCCTTGTGTTACGTAACATAGCGGCAAAAACCAAAGCCGAATTCATGACGCCCGGAACAGCAAACGTTGCCTGGTCCTTTCAGCTACGGAAAGAGGTACAAACCGCCGCCGCACGCTAGATTTGGATATCAAAAGTGTGAGTTAGAAAGTTGTGGAGGCCCCTTGGCACATGCACCAGTTTTGGGAATTTTGGCGACGAATGGGCGTTGCTAGTCCCCCTTATTCCCACCGGTGGAGAAAGTTTCGCGGAGGCTTTGTGCTTCCTGAGCCAAAGCATCAACGCGCTCGCGCAGTTCTTCAATCTGCTGTTCAAGGTTGGCTAGGCGTTGCTCAGTCCCAGACAGGGACGCTATTCTTAAAGTAATTTCTTCAATGCGGGCTTCTAACCCCTTCATCGTCTCCCAAACGCCACGGAGTTCCTCATTGACCCCCTGCATATTCGTGGTCAACGCTGAACTCAGGTGTTCTAGTTGGCCAAGCTTGCTTTGGAGGGCCTGAAGGCTGGCGGAAAAACTCTTCAAGTCATTCTGCGCGGTGCTGAGCTCCGTGCGCACAGACTCGAGCCGGCTGGAGATTGTGCGGATGTCGTTTGTACGTATGCCTTGAACCGCAATGAGGAGCTCTTCACGCACATCGGCTATGCGCCCGTGGGCACCTCGCGCTATGGAAAACGCCACGATCCCCAAAACGAGGCCGGCGGCTCCCAAAAGAAGGCTCGCGATCACTAACCGTCTTGACATGACAAACCTCCTTGGCTTAAGCTGTGTTTTGCATATCTCTTTGCGCATTGTAACGAAAAGCATCTTGCAAAAAACTTATGAGGGCCAATAACCCAGGATACCCAAGCATGATCACCGTTGGGGTCGATATCGGCGGTACGTTTACCGATCTTGTGACCTTTGAAAAAGGCCAGATCCGCGTTATGAAACTTCCCACCAGTCGACCGCCTTCCTCGGCGGTTTTGCAGGGTCTAATGCGACTAAGACCCCAAGAGCCTGCGCGTATCGTGCATGGTACCACGATTGCAACCAATGCCCTCTTGGAAGGGAAGTGGGCCAAGACCGCGCTCCTCACCACCGCCGGCTTCAGGGACGTTCTGGAGATCGGCCGACAGCACAGGCCCAAACTCTACGATCTTTTTTGTGACCGGCCCGAACCGCTTGTCCCGCGAGAATGGCGTTTGGAAGTACCTGAACGTCTGGATTATCAAGGGAAAGTTTTGCGGCCACTGGACGAGCAAGCGGTGAGGAACATGGCAAGAAGGTTGAAGGGGAATGTGGATTCGGTGGCCGTGGTCTTCCTCTTCTCTTTCGTTAACCCTGGCCACGAACGACGCACGCGGGAAATTTTGGTGGAAGAGGGCCTTGCCATTCCGATCACCCTCTCCAGCGAAGTACTCCCTGAGGTTCGGGAGTTTGAGCGGACTTCCACCACTGTCATGACCGCGGCCCTCCGTCCAATTGTGGAGAAATACCTTTTGGAATTAGAGGCTGCTTTGGGTGCTGAGCAAGTGGGAACGAGGTTGCTCATCATGCAATCAAATGGTGGAGTGGCTGGGCCCAAGGAAGCCGCGCGTGCGGCCGCGACATTGCTCCTCTCTGGCCCAGCGGGTGGGGTAATCGGCGCTAGGTTTGTTGCGTCTCAGGCGGGCTTTAAGAACTTCATAACCTTCGATATGGGTGGAACGAGCACGGACGTAAGCCTAGTGCTAAACGGCGATATCCTCTACACCACGGAGAAAGAAATCGCTGGCAGACCGGTGCGGCTGCCCATGGTGGATGTGCACACGGTGGGCGCGGGAGGAGGGAGCATCGCCTGGATAGACGAGGGTGGGGTTCTCCAAGTGGGCCCAAAGAGCGCCGGTGCGGATCCAGGGCCGGCTTGCTACGGCCGTGGAGGGCAGGAGCCAACCGTGACCGATGCGCACCTTTGCCTTGGCCATCTTCCGGCTGCCCGCCCCATCGGCGGCCTCCCCTCCCTTTCCACAAAGCACGCGCAGCAGGCCATCTGGCGGGTAGGGAAAAAGCTTGGCCTTGAACTGGAAAAAACAGCTTTCGGGATATTAGAGGTGGTAGAAGCCACGATGGAGCGCGCTATCCGGGTGATTTCTGTGGAGCGCGGCTACGAGCCCACGGATTTCGCACTCGTGGCCTTTGGCGGCGCCGGCCCACTCCATGCCGCCTCCCTTGCCAGAAAGTTAGGAATACCGCTGGTGTTTGTTCCAGCTTACGCCGGCGTCCTTTCCGCTCTTGGACTTGTCACTGCCGATCTTGTTCACACCTACGTGCGCTCCCTTGTGACTCCCCTCACAATGATCACCGTAGCTAAGCTGAACGCTATTCTGAAGGACATGAGAGGGGATGCTGAGCGATTGCTCATGGAAGAGGGCGTAAGCCCTCAAGCCTGCGAATACCGCGGTTCTGCGGACCTTCGCTATCGAGGCCAGGGATTTGAGCTAAACCTCCCTTTGCCTACTCGGCCCCTTGTTGAAGAAGACATCCCCGATTTGGTGCGGAGATTTCATGATCTTCACGCTCAGCGCTATGGATTTGCCAACTTTAATGCGGAAATAGAGCTTGTTTCCCTTCGTCTTACCGCAATTGGACACACAGAAAAGCCAGCCCTGCCCAAAATTTCGCCTGGGCCAAGTTTTTCCCACGCCCTTAAAGAAAGGCGTCCCGTTTGGTTTCCCGAGGTAGGGTGGGAGAAAACCCCAGTCTATGTGCGTTCGGCCCTCCCCGCAGGGGCAGAATTTTTCGGCCCGGCAGTGGTGGAGGGGCTTGAATCCACTGTGATTATTCCCCCGCAGGTTCGGGTGCATGTCGATGCCTTTGGAAACTTGATCATGGAGGTTTAAATGGACCCCATCGCCTTGGCTGTTTTCATGCAGGCCTTGCAGGGGATAGCTGAGGAGATGTCCGCTGGCCTTGTGCGCACAGCGTACTCGCCGAACATCAAGGAGCGCCGGGATTGTTCCTCTGCCATTTTCGATCCGGCCGGGGACATGATCGCACAGGCGGAAAACATTCCCGTGCATCTGGGAGCCATGCCTTTCTCCGTACAAGCCGCTTTGACAGCAATAACTTCCTGGGAGCCGGGGGACATCGTTATCCTAAACGACCCCTACGGCGGCGGGGCACATCTTCCCGACATCACCGTGGTCGCACCTGTGTTCTTGGACGCGGAGATCGTCGGTTTTGTTGCCAATCGCGCTCATCATGCCGATGTGGGAGGGATGGCTCCGGGCAGCCTTCCCCCGCAGGCCCGCGAGATATTTCAGGAGGGGCTGCGCATACCGCCCGTCAAGCTTTGGCGCAAAGGTCAATTGGAAGCGGATTTGTGGCACTTCATCCTGACCAACGTTCGCACTCCATGGGAAAGGGAGGGCGATCTTCTCGCCCAGAAAGGAGCGGCAGAAATCGGCCTGCGCCGCCTCTCCGCCTTGGTCGCCCGCTACGGAAAAGAGACGTTTTTCTCCGTGTGCAAAGAGGTCCAGAAAACCGCAGAAGAGCGCATGCGTAAAGCCATCTCCCAAGTACCCAAAGGAACCCACGAATACGAGGATTTTCTGGATGAGGGCATACGGGTGAAAGTGAGAATAGCTGTGGGGGCAGGGGAAATCACCGTGGACTTCGCGGGGAGTTCAGAACAAGTGGATCTGCCAGTGAACGCCCCGTTTGCGGTCACGGCTTCAGCGGTGTTTTATGCCTTGCGCGCTTTGCTTGACCCAGAAATACCCGCGAATTCTGGGGCTTGGCGGCCAATCCATATATTGGCGCCAGCGGGGACAGTAGTCCACGCAAGACCCCCAGCTCCGGTGGGTGGGGGAAACCTCGAGCTTTCCCAACGTATTGTGGACGTGATCTTCGGGGCTTTGGCCCACGCCCTACCCCACCGCGTGCCCGCCGCATCCCAAGGTACGATGAACAATGTGGTGATCGGCGGAATAGATCCGCGCACAGGGAAACCCTACACTTTCTATGAGACCATCGGGGGAGGAATGGGAGGACGCCCAGGAAAACCTGGTTTGAACGGGGTTCACACGCACATGACCAACACCCTCAATACCCCGGTGGAAGCCCTAGAAATTGCGTATCCATTGCGGGTCGAACGGTATGAACTCCGGGAGGGCTCAGGTGGCGCGGGACGATACCCCGGAGGGATGGGAATTCGCCGCGATATTCGGGTTTTAGGCCACCACGCGCACGTTTGCCTTTTGGCTGACCGGCGGAAAACCCGGCCATGGGGAATCCAGGGAGGCGGACCGGGCGCACCCGGCGAGGACTGCTTCATCCTCGACGGAGAGGAAAAGCGCCTTCCCGCAAAAGGAAGCGTAGAGGTCCCTCCGGACGGGATTGTCTCCATCCGCACGCCCGGCGGCGGTGGCTACGGCCCTAACTTGTGCGAATCTCGCGGCGCATGAACACCAAATAAGCTGCGGCAAAGCATACAGAGGTCAATGCCACAAGCCCCACGAGCTGCGGCCACCCTACAAGGAGGCTTTGCCCAAGGGAAAGGGGGCTCGTGGGGACATCGGCGCGGGTAAGCATGGCCAGGAGGCTCAACCCACGGTAGGTAGGGACGAGGATGGGCAGGGTGGCCTCTTCGAATAACGCCACCGGGGAGAAGCGGAGGACAAAGTCGCGGATGTTTTGGTTATTCAAAAGGTCGGAGGCTGTGGAATCGCTGCGCACAGGCGCGAGCTGATCCGCGATAAGCCCGGCGATCATGTAGAGGAAGAGGGTGAAAAACAGCCAGGTTGCCACGGCCGCCAAAGCGGAGCTTGCGGTCTGGCGGAATAACACGGAGTACAAAATCCCCAAGGCCAGCCAGAACCCAAGGTAGACGATAGCCACCACCACAAAGAGTATGAGCCGGGCAAATTCGCTGCCCTCAGGAGGAAAACCAAGCGCAAAAAGACCAAGACCAAAGATGAGGAGGACAATGCTCACCACTACGACCGCCAGGGTTGTGAGCCCGGCGAGGAACTTCCCATTGATCCAAGCGTCACGATAAATGGGTTGGGAAAGAACGCGGCTTACCGTACCCCGCGTGAACTCTGAGTTTATGGCATCAAAGCCCAGGAGAATGGCCAAAAGGGGGCCGAAGAACGCCAGGAAAGAGAGAAAAGAAGGAAGCCCACTTTGTGCGGTGGTGAAAAGGAGAAGATAAGCATATTCCCCTACACTTTGAGGATCTTCCCGGAATCCCTGGATCCCCAAATATACAGAGGTTCCGGCTACCACAAGGATGATCAAGCTCAGAATGAAGAAGCGTTTGCTTCCCAGATGATCAGCCAGTTCCTTCCAAAAGATTGCCGCCATGGCCTACTCCTGGAAATAGCGGAGATAAATCTCTTCAAGGGTCCGGACGCGCGGACGAAGCTCGCTGATCACCGCACCTTCCTCTGCCACAATTCGGAAAAGGGCAGCCCGCGCATTCTCCTCCAAGGCCACCTGAAGCAGTCCAGGCGCAAGTTCTTCCACCGCAAAAGTCCAATCCTCGCCCTCCAGCCGCGCCCGTAACGCAGGCGTAGCCCCTTCCACTTTTGCCCAATAGCCCTCGCCTGCGCCCACAAGCTCCGCCACCGTCCCTTCGGCCACCATACGCCCCCGCTGCAATATCCCTACGCGGTCACAAATGCGCTGAACTTGATAGAGAAGGTGTGAGGAGAGAATGATGGTCATCCCAGCTTCATCCCGCAGGCGCTTTATGAGGTCCAGAATTTGCACAGCCCCTTCAGGATCGATGCCAGAGGTGGGTTCATCGAGGATGGCCAGCCTGGGTTTTTTCACAAGCACATCGGCAATTCCCAGCCTCTGTCGCATCCCATGAGAAAAGGTTGCCACGGGGCGGCCCGCCACATCCGCTAGCCCCACATGCTCCAAAGCTTCCTCGATGCGCTTCTTGGCCTCTCTATCAGGGATGCCGTTAAGGCGCGTGATCAGTTGCAAATTTTCCCTTGCAGAAAGCTCTTCATAAAAACCGACTTTCTCCGAGAGATAACCCACAACACGCTTAACCGCGAGCGGTTCACGGACTGGATTGTAACCACACACCCGCACTGTGCCTGCGGTGGGCTCGGTGAGACCAAGGAGGATGAGGATGGTTGTGGTCTTTCCCGAGCCGTTTGGGCCAAGAAGCCCATAGATCTCGCCTTCCTGGACGGCAAGATCCAACCCGTCCAGGGCCCACACGTGGTTATAGCGCTTACGGAGGCCTTTTGCCTCGACGATCATGGGCTCAGCGTCGGCCAAGCCGCACGAAAACCCCGGTCAAACCCGCCACTACCACCACCACTACCCCCACGCCAACCCAACCCCAGCCCATGCTCGCCCCCACCGTCACACGCAAATCCATCTGCTCGCGGTCCTGGGTGGCAGCGGCCACCAAGGAAACAGTGTAATCGCCGGGGATGGCGCGGGCCACGGGCTTGATCTTCACCATAACCTTTTCCGGTTTCGCGGTAAGGGTTAGGGGCTGAACTTCATCCAGCTTCTCGGGCAGGAAAGTCACTTCCCAACCCGAGGGCTTGGTCGCGTAGAAGGAGACGTTGGTGAGGGGAGCAGTGCCTGCGTTCCAAAGGTAAAGGGTGAAGGTGCGCTCGCGCCCTTCGGTAGCGCGGATGTTCCGGGTATCCCCTTTGCCAGTGACCTCCGCCTCCGTGGCAAGGCGGAGATCGTAAGTGCCCGTGACCACGGCCTTCAGGTTCAGGGATGCCGTATCTCCATCGGCTTGAGCCACGAAAACCAGGGGGTACTCACCCTGCTCTACCCCAACCGGGGGGGTCACCACGAACCGCACGGTGTCGCTAGAATTAGCGCCGATCTTGAGGGAAGTGATGCGGGTGTCGGTCTGCCAGCGAGGGGTGAAATAACCCCGCCAAAGGGGCGGAACTTGGGCCCGGAGATTCACCACCCGTTCAGTATCCGCCTCGTTGCGAATGGTGATGTCATAAGTGAAATCCTTCCCAGCCGGGTTCTCCACGGAAGGGTAGGTGATGGAAAGCGTGAGTTTGGTCTCTTTAGGGGTCTCTTGAGCAGTGGTTGTCGCTTGCAGCAAAACTTGCACGGTTATGGTTTGAGACAACTTGTTATCGGCAGTAGTGGCGGTAAGGGTGAAGATATAAACTCCAGGCTTGGCTCCCGTGGGCGGTTTAGCTTTGAACTTCACGGTGGCGGTCTTCTGGGGATCCGCCAGAAGATAAACAGCCCCGATTTGCAGGGTTGGATAGGAACCTGTCTCAAAACGGGCATTCCACCCGGCCGGACCCTCTACCTTCAACAGGATTGTCTCTGCTACTGGCCCGGTGTTTTGCAACACTACATCCAGGGAAAGCTCACGATCAGGCGAGGTGACGAGCGATGGGTAATCCGTGTAGAAGAGGAAAGATCTTTCTGCGGCAACCCCGCTGAGATTGGCTAGAACAAGGACAATAAGGCCAAGCCAACCCGTTTTAGAGCGCATTCCCATGAGCCACCCCCTAGAACGCCCGCGATTATCGAGGCCCTGTGCCTGTCCTGTCAAGGTCCCACCGCCCACGCTCGCGGAGGTTTGTGACCAAAAAGCCCGCTATCCCGGAACCCCCAAAGAACAGCGATGAGCCATCCTAGCGCGGAACGCGTTCTTTCCGCAGAGTGTGAAATCCAAGTTATCGCGTTTTCTTGGAGAAGGGAGGGCTTACCACCAGCGCTTCATGCGGCACAGAACGAGCTCTCGTCACAGTGGGCATGCCTCGTGAACCCAGTTACATGTGTCCCCGGCGCTATCTCTGCTCCGGTTGTCCACGATGCTTTTCTTGGGGAAATTGGTATGTGTCGATCCAAGGAGGTCTTGTTCAAGAGGGGGTGTGGGGCAAAGGATATGGCGCTTTGGGCTAGGATTGGACGCCGGCGGTGGGAGCAGATACGTGGGCTTCCAACTTACCGGCCACCGGTGTTCTTGCGCATTGCGCCCGCCCGGGAGAGCCCACACTGGCAGCTCTCTTGGACGAGCGGCCCTGATTTTGGTGCCGATAGCCTTCCCGAACTTCTGGACGCTCTCCTGCGCGCATGGCGGGGAATGCCAGGAAGACCTGAGGTGCAAAAAGTTGTGGAGCACCGTTTGAAACCGGTGGAAAAGATAGAACCGTTTTCTCCCCAAGCCGTGCGCCCGCCAGGCCTTCTTTTCCAAAAGGTAGAGCTTGATCCAGCTCGGTGGCTCCTGATCCTCTACCTTGCGCGCGGTTTTGGAAAACTTCTCGTAGCCCAAGAGGAGAAGTACCTGGGCGGGTGGTGGGCTTCCCTTTACCTGCTGCGGCAAGCTTGCCAAAGCCAGGGAAGCCCACCGGAGTCGCCTTAGTTACAGTCCCCAAAGCAGATGCGAATCTGAAAGTGCCATTTCCCATCGGGTCCCAGACACCAACACCAGCCCGGCTTGGGACAATCGCCAAGGGCTGCCTGCCAAGAGCCCACGTTGGGGTCGTAATACCAACACATACCTGGCCAAAGACCGGAGCAAGGGGGGCACGGCCCCATCCAGCAGGGTGGACACGGGTAACCGCTGGCCGCCGGCAGTATCTGGAACGAAGTCCAAGCTGTGGCACAGCACATGCAATTGGAGCTTGGAACAAGACCCAATACTTGGGCGCGCGCGGATTGAGGATCAGGACCCAATAGGGGGTAAGGATCGTTTGCAGTCCCCAGGGGCACAGAAATGGGATGGAGACAGGCTACGGCTTGCAGAGTTTCCGTCCCGCTTGGCGGTTGCACACGCAGAACGTAGCCGCCGTCCGGAAACACATGGGTCCCCGCGGGCTTCCAGGGGTTTTGAGAATAGAAGTTCGGGAAAATCAAGCGAATATGTCCGGTGGGCTCGATGTCAAACACATAGAGGTATGCTGGTTGGGAAAGGTAGACAAAGAAGCGGGCTGTCTCGCCCACGTAGTACTGCGGTTTTTCTGTCCATATCGCGAGGGAAAGGCCAGGCACAGGCTGGGGCACAAGCCCAAGCGGCGAAGGTGAAGATTGTGCAAATGATAAAACCATCACAGCTCCGAAAAGGCTCAAAACTATGAGCTTCTTCATCGCGACCACCTCGTCTCTACTTACACCAAGTCCTCGGCCTTGGTTCCTCAAGCGCCAATACCCGAGTGGCAGTGAAAAGAGACGATTTTGTGGGGAGAAAGCCTGGCTGTAGAATGCCCAGGCACAGGATGGGCATGCCACTGTGATCTACATAACAAATCTTTCCACGGGTGAGGGGGCGTAGCGTGAAGATCTCGGAAAAACGCATTCTGGAGTGGTGGGAGGCTCCCGGGATCGATGGGCGTGAAACGTTCGATGAGGAGATCGTCTTCCTCAATAGCTTCGTGGAAAGTGCGAAGCTTCCGCGTTGGGCGCTGGTGGTGCGCGACCTTCTACCGCGGTGGGGGTTTGAACCCTGTGCTCACCGCTTTTTCGACGGGCTAGAACAAGTGATGAGCATGATTGGGTCTGCTCGGCCTGGGCCAAGGGTAGGGGGCTGCGGCGACATCCCAATTGCCATCCACCTCGCCCTTCAGAATGCTGGACAAGATTTTCTCTCCTGGGCCGAGGGGAAGGAAACAAAGGAAGTGGGGCATTGGTTGGGGAAACCCACACCCGCAAAGGCTGAGGCCGCTCGCGCTGTGGGCGAAGCTTTTTTGGCCATGGGCTACGGATGGGTTGCTACAGACGCTGTGCTCGAAACCTGGGCCGATCAAGCGAAATACCCCTTCACCCAAGCCCTTGTGGATGGCGAGGAAGCTCCGCTGCCGAAACTCCTTCGCCATGCCTGCTCTTATAACGTTCTCACGAACGTACAGCGCCTGGCAGAAGGCATCGCTGAAGAAAAGGTGCCCAAGATTTGCGTCTGTCGCGAGGCCTTGGCGGAAATGCCTGGGCTTGCCCCAGAGCGACTCACCCAACTTTGGCTCATATTGGATGCTCTCTCTCGTTGGCTAAAAAGGAAGCCGGCAAAAGACGGGGTTCAAGCCCACGTTCATGCGCTACTTGGCCCGCGGGACCCGCCACGGGAGTGGCTCGTGGCTTGCCTCTACAAAACCTTGAAGCTTTGGCAGATTTACCTGGACAAACTCCATGGCCGCACGCGGCGCCTGCCCTCCCTCATCTAGGTTGCAGGTTCCCCTCTCCCGGATAACCTTCGGCAGCCATGGACAACCTGATTTTGGTGAACCATCCCCTGATCCAGGCCAAGCTCACCAAGCTGCGGGACAAACACACTGACCGCCTGCAGTTCCGGGAGATCCTGGAGGAACTCACCGCCCTCATGGTTTATGAGATCACCCGGGATTTCCCGCTCCGGCCGGTGGAGGTGGAAACCCCCTTTGAGCGGACGAAGGGGGTGGAACTAGCCCGACCCGTGGTGTTGGTCCCCATCCTCCGTGCAGGGATCGTCATGTTGGATGGCGTCCTCTCCCTCATCCCCAGCGCGCGGGTGGGGCACATTGGGATCTATCGCGATCCCGCTACGCTCAAGCCTGTGCAATATTTCGCAAAACTCCCCGCTAACCTCGCCGAAGCCCTAGTGATCGTGGTGGATCCCATGCTCGCGACCGGCGGTTCCGCTGTACACGCGGTGAAGCTGGTAAAAGAGCGTGGGGGAAGGGATATCCGTTTCCTGTGTTTGGTCGCAGCCCCGGAGGGTGTACGCGCTATGGCGCAAGCCCATCCCGATGTTTTGGTGTACGCAGCCGCTTTGGATCGGGAACTCGATAGCCATGGGTACATCCGCCCTGGCCTGGGCGACGCTGGCGACCGACTTTTCGGCACATGAAGCGTGTAGCGCTCGTCACCGGTGGGTCACGTGGGATTGGTGCGGCTACGGTATTACGCCTAGCACAAATGGGCTACGACGTGGCCTTCACTTATCGTGCGCACGCCGCGGAGGCCAATGCTATTGCAAGGGCTGTGGAAGAGCTCGGACACCAGGCCCTCCCTGTCCAACTCGATTTAGAAGACCTCTCCCGCATTAAACCCACCGTGGACGAGATCGCCGAAAAGCTAGGAGGCCTAAACGCGCTTGTGAACAATGCGGGTTATGTGCAGCGTATCCCCCCAGAGGAACTTTCCCTTGCGGACTGGGAAAGAATGCTCCGTGTCTCCCTTACTGCCCCCTTCCTTTTCATTCAGGCTGCTGTGCCCCACATGAAACGGGCGGGATTTGGGCGCATCGTGAACGTTTCTTCTCTTCGCGCCTTAACCGGATCTCCTCATGGCGTGCATTATGCCGCGGCCAAAGCTGGTCTCCTTGGGCTGACCAAGTCCTATGCCTCAGTGCTTGCGCCTTTTGGGATCACGGTGAACGCGGTATGTCCAGGTTTTGTCAACACCGACGTCAACCGGGAACAATTGCGTGAGCGTGGTCCTGAACTGGTGCGGCAAATCCCTGTGGGGCGTGTGGCGGAACCCACGGAAGTGGCAGCCCTCATCGGTTTTCTCTGCGCGGAAGAAGCTGGCTACATCACGGGTGCCACGTTTTCCATAAATGGTGGACTCCGCATGGACTGAATATGGACCGCTTGCAATTCGGTTTAGCCACGTTTCATCGCCCTGGGATGGACGTTTGGTCCTGGGTGGAGTTAGCAAGGAAGCTGGCCCTGGGGGGCGTGGAATTACGCGCTGACCCAGGTATTGCTCACCCGGACGACTTTTCTCCTCAAGATCTTTGCCGGCTTCGCCACCTCAGCGGTGACGGACTAAGGGTTTCCTTACATATGCCGATCCATGGGGTAAATCTGACTTGGCCTGTGCGTTCGGTGGCGGCGGCCTCCCTTGGGGAGGTTGCCCGCACCATCGACCTTGCGGCGGAGATCAACGCCGATGTGGTGGTCATCCATCCGGGGAAAATCCCGGAGGAATACGCCTCTTTCCCCCAATGGTTGGTGCGAAGCCGGGAGCTCTTGCGCTTTGCTTTGGCCGTACTCCTCAAAAAAGCGGAGAAGGCCGGGGTAAGATTGGCCTTGGAGAATCTCGGCGGCACACGCGATCGTGGACTAGTGCAAACTGCGGAGGAACACCTTGCTTTGCTCCAAGAATTTCCGGAGCTCTGGGCTTGTTTCGATTTAGGGCACCTCCACACCTTGGGCGGCTCCCCCAAAGATTACATTAAATCTATTTCGCATCGCCTGATCCATGTGCATCTGCACGATAACCTAGGCGATTGGGATGCCCACCTTTCACTAGGCGAGGGCAACGCCCCGTGGGTGGAGACCTTGCAAACCCTTGAGGAGTTGGGTTTTTCTGGCCGCATCATTCTGGAAATACCTGATCCACAGAAACTTACGGAAAGCCTGAAGAAGGTTTGCCCAGGATGAGAAGAGTGCCCTCGTGGTACCTCCCGTTTGCCGTAATTAACGTAGCGCTGGGAACATTTTCCCAGCTCCTCCCCCTTTACGCCTATTTTCTTGGGGCGAAAGCCGCGGAGGTGGGGCTTCTCTCCGCAGTGGGGAGTGCCACAACCATTGTGGCGAGCCTATTTTGGGGAAGGCTTGCGGATATGAGCCCGCGCCGCCGGCCTTTTGTCCTCTTCGGCTTCTTTGGCTTAGCCGTAGGGTACGCGCTCATCGCCGCCCTCACCAGCGTCGGCGCCCTCTTCCCCCTCAACGCCGGGGTCACGTTTGTCTGGATGTCGGCTGGGACGGTCTCCACACTCTTGGTCTTAGCCGCGTTCTCCCGGCATGAGTGGGAGAGGGAGCTCAGCAGATTCAACGCCCTTTCTGGGGTGGGCTGGACCATTGGTCTTTTTCTTGGTGCGATCTGGACAACGTTTTTGGTGCGAGCGGTTGGGGAAGGGTGGGGGCTTAGGTCTTTGGGCCTCGTCGCCGCTTTAACTGCGCTCATCGCCGCGTTCATGGGGCTGAGAACTGTCCCTGAACCACCCGGCGCAGTTAGAGGTTCGGTTGTGCAAGATCTCACAAGCGCTATGGGAAACTTCGTGGCCGAGCTGCGCCGATATGGTCCGGTACACATCCTCGGAGCGTTAAATCCCGTGCAACTCCTCCGCTTCTTCCAGGGACGCACAGCATTTGGCCCAGAGATGGTTCTTTGTTACTACGGGGAATTTCTCTCATTTGTGGCCTTCTCCTTGGTCTTCGCGCCCTTTCCCGTGTTCCTACGGCAGAGCCTGCGTTGGCCCAACGAGCTTGTGTTCAGCCTATATATGGCCCACCATGTGGTGAGCGTTTTTGCTTACAGATACGCCCGCAAGACCATTGAGCGGTTTGGCCATCGGCCAGCGCTGGCTTTGGCCATCATCATCAGAATCGGGATTTTTGTGGGTTTCGCGGCGGTGGGAAGGGGGGGACCCACTTCCCTTCTTCCCGTGTTTTTCGCCCTCGCTGGCTTGAGTTGGTCGTTCTTCCAGCTCTCCACTACTGCCTTGGTTTCCCGACTTTCTCCCCTCGAGCTCCGGGGCCAGGCGCTCGGTCTCTACAACGCTACCTCTGGGCTGGGAAACGTGGTGGGGGCAATTGTGGGAGGATATTTGGCTGATGGATTCGGATTTGCTGCTCCGTTCCTATCGGGAGCGGCCCTCCTCCTCATCACCCTGCCCATTTTGCTTATTGAGGGCCGCCCGATGGACTGACTACTCCTTCTCTTTTACCTCGAGTATTTGCATCCCGTTGTAATAGCCACAATGGGGGCAGACCCGGTGAGGAAGACGAAACTGGTGACACTGCGGGCATTCGGCAGCAGCGACAAGCTTCGCCCGCCAGTGGGTACGACGTAGCCGCACCTCGCGATGCGATCGACGCGACTTGGGAACAGCTGCCATGATCTCCTCCTTTTTTAGTTCACCATTTTCCCCCAGAGCGCTCAAGGATCAAGGTAACAGGTCCATCGTTCACGAGCCCCACCTCCATGTGCGCCCCAAAAACCCCGGTTTTGACAGAAATACCTTCCGCACAAAGGGCGTGGACAAACCGCTCGTAAAGAGCACGCGCCATCTCCGCAGAAGCGGCGCGATCGAAGCTGGGTCGCCGGCCCGTCAGGACATCACCGTAAAGAGTGAATTGAGAAACACACAAGACTTCTCCACCCACCTCGCGCAGAGAACGATTTAGTTTGCCCGCTTCATCGGCAAATATCCGTAGATCCGGGATCTTTTTGGCCCAGAAAATAACCTCCTCCTCCGCGTCGTCTTTTCCTATCCCCACAAGGAGAAGAAAGCCAGGGCCAATGCGGGCAACTTCCTTACCATCCACCGATACCCATGCCTCCCGCACGCGCTGAAGGACGATGCGCATTAGCTCCGAGTGGCCTGAAGACTCTGAAGAAAGCTCAAGGTTCGGCGAAGCTCGTCAAGGGAAAGGAGATCTAATGCGGACAAAATTTCCTGACGCAAAAGAGAGCGCTCGCGTTCCACTTGCCGCTCCTCGTAGAGGGCTTGCTCTGCAAGCCTGCGGGCCACACGACACACATCTTGGTCCACATAGCTCACCCGCCAGCGTGGAAACTGTCGAAGACCATCTTGAACTTGCCTATTGAGATATTGGAGTGCGGGCTCGCGCGGAGGAAGCACCCCCAGGATCTGGTTGGCTATCTGTTGACTATCCACAAAAACCACAACTTCCTCAGGCTGATATTGCGCAGCGAGACGCAGACCTTCCAAGATCGCTTTGTACTCCGCTGTTTCTTGCGATCCTTTTCCCAGCGTCTTCCCAATATGAGCTAAGACTTTCCCTTGTTTGTCGGCAAGGACCACACCGATGGCCGCTTGGGCGGGGTCGCCCCGTGCTATCCCACTCACGGTGAGCACAAGCTTCCGCATGGTTTTGGGCCCGGCAGGGCTCGAACCTGCGACCGACCGGTTATGAGCCGGCTGCTCTACCCCTGAGCTACGGGCCCACTAATACGTATGTTATTGATCCTCTCCATTTTCGACAACTGGGCTTGATCAACGTAAAGGTGCAAAACCGCAGCACTGATTCGATAGTGCACAAAATGAACCATGACTATCCCCAAGATCGCTGGCTCCCTTATCTTACCAAATCTGCGCTTAAGCCTAGCCATGATTTCTTTTCATATTTGAAACCTAATAGCTGCAATCGAGGTGAAATTTACTTGGATCAGGAAAAAGTGAGGCACGCGGCCGATCTATAGGGCACCAATGGAATCTCTGCTCCTTTGGGGAACCAATAAACGCTGATCTTATTCCTTCGCTAGAATCAATGCTTAACATGGAGAACAAAAAAGAGGCCTTGTAGAACTGGAAAGATGTGAGCACAGGCACAAATTTCCAAGGATCGGGATGGGCAACGCCAGCATCTCAAGGCAAGCGGCCATTCTTTGGGCTTCCAACATCTATGACGCTTGCCGCCTCACATTGGGCACCGCGTCAGACGCAGCAGCGTTGCTTGGTACTCCCACGACCACCCTGCCTTTGGCCCCCGGCGCTTCCATCACGGTGAAGGTCGCGGAGAGCAGGTGAGCCAGATCTGGGGTCGTACCTAGCGTTGTCCTTGCCGATACCCCTGGGTCTGGAAAGCCGCTTGGCCAAATTAGTGAGTACGGGATCATTGCGCGAACCCCGGGGAAAATGAACAACACTTCCGTGCCCCATTGATGTCAGGTATTGAAACACCGGCCACTTCCAAAAACCACGCTTTCTTGACGATATTAAAAGGGAGCAAGGTCTGCCAAGCCTGAGAGCAGGGTCGGTCCTCGCCTTACGCGAAGGCCTTTTTCGTTTCGCCTGAGTCCGTGAGGCTAAGCCGGCGCGAGCTCACTAGGCGATGAGGAGGATTGTGCTCAACGCCACTGTAGCGAGGAGAACAGAAAGAAGCGCGTGCTCAAGAAAAAACTGTGGCAATGGCAAACGTTTTTCCCGCACAAGGAGGTACGTAAGGAACCCCAACCCAACGGCGAGCACCGCCTCCACCCACGCTTGCAAGGCAAGAACTGCAGGGTTATGCAAAATACCCCAAAGGCCAAGGGCAATAACCCCCATCGCCAAAAGCATTATGCCACCGAACTTTCCGCCCCCCTGCCCCCGAAAAAGCGTGAGAAGTTTAGCGAAGGAGGCGGCTGTACCTACGCTGAGAAGGAAAAGAAAAGCTTTGGCCCAAATGGGCTGGGCCAAGCTAAGGTAGTTTTTGGCAACAAAGCCTGCCAGAGGTGGCAGGCCCACGATGGCCCAGGAACCCACGGCCAGACCAAGAGCTGCTGGCCAAGGGACTTTCCCCACAAGCTCCGGGATGGACCGCGTTGCCCCCGCTTCCACGGCCTCACCCGCGCACAGGAAGAGAAGACCCTTGAACAGGCCGTGCGCCACAAGATAGAGAAGAGCTCCCAGCTCCGCACTGAGACCTAACCCAAGAAGCATGTACCCGATTTGTGAAACGGTGTGGTGACCAAGCATTATTTTTAGATCCTTCTCGCCCAGGGCGTAGAGAACCCCACCGAATCCGGTGAGAAGCCCTAGGGCAAGGAGGACCGGTTCCAAGGGAAAAGCCTCAGCCAAGCGGGCCAAAGCGAGAACTCCCAGCTTCACCACGAGGCCAGAAAGGAGCACAGAGACCTCGGTTGGCGCATGTCCATGAGCCTGGGGAAGCCAAAGGCCAAAAAGGAAGACCCCGGTTTTCACGGTTGCCCCGGCCAAGAGGAGGCCAGCGCCGATGCGCAAGGGCTTATCCCACACTTCGGTTTGCGAAAGCGCTGTTATCGCAAGGGCTCCAGTACGACCGTAAACCAAACCCAATCCGAAAAGGTAAAAGATCATCCCCAACCCGGCAAGGAGGATGTAGCGTAGGGCTGCCCAAAGCGCGGCGCTCCGCCCCTCCTTGGCGATGAGGATCACGGAAAGAAGGGAAGAAAGCTCGAGCACTACATATAGGTTGAAGAGATCACGAGAAATGCTGCCAGCAAGGCACGTAGCCACAAGCAGAGTGATGAGAGCATGGCGCAAGGAGTCCTTGGACCAGGCGTGAAGGATGACAGCAGCGTGGAGGAAGAGGGCGAGGCTCCAAAAAGCAAGGGCCCAAAGATCGCCGGCCACGGCGATCCCCCAAGGGAGCCCGCCCACGAACCCCTCGGGAAACCCTGGTAACCACAGAGCTAGGCTTGCTAGACCAGCGAAGACGGCCAAAACCGCGGTCTCCCGCCCCCGGGCCGAGACGATGCCCAACAGAGCCAAAGCAAAATAGGCGAGAACGCCGGCCAGGGCTGCAATCATACGCTACCCTCTTCCAGTTTTCGGGCGTCCTGCGTGTGGCGGTACTCAGTGAGCAGGATCACCAAAGCCAAGGCCAAGGCCAATGTAGCGAAGTGAATGACAACAGCGGTGAGCACGAGGGCTTGGGGCAAGGCATCGGCTGCAGGTCCAGGTCCAAGCCCTACGATGGGGGGCCGCACTCCCGGCCGATGGGAAAGAGCGACAAGGAAAAGAATGCCTCCGCCGGAGGCCACGTTGAGGCCCAATAGTTTCCAGACAAGGTTACGCCGAACGACCATCGTCCAGATTCCCAACAGGGCCAAAGCTACGGATAAACCGAGGCCGCTTAGGCTTTCCATCTCACACCTCCCCGCGGGCGGACGCGAACCGATGCAGTACAGCCCAAGCACCGATGGCTACCTCGAGAGCGATGAGGAGGTTGGCGGCGATGAACGCAGCGGACGTGCGTACCTCAAGGATCAGGACTATCGCTCCCAAAGAAAGGAGGAGCACAGCGGCCACGTATTCTAGACTTTCCAAGCGTGGCTCGTAGAGCTCAGCGCTAAGGCGCTCCATGCCCTTGGCGAGAGCAAGGAGCAAGAGGGCGGAGCCGAAGATGACGCCGGCGGGAAATCCACCGCCGGGGCCAAGGTGGCCGCTTGCGGCCACGTAGAGGGCAAAGACCAGAATTGGCCCCAGCAAGAGGTCCGCGGCGCGGCGAAGAAGCGGGCTCTGCGCCACCGGCCGCAGTTCCCCGCGCCAGCAGAGAGTGCCAAGGAAAAAGCGCACGCCCACCATGGCCACCACGTAGACCAACACCTCAAATAGGGTGTCCCAAAGCCGCATGCCCAGGACTACGCAGGCGACAGCGTTGGCCACTCCCCACCCTTGGGCTATGGGATCGGGGTCCACGGGATTCTCGCGGGGCCAAAGGCCCGCGATCCCTGCCGCCAAAAGAGCGGCTAACGATAAAAGCCCCAAAGCCAAAATAGGCCTCATCTCAAATACTTGCGCACAAGCTCACGAAGTTCACCTTGCCGCTCCAGCTCCGCCAAAAATCCCTCGAGGCTTTGGCGGAGCTCCTCGTCCGCGGGGTTCAGGGCAAACGCAAAACCATATTCTTCAGGAAGTACTGTCGTTTCCGCTTCGGGAAAGAGGTTTTGCATGGTCCATTCTCGCAGACGCAGAAGATCTGTCACCGCCTCGCCCAACTCACCGCGCGCCAGGGCCCGTGCCAAGTCCGCCGCCTCCGGAAAAAGTTTTCCTTTTGGGCCTACAAGATGGGCAGCGGGCTCGCCCAAGACGGCGCCCACAGGACCCTCAGCCACCCGAACCCGCACAAGCCGCGTGAGCACAAGGGGTCTTGTGAAGACCAGGCCGTTCTCCCCGCGGGATAGAAAACCCCCTGCGGCGAGGTGAACCTCCCCGCTTTGCACAAGACGCGGAATCTCAGCCCTCGGCACCCAAATAAGCTCCAAATCCCGGTGGCACCAGCGCGCAAAGCGCTCAAGGATTTCCCATTCCAGGCCGGCAATGCCTTCGCCCGCGGGGTAGAGGAGGGGGTAAAGGGGGACAGCCGCCACCACAAGCTTGCCAGTACGGCGCAAGGCAAGAAGGTAGACGAAAGTGACGAGACCGAACCCCACAGCAGCCTCGGTGAGCGCCACATCCGGGGCCGCAAGGACTAAGTACAGACCCGCCAGGACTAACGAATGTACTCCCACCCCAATCACTCCCCAAAGTAGACGCTTTTGCGTGAGAGAGAATAAAACGAGGAAGAGGGCGAGGACCGCCAAAAGGATAGCTACCATGTCAGTGGCGCATTCCTCGGGTGAACGCGCTTTTGGCGATAGCATGCGTGGCCAGTGGGCTGGTGAAAAGGAGGAAGAGCATCAGGACCACGGTGAGCCCACCGGTAGCAGCCCAACCTGTGTAGAATATAAGACCAACAAGGAATGACCAAGCACCCCCTATATCGGCTACCCCGGCCACTTGGAGTCGCACATAGGGTGAGCGAAACCGCGCCATTCCCAGCCCACCAAGCCAAAGGAGGGCAAGGCCCAGGCCAAGGAGGAATCCACCAAGGATATTCACATCTCACTCCTTTCCCCAAAGCGCGCAACCAACACTGTGCCTAAAAACCCAAGGATTGCGTATGCAAGGGCTACATCCAAAAGGAGCTCATGGCCAGAGAAAGCTGCGTGAGCAGCCAAAACCAGTGCTATCCGTACGTTTAAGGACGAAGCTCCACACAGCCGGTCCCAAAGCGTTGGCCCCCGCCAAAGCACTACCAGCGGAAAAACAGCGCTAAGGATGAGGAAAATCTCCGTGATTAATCTCATTCCAAAAGCTTTTCTAAAAGTCCCTGGAGGCGTGCTAGGCCGGGCAAATCCGTAGCAGGGGAAACGCAAAGACAATGTACGTAAAGAACATCACCCTCGGCGACCAGGGCGATGGTCCCGGGCGTAACGGTTACTGCCCAAAAAAGCAACAGTTGAGCAGCTTCTGTGCGGAGTCGGAGGGGAACAACCACGATCCCCGGGGAGATGCAGCCGGTAATAATAGACCACCCTACTCGGCACACGGAGAGGAATATCCGCCACAGCACAAGCCCACCAAACAGACACCAAAGATCTAGACGAAAGAAACTCTTCGGGACGCGTAGCAAAACCAGCCCACGAGACAAAGCAAAATACAAACTAGCAGGGAAAATCACACCAACCAAAATAACTGGCCAACTTGGGCTCCGCCAAAGGAGGACCCAGAGGCCCCAAAGTGCTGCTCCTAATACACACGCTGTAAGCCTAGCAAGCATCACTCTTGGAGTTTACCGAGTTACTGGCTTGACGCGGAAGACCACTTGGGGGTAGGTTAAGAAAACTATGCTGAGGGAGGAGACCATGGAGCAATGGTGGCGGGATTTTCACAGGTTTCGGGTGCTCATCACCCCCCAGGTGATGCCGTTTGTTTTTTGGATTGGGGCGGCCATCGCCGTGATCATGGGGATCATCACGGTGGTAGAAGGGGCACTTACCCCTGGCCCACAGAAAGGACGCCTTATCTTCCTTGGTCTCGTGTCCATATTCTTGGGACCAGTGTTTGTACGCATTCTCTGCGAGCTGGTCATGACCTTCTTCCGCGGAAAAGAATAGCCTCGCTTTCTTTAAAGGTTCAGCCAGGTCCTCGCCTCAAGGTTAAAATTTCAGGGGATGTTTAGAAAAATAGGCCTCTTGAGCCTGCTTTTTGGCTTAAGCCTGGGGATTTTTGCCGAAGAGGTCCTAAAACTCACCCTTGATGGTACAGTAAACCCGGCCACGAGCGCCTACGTTCTGCGTGGCCTAACCGAGGCCAAGCGGCGCGGGGCCAAAGCGGTGATCATTGAGCTGGATACCCCTGGTGGTTTGGACACGGCCATGAAGGAGATCGTTGAGGCCATCATGAACTCCGGGATACCAGTGGTCGTATGGGTTGGGCCAGCCGGGGCACGCGCCGCCTCGGCCGGAACTTTTATCCTCCTCGCTGGTCATGTGGCAGCCATGGCCCATGGCACTTCTACTGGAGCCGCACACCCTGTGGCCTTGGGCGAAACCGTTGATGAAAAAGATCCCACTGTCCAAAAGATCGTAAATGATGCGGCCTCACGCATTAGGGCCATCGCCGAGGCGCGCGGCCGCAATGCCGACTGGGCGGAACGTGCAGTACGAGAATCCGCCACCATTACGGCCACCGAGGCCCTGGAGCTCCGGGTGATCGACCTCATCGCTGACTCCGTCCCAGAATTGCTCGCCAAACTGGATGGCTTCAAGTTGCACGACGACGGAACTCTCGACCTCGCACACGTCACGTTGCGGGAAGTTCACATGACTTTTAAGGAGCAATTCTTCGCATATTTGGCTGACCCCAACCTGGTTTACATTTTGCTCATGATTGGAATCTATGGCCTCATCTACGAATTCCTCACCCCAGGCATTGGTTTAGGGTTTGTATTGGGAAGCATTTCCCTCCTCCTTGCCATCTTCGGCTTGCACATTCTTCCCATAAGCTTTGTGGGCGTGGGCTTGGTCCTCTTGGGCTTTGCCCTCATCATCTTGGATGTCTTTGTGGCCTCCCACGGGCTTTTGACCATGGGAGGCTTGGCCAGTTTGATTTTAGGTTCGTTCTCCCTCTTTGAAGTGGAGTCCCCAGCCGTACGCCTCTCCTGGAGCACGGTGGCTGCCACATTGGGGACCCTCACAGCCATCCTTCTTTTCATCCTCGCCAAGGGCCTCACTGCCCAGCGTCATAAACCGCATCCCCTCACAACCTTGGCAGGGCTAACAGGCGAAGCCAAGGACGACCTCAATCCCGAAGGGTGGGTGTTGGTCCACGGCGAATATTGGTGGGCCAAAGCTGAGGACCCTCCGATTTCTCGGGGTGAACAAATCCAGGTGGTAGCTCAAGAAGGCCGCTTTCTACGTGTTCGCCGCTTATCTCCAAAATCCTAAAATGGCTTAACTTTTAACCGGCCCAATCGATACTAGCCATATGCAAAAAAGAAAACCAGCGTTGACCAAGAGTTGGAGGGCCGGGGATTGCTTATCTAGCCCCGGAGGAGCTCGACCAAAGGTTGTGTTTCTCCCCTGAGGTCCACAACCCATGTTTTCCCCTAAAGCCGTTAAAAATCCACGGACAAAAGGCAAAGCAAGACACATGGCCCAGAAGAACAAAAAGGTGTAGCATGTGGAGAAGTTCTAAAGGGGGGGTCTTGTCAACAAAAAGTTGGATATTGATCGGAACGCTGTTTTTTGTGGTGTTTGGCCAGGCTGCCGTTGATTTGAACAAGATTTTGTGCCTAGACACGCTGGGATACTGTATTCGCTATCCCACAGACTGGGGCGTGAGTCAAGACAACGACTACACTTATATCTTTTCCGGACCAGAGGGGACGCCAACGTTCTACACCACTGTGACGGTGGCGAGCTTTGCTTCCTCCGCCTTGGGCGGAAGATACGCCAATGTGGTCGAGCTGATACAAGCCTACAAGTGCGATACAGTGACCCGCTCGGCTTGGGCCTGCGTCGATAGCACGGCCTACCCTGAAGGAGACGGTTACGTCGCCGAGTTCGTATATCAGGGCGAGCTCTTCCGACAGTGGAGGGTTGCTCGGGCCTCCAGCGATGGAAAAATCTTGCACTCCTGGGCTTACACCGCTCCTTCTGAGCTTTTCGCGACCTACAAACCCATCGCCGAAGCCATGCTCCAAGCCTGGGTAGTGGATGGTGTCCCAAGCTCCCAAGGGACTGCAACGGCTGCAAACATCGTGGTTATCTTTGAAACGCGGGATAGAATCCGCCGCCTTTCCACCTGCAATAGTTCCTCCGACCTAAGTTTGGGCCGCTGCCACAGCATCACCTACACGGTAAACATCACCCAACCGGGTTATGTGGCCCTTTCACTTGTCATCGAGCGAGGACCTTGGGTGACAGCAATTCTCTATGATTCCACGGGAAAACGCATAACCTTCCGTCCTGGAAACGTGGCCGATGTATACACAAGCGCCTATGCCGTGACACCGGGAACGTATACGGTGAAGGTGGCACCAGAACTTTTTAATTCGGAGTCGGACTTCTTACTGCAGGTTTATTTCAGCACCAAGAAATTCACGGTCGATGACCTTATAGCCCTCTTCGGCCCACGTAACCGCTACCTGCAGCGCTAAGCTTAAAGGAAACCCGCCGAATAACTACTGGTTAAGGAAAGCATGGTGGCCAATAGAAGTTTAAACGGCGAAAAACGCCCTCTTCTTACAATCCGAACCCAAGACGGAGGGCAGCGAGGTTTTCTTGCGCGGCGCGGCCGTGGCCTGCGGCGCGCACCAGCGGATCAAACGGAAAAAGCCCGAGCTTGGCCAGGAACCCCAGGGCCGCCACGGGGGCAAGACGTCCGGGATCGCCCGGCCGGCCTCCAGACGTTTTTTCTACGAAGGGCCGAACCTCCAACCTAAGACCTGTGGGCACCAGTTCCCCCCTAAGCGCGGAGTCCAATACCACAAGGCCGCCTTTCTCCACTAAAACGATGGCCTCAGGAAAAGCACGGGGATGGAGGATCACCGCCACCTGGGCCTCCCGAAAGTAGGGGGAGAGGATGGGCTCCTCC
>JANXBC010000130.1 GCA_025060555.1 Candidatus Bipolaricaulota bacterium
CAAATGGAAGCCGATTTGGATCGCATCCAGGAAGGCGAGCTCACCCGGGAGGAGCTATTGCGTTCGTTTTATTCCTGGTTTTCCCCGAAACTCGAAACGGTGGAGAAGCTTCTTTCCCAGCGGAGAAAGCCGTTTCAAGTGCTCACGGATGTTCCGTGTGAGAAGTGTGGGGCTCCCATGGAGGTGCGGGTCTGGGGGGGTGAGCTTTATCTGGCCTGCTCGCGCTATCCGGAGTGCAAAAGCACGCGGGATTTGCCGCGGGATTTTTCTTTCCGCTATCGGGATAGTCGGGTGGAGCTAGCGGAGGGATTGAGGGAGGCGGATGCTGCGCCGGAGCGCCTCTGTTCAACATGTCGGGTGCCCATGGAGGTACGGCATGGTCGCTATGGCCGGTACCTGCGATGTCCAAAATGCGGGACCACTGCCCCCATCTCCACGGGCGTGGGATGCCCTGCCTGTGGGGTGGGCGAACTTGTTGAGCGCTTCGGGAGGGCTGGGGTTTTCTACGCGTGTTCGCGGTATCCGGAGTGCAAGTTTCGGGTGGCAGGCCGCCCCGTGGGACCTTGTCCCAACTGTGAAGAAAAAGGGGTCCTCTATGAGGACCCCCGGCGTGGTCTACGTTGTTCTAATCCAGAGTGTCCCGGCCTTTAGTCCTCCCCCAGGATCTGCCGGAACTTCTCGAGCTTCTGGAGGACCTCGGAGCCGCGCAGCTTCTCCAGAGCTTCCTTTTGGATTTGGCGCACCCGCTCGCGGGAAATGCCAAAGATTTCCCCCACCTCATCCAGAGTTTTGGGCGGGTTACCATCCAGGCCATAGCGTAGCTCGAGGACCCGCCGCTCCCTCGGGGTCAGCCGTTCCTTCAATGCCTTCCTGATCTCCTGGATGAGGAGCTCGCGGAAGGTCTCGTGGGTGGGGGAAATAGCATCCTCGTCCTCGATGAAATCGCCGAGGACTGCGCCCTCCTCATCGTAGCCGATGGGCGTATCCAGGGAGGCCGTGTACTGGGCGGTGCGTTTGGCCTTGACGATGTTGTCCACGGTGGTATCGAGTTCCTCGGCGAGCTCCTCTAAGGTAGGGCCAGCGCCGTGCTCTTTTATGTGCTCACGCTCGGCCTCGTGGATCTTGCGGATGAGCTCATTGATGTGGGTGGGGACGCGGATGGTGCGGGAGCGGTTGGTGATGGCGCGGAGGATGGCCTGGCGGATCCACCAGGTGGCGTAGGTGGAGAACTTGTAGCCTTTCCGCCAGTCGAACTTCTCCACGGCCTTCATGAGGCCGAGGTTCCCCTCCTGGATGAGGTCGAGGAAGGGGAGGCCGCAGCCGCGGTACTTCTTGGCGATGGACACGACGAGCCGGAGGTTGGCCTCGGCCAGCTTCTTCTTGGCCTCCTCGTCCCCGGCCTCGATGCGCTTCGCAAGCTCCACTTCCTCCTCCTTGGTGAGGAGGGGGACGCGGGCGATCTCGTCAAAATACGTCCGGATGGGGTTTTCCGGGGACCTCTTCCCTTCGTCCTCGTCATCTAACCACAATAGCTCTTCATCCACGAGGTCGTGCTCCTCGTGGTTCACCTCATTATCAAAACGGACGCTCTCCATAAGACCTCCTGCTTAGCTCCCGCAAGGCAACAAAAAGAAGAAGGGGTTAAGCCATGGCGGTGCGTCGCAACCTTTAATATACACTGGCGGGGAAAGGCTGTGAAGGGGGGAAAAGTGGGACATTCATCCCCTGTTGCGCTCTCTTTCAGGATCGGTGACACTATTGTGTTTCAACCGAAGCGCATATGCAAGAAAGCGGTCAAATGTCAGGCCCTGATCTGAGTGATCAGGGTCATTTTTTGGCGCAAGGAGACCCCATGCGCACCGAAAGGATTTCGTTTCGAAGAAAGAACATTTCTCACCTCTTCGCGGGATTCCCCAAAGATCAATCCGGCGTCATCCCGCTCCTCCAGCTTCTGCAAGAGCGGGAGGGATATATCTCGGAGGAAGGGGTTTGGGCCATTGCCAGGTACACCAAAACCCCGGCAGCCCAGATCTACGGGGTGGCTACCTTTTATGCCCAGTTCCGCTTCCAGCCTCGGGGAAAACACGTGATCCG
>JANXBC010000131.1 GCA_025060555.1 Candidatus Bipolaricaulota bacterium
AAGTGAAGGCCATCCCTCCAGTAAAACCGAAGGCAAGGTTTTCCAAACCTGGGGGACACCATTCTACGCCCACCCCGGCCCAGCCCGTTATCCACCAGTGCTCGTAGCGCATGGGTAAATTCGCGCCCGCAGCCACATACGGCCGGAACGTGCAGAAAGGGCGAAGGACCTGGAGGCTAGCGACGGAGAACCAAGTGAACTGGAAAGGCTCAGCAAGCCCGACCTCGAAGGCTGAACGGGAACTGAGCCAGAACCGTCCGATAAGAAGAGGGGTGTTGCCATGAAGGCCGAACCCAATGGCCATGGCCCCAACGCCTGGACAACACGCTTCCTGAGCTCCTACGCTCTGCCCCAAAGCCAGCACTACCACGAGCAGCAAAAACTTCTCGCTCCGCATACAAGCCCCCTAGTTTTTGGTTCGTGGTTTAAGGACCTCTTGCACCTCCTGGGTGACCTTTTCTTGAAAATAGAACTCCAGAGCTTCGGCCACGATCTGGGAATAGCCCCTCTGCCCGCGCTTAGCCGCTAAAGTCCGCAGAAGCACCTGGTGTTCCCTCGGGAGGGTGATGGTTGTGCGTACGCTCTTTTTGCGCATATCCTCCTCCTTGCGGACGGTAGGGGAGGGCAAGGGGTTTTTGGCGGGACGGGATGAGGAGAGAGCCCTTGCCCTCCCCTAGGTCCTACGGACAAGGCGGCACTGGTGCACCAGGCTCGCAGCAGGGCGCCTTCTTTGTGCAGTCATCCGTGGTGCACATGGGGTTGTAGATCACCTGGAGGGCGGGGCCAGTGCCGGCGGGCCCGCCGCCGAACAAGGCCACAGCGAGGTCTAGGATGCCGTTACGGTCGAAGTCCCCCACGGCAAGGGAAATGGGGTTCTTGCCCACTTTGATCTGACGGTCCACCCCGAACTTCCCGCCCAAGTTGGCTAAGATGGTCACCCGGTCCGCCCCGTATTCTGCAACTGCGAGGTCCATTCGGGTGTCGCGGTTGAAGTCGCCGGCCACGATGGCCACGGGTTCGCCGTCGAGCTTGATGCGCTGGGCAATGGAGAACTTCCAGCACCCGTCATTGTGGACGTAAGTCAACGCGGAGAAGGCCGGGTCCACCGTGGCCAGGTCCTCCTTCCCGTCATCATCGAAGTCAGCCACGGCAATGGCCCGCAGCATATGCCCAAGGACCAGGCTCGTCTTGTGCTTGAACTTCCCCAGACATTCGTTTTCGAAAAAGAGGAGGCTGTTGTTGGAAGCCACCACAATGTCCACATCGCCGTCGCGGTCGAAATCGCCGCTCGTGAGGAAGGCCACGTTACAAATCTGGGCATAGGGTGACAGGTCGATCGAGTCGATCTTGGCGGTTGGGAAGAGGATTTTAAGCCCCAGAGAGTCCAGGACAGCAAGGTCCAAGATCCCATCGCCGTTGAAGTCCGCGAGAGCGATGTGGGTGGCAGTGACAGCCGGAAGGGACACGAGCTTGAGGGAAACAGGATCCGCGACCTTGAAGGAAGTCCAGGCTGGGGTGTACTGGGTGGCCGTGAAGATGCGGATTTCGTAAGCGTCCTTAGCGCGGTCGAACACCAAGCCCCAGGCCAGGGCCACGGGAGCGTCCGCCAGGGTGAAGACCTTGGGCGCAGGCCAGCTCACCGGACAAGGCGCAGGGCAGACCTTGCTTCCCGGGTTCAGGAGGACGGGGATGGTGTTGCAGGAGTGGCAGGCCAGGGCGATGTCCTCCCAGCCGTCGGCGTTGAAATCTCCGGCAATCACGTACGTGGGGCGGATGCACTCCAACACCACGTTTTGGACAAGCGGCATCCGAGCCAGACCCCAAAAGCTTAGGATCCCCACAAAAACCAAAGAAAGACGCTTCACGAAAACCACCTCCCTTTCTAGCGAAGCACCAACCACATTAACAAGGCTCCCATAAGGAGCCCGATCACGAGCCAAGGTAGGCAGGAG
>JANXBC010000132.1 GCA_025060555.1 Candidatus Bipolaricaulota bacterium
GGCCGTCGATAAAACCCTGGAAGAGCTGCTAGCACTCGCCGCAAGAAAAGGCTATTGGGCGATGGTAACCGCAGACCATGGGCTTTTGGAAGACCACGGCCCGGCAGGTGGTCCCCCTAACGTCAGCCATACGCTTAACCCTGTGCCATTCACCGTGATTGGCCCGCACAGTGAACGCCCACCCTTGTCTTCCGCCGGCCAGCTCGCTGATGTTGCCCCCACTGTTCTCCAGCTCTTCAATATATCTTTGCCCTCAGAAATGACCGGGCACCCCTTGTTGCAACAACGCTTATCTCAAAGGGCTGAAAAAATAATGCTAATCATCCTAGATGGATGGGGACTGGGGCAGCCTGGGCGGATCAACCCCATCGAGCTGGCGAAGGCGCCGACTTGGAGAAGCATCTGCGCTGGTCCCATGGCCAAATTGGCGGCGGCAGGAGAGGGGGTGGGGTTACCTCCTGGCACGAAAGGGAATTCTGAAGCCGGGCATCTGAACATAGGGGCTGGCCGCGTGGTCCTACAGGACGAGGTTAGAATTAAACAGGCTATCGACCAAGGAGAATTCACGAAAAATCCGCTCTTCCACGAGGCTTTGAAATTTGCGCGCAAAAATAAAGGGGCATTCCACCTTCTTGGCCTTCTTTCTAAACAAAGCTCGCACGGCTCTATAGACTATGTTTACGAACTCCTCAAGCTCGCGAAAGCGGAAAACTTTGCGCCTGTATACGTGCATCTGATCACGGATGGACGCAGCACCGAGCCCGGCTCAGCTCCGGCATTGCTCAGGGAGGTTGGGGAGGTCATGGAAAGATTGGGGGTAGGCGCTGTGGTCACAGCACTTGGAAGGGGTTTGGCTCTGGACAGAGGTGGAGATTACCTAGGGAAAACGCAACGCGCCTATCGAGCTTTGGTATTAGGCGAGGGTATAGCGGTGCCAATCTGAGCGCAGCCATTCCATAGTACCTCAGTCGGGTGGTCTCAATAGCTTCTCCCCGCGTTGGTCCAAAAAGTAGAGGTTTTCAAGGCCATCTAAAATGTTAGCCCGGCCTAGCCAGATCCCGCAAAAAGAAAACATTCTCATCTCATTCCCATCTTCTCCGTTTTCCCGTTGACCTAAAGAGCCAGTAAATTACAGACTATAGTCTAAAAAATCACCGCCTTCGCTGCCCGCGGCAGAAAAGGTTACCCTGGACGAGCGCCGCTAGCTCCCGCATCATGAGAAAAACGAGGAAGTCGAAGCTTGCCGCCAAGACTTGCGGTCCAGCAAGCCCCCGAGCATGAGGCTAATCGGCTACGTCTGCATCTTTTCCGTTTCGCAAGCCCTAGGACATGGCCTTGAGGTTGAGAAGCACACCATCGAGGGATACCGCGCTCTCCATGGCCACGAGCTCCTGGGGATTGAGGAGGGGGTTCGCCTCGCCGTGAAAAGCCGCCTCGTGTTCGAAAAGGTCAAGGAAAAGATCTTGAATGGCAAAACCAGGCGGATTCATCGCCGACGAATTCCAAAGGGCCGGCAAAGCCCTGATCTTCGTGCGAAACGCCATCGACACCAGCACCCAGGAGGAGAAAACCCCTGTTTAACCTCTTTGCCGTCATCGCGAGTACGAACGCACCCTCCTTTTGGAGCGCACGAAAGCAGGGGGCTCGCGGAAAAAACAGGGGAAAATCTGTCGTCACCCGCGCAAAGTGCTTGGCCCCCGCATCCTTGCGACATAAAGAAAAAGGGTGTCCCACCGCATGATGGCCAGGTCTCTGGGCGTTGCCCGCGCCACCCTGCTCAAGCGCCTGGACGAGTTTGGCCTGCGCTAGGCTCGCTTTCGCTTAGTGGTTGAGATGGGCTGATAATCGTGCGCAGCCCCACAAGATTTAAGCTGAAAGCCATGCGTAAGACCTTCTCTCCTAAGACTTCATGGAGAAGCGGCAAA
>JANXBC010000133.1 GCA_025060555.1 Candidatus Bipolaricaulota bacterium
TCGAAAAGGTAAGCATCCAGCACCAAGGTATACCTGCCCTTGAGCGGCCTTTCCGGCGCTTGGGGATTGGCGAAAAGCCCCTCTTCTGGGGATCGGCCGCCGAGTTTGCGCACCAACGCCGAATCCCCAGAGATGATGTAGCGGTCGCTCCCTTTTACTGTGCGGCTACCAATCTGTATCTCCCGGCCATCGGGTGTGTACCAAGTCAAGTTTACCTGGGGTGGGGTCTTGGTAAACGAAGTCGAGAAGAACATGGCCAATTCCGACGGGAAAGCTCCGTATAGAAAATCGAAAGTGAAGTAATAGGTTTCGCGTTTGATCCCTGTTCCTAACGACTCTGTTTCCTTCTTGACCTTCGCTCCAGAAAGAACGATGGTCTCCGGCTGATTGGCGCCGAACCAATTGATCCACTTGGGGGCGGCGTTCCGCGGGTTTTCCAACCAAATCATCTCTCCGGCGCGCCAAAGTTTTATCGCCTCAGAGTAGGGGATGCGCACAACTGCATATATGGAAAGAAAAACAAACGCAGAAATGACAACAAAGCCCACGACGGCTGAAGGATAGCGACGCAATTCTCTGAGCCGCATCCACAAAGTCATAATCGTCGGCCTCCCGCTGCGCCCAGGCGAACCCGCGGATCAAATACAGCGTAAGCCAAATCCAAGAAAAGAACGCTCATCGCCAAAAGATACCCATAAACCACGCTTGAGCCCACCATCACAGGTGTATCCGCGTTCTCAACAGCTTGATACAAAAGTCTGCCCAATCCTGGCCAGGCGAACACCGTTTCCGTGACAATCCCGCCCATCCAGACGCTGATGAGCATCAGGGTGAAGGCGGTGAGGATCGGGGGGATCGTGGGGCGTAATACATACCTTCGCTCGATCATCCGCGGGGGCAATCCCTTGGCCCTAGCCATCTCCACATAATCCTCGCTGGAATAGATGAGGAAGAACGTACGCCAGTTGTAGATGCTCACGAAAATCCCGCCCACTAACACGGAGAGAACCGGCAGGATCATGTGTTTTAGGACACTTAGGGCGTAGGCCAAGGTGGTTGGCGGTGGGGGAGCGTCCACAAACCCTCCATAGGGGAGAAGGCGGAGGAGGGAGGAGAAGATGAGGATCAAAATGATTCCGTAGAACCAGGCGGGCGGGGCGGAGGTAGGGGCTAGGGCCACCACTATGCGGTCCAGGGCTGATCCATAATGTCGCGAAAGGTACAAGGCCAAAAATATCGAGATGAAGAAAAGCAAAAGTTGTGCAGTTCCCCAAAGAAGCAGCGTGTGCGGGAGACGTTCGACGAGGATCAAGCGCACCTGGTTTGAGCCAGTATCACTGGTTATGCGCTGGGAACGCCCAAGATTCAGGGTGATTCCGTTGACAAGATAAATGAGGCTGCGTTGGAAAAACGGCTTATCCAGACCTTCCTCCCGCCGACGGACTTCCACCATTTGCTCATAGATTTTACGGCGCTCACCTTCCGGTAACTGTTGTAATTCCGGGTTTTGAAAAGCGAGGCCCACCTGTTCACGGATTTGTGCCTCGCGGATCTTGTCCATGTGGCCACCCATGTTGGCGATGAGGATCACAAGGTATACGGCTACAACCACAGTACAGATGAGGAAGAGGCTACGCACACCGAAGTAAGAGCTGATGCGCTTGATGTTCTCAAACACGGTTAGCCTCCACATGAGTATAACAAAACGGGGCGCTGGCACCATCGCCCAGCGCCCCGCTCCTTTACATCACGACAAAGCTTTAGGGTATGGCCGTGAACGTAGCGCTTGCGAAGGACGGGATGGCTACGATTTTAGAGGCCACAGCTATTTCGATGCGGATGGACCCCACCGGGAGGTTCTTGGTTTGCGCAGCGGGCACCGTGACCACAAAGAGACCATCCTGCACAG
>JANXBC010000134.1 GCA_025060555.1 Candidatus Bipolaricaulota bacterium
GTGCCCGCGCGCGACCAGCTCCGCGCGCAGCTCCCGGTGGTTCTCGATGATCCCGTTGTGGACCAGGGCGATCCTCCCCGTGCAGTCCGTGTGGGGATGGGCGTTCTCCTCGGTGGGAAGGCCGTGGGTGGCCCAGCGGGTGTGGCCGATCCCCAAATTTCCGGTGACTTTGGCCTCCTGCACCGCTTGTATCAGGTTCGCAATCTTGCCCACCTGGCGGATCAAGCGGAGTCCGGTTGGGGTGAGGATGGCTATCCCCGCGGAGTCATAGCCCCGGTACTCCAAGCGGCTCAAGCTGGAAAGCAAGATTTCTTCAGCTTTTTGAGGGCCGACGTAGCCCACAATCCCGCACATGACGAGGCATTATAGCCCCAAGGTGATGCAAGCCATGTTCACCGATGTCCACGAGGCGTATAATGTCTTGGTAAAGGAGGGGGCATGCGCGAGGCCGAAGTACGGGCGTTGTTAGTGGATCCGGCTACCCGCAGTCCTGTGCTCCTCCTCAAGGACCGGAACTCCACCAAAGCGATGCCCATTTGGATTGCCGAGCCGGAGGCCATGTCGATTGCTTTGGAGCTCCAAGGCCAGCGTTTCCCCCGCCCCCTGCCTCACGACCTCATGAAAGAGATTCTCGCCGCGTTGGGAGCCTCCTTGGAGCAGGTGGTCATTACCCAGATCAAGGACGGGGTGTTCTACGCCAAGCTCGTGGTGCGCGACGCCCAAGGCGGGCTTAAAGAGCTCGATTCCCGGCCGTCGGATGCTATCGCCTTGGCATTGCGTACGCAGTCCCCCATCTTCATAGCTGAAGAGGTCTTCGAACAGGCGGCCATCGAGTCGCCCTTCGCCGAAGAAGAACAGTTCGAGAAGTTTGTGGAGCAGGAGTTCTCCCTCACAGAAATCAGGCGCCGGATGCAGGGAGAGAAGGGATCCGAATCCAGCGGCTCGGAAGAGGATCAAGGATAAGCAGCTCCCGCAGCCCTAATCCCTGGTTGACCGCAACCCAGGCAATTTGAAGCTCTACGAACGCGCCTCCTTGTTCCCGTAAGATCACCCGCTTGGGGAGACGGAGCTCACCTTCAAGGTAGACCTCGGCCTCCTGGAACGGTCCGCTCCATCCGCGCAATACAAAGGCGGCCTCGTTGAGCCAACGCACCTCTCCTTTTCCCCAAACGGGAGGGGAAAGAAGTGTCTCAAGTTCGGCAAGGGAGAAGCGGGCCTCCAACCCCAGGTCGAGACGGGGCCGGAAATGTACAAAAAGCCAACCCCCTTCCACGGGGCGCAAAGTGTAAACTTCGCCGGCAAGCTCGGGAGGCTCCTGAAGCTCCAGGCGCATGGCTGCGCCCGCAAGGTAGAGGAAGCGGACGCGAAGTCTAGGCTCGCCCGGCCGCAGAAGCGTGACCTGGGCCTCCAAATCCCGCACCCTCTCCCAGGTGCGCACAAGCTCTGCAAGCCTTTGCTGAGCCCATATGGGGGATTCCGGGTTGAGATAGGGCCAAAGAGCCGCGAACAAAGTGGCAGCAAGACCCACCCCTAGGACCAGCAAGAGAATACCCCAGTTCACAAACACGATGATAACCCTCTTCCGCGCGGTTGCCGAGCCCATGAGAAACGCGTAAAATGTGTGTTTGGTGATCCTCATGAAATTGCGCACCGTGAGGGAGATGGACCCGCAGGGGAAGAAGGTTTTGTTTCGCGCGGATTTGAACGTGCCCCTGGCCGACGGAAAGGTCGCGGACGATTCCCGCATTCGCGCGGTCCTGCCCACCCTAAGGTGGCTTTTGGAGCGGGAAGCACGGGTGGCGGTGTGCTCCCACCTGGGCCGGCCCGAGGGGAAGGTGGTGGAGGGGCTGCGCCTGAAGCCCGTAGCCGAGCGGCTGGAGAAGCTCCTGGGGAAGCCCGTTCC
>JANXBC010000135.1 GCA_025060555.1 Candidatus Bipolaricaulota bacterium
CTCGTGCGCCGCTCGGTCCGCTGAACTCAGCAGGGCCTTCCGGCTGCGGAGCGCCCCGCTGGGAACGCTGCCCCCAGCCCTATTGGAGTCGGCCCCTCAAAGGAAAACGGCCGCAACGAGGGTTTCCACCTTGCGACGATGGATCAAGCCGTGTTAGCGAAGGCATCGGAGCCTAAAACGCACGAAGAGGCTCACGCGTGGCGGTTCGAACTTTCGCGGCCCAAGACGTGCGCGGTTCACTTTGCCATGCAGACCATACGCGATGCCAAATCAAGTCCCCGCGCATACCAATTAAAAACGAGGGGGGGACAAAGCCCCCTCCCCCGCCGAGGCGCCGCGTCTTTACGGGTCAAAAGCGGAAAGACCAGCCCACCGCGAGTTGTGTGCCCCCGTCAAAGGATACGCTGAGCGACAGAAGCAGATCGAAGTTGGCCATGAGGGGAAGTGAGACCTCCCCGTGAACACGGGTCACACCGAACAGGCTTCCAGACGGTTGGAAGAACGCCGCCAGACTCAAGGTATAGGTGCCGCCGCAACAGCCGGGACCGCATAGCACGATTTTCCAATACTCGAACTCGTTGCCTTCGAAAACGTTCTCGTCCAGGAGATCCTCGAGCTTGGCTACGTCAAACGCCGTCAAAAGCTCCACGTAGCTACAGGGCGAAAAGTCGCAACGGAGCCGATAGCCGTAAAGCTCCAAACCCGCGATCTCGAACAGCCCCTCGCCCGTAACGACGTTGCCGTAGAGGATGAAGCAGGCCTGGCCCATCCCTGTCCACTTCGGGGTGACCCGCACCTTTTTGTGATCCACGGTAAACCGCGTCGCCACCTCGACGGAGATCCCGCAACAAAGAGGGAATTCCAAGGAGGTTTCAAAGTGGCCGAACCCCGCCTTGGTGAAGTGAAGTTCAGCGTCGTACGCTAGGCCACAACACAGGGCCACATCGGTAAGGGTGAGGAGCGCATCGCGAAAGCGGATCCCCGTGCAGCAATCCGCCAGGTTGACTTCCAGGCCGAAGGGAGGAAGGCGCAAGGAAAAGGTGAACAGCGTGTAAGTCTCCGTCTGCGGGGGGCAACACGGCCAGTAATGATCAAGCTCACTGTCGCCGTCCACGTCCGCAAAGTGGTAAGGATAGGCCCAGTGGTGGAATTTCATGCTCAATTCTAAGCCGGCAAAAGCGAACTGCGTCCCCGCCCAGGCCTCTTTATAAGCGGGCGGGGTAAGGGGGTAGGGATGGGGAGGAACCTCGCAGACCTCAGGGTAATGGACCACCACGGACTCCGCTATGGTGGGGTTGAAGGCCACGCCGCCGGTAAAGGACAGCGGCCCAAAACGCCCCGAAAGCGTAAAGCTTTGGTCGATTAGCCCACTCTCGTCGAACTTCGAAATGCTGCCGACCGTCCAATTGCCGTCAACGGCATATAGGAGGGTGAGGACGCACCTTTCCAAAGCCACGTTGGGAACAACACGAACCAGTGCCGTCCACTCGCCGCGGAATTGTGCCAAAGTTAAGTTGCCCAAAAGAAGCAGGCCTCCGCCCACTAAAATGAGCAGTTTTTTCATCGCCCAGCCTCCTTGGAACACACCTACGCCAGCTGGCTTTTTATCCTCAGCGAGAAAGAAGGGGCAGCCACGGGGTTCGCCCGCGGAAGGAGCTCTTTCCGTAACTTGGGTCACGCTCGAACCCCGGGGGCCCTAGGGGTGTATATTGGGTGGTGCAAAGGGGGGTGTATGAAGAGCGTGATGGCTGTGCTCGTCCTTGCCACAAGTTGGGGGGCCCCGGCTCAGCCCTATTTCACCGCCGCCTGGGCCCTCGCCCCGGAGGCCTGGACGGCCTTGCCTAACAGGGCCCAATTCGTCGGCATCCCCGTGGC
>JANXBC010000136.1 GCA_025060555.1 Candidatus Bipolaricaulota bacterium
CGAGGCCCTAGGGAAGCTTCCGTGCCGGGAGTTCGCGGAGGCTACCGAAGCCAGAGATGAGCATAGCTGGCACCGCGGCAAGTGGTTCTCCGAGGAGGTCGTCGCTGAGGAAGGAATCGAGGCGCGGACGCTCATCCGCCGCGAAGATGAGGTTTTAAGCACGGTTGACGCCGGAGGCCGTGGGCTGGTCCGGCCGCCTTTCTTGGAGATTTTGGACGAGCCATCCGAATCCTTTGGGC
Source organism: Candidatus Bipolaricaulota bacterium (assembly GCA_025060555.1). Classification (GTDB taxonomy): domain Bacteria; phylum Bipolaricaulota; class Bipolaricaulia; order Bipolaricaulales; family Bipolaricaulaceae; genus DTER01. The sequence goes on from JANXBC010000136.1 coordinate 240, forward strand.
GCGCCGTCATGCGCCCGTTCACCTTCAGGATCGGCACGCAAGAGGAATTTTCCCAAACCCTCTCCGAGTATCTCGCGCGACGCGTGCGCGCTCTGTCGACCTTCCATCTTGAAGAGATCGCTGAAGCTCTGGAAAAGAGCAAGTTCGGCTTCATGCGGCTCTTGCGCGACTACTACGAGGCGGAGCGGAACATCCAGGATGGCCTTCTCCACTATGACCGCGGAAAAGAGGCGATCCGTGCGTTCCTTTCTCCGGCGGCACAAGAACTTGAGCGGCTGGCCGCGGCCTTGGTAGCCACTTGGGATCAGCTCTTCCTGGAGACGGCGGAGGGAGCGGCGTTGGACGCCATCGGCGCGCGCTGGGGATTGCGGCGGGGCGAAGGCCAAACCGACCGGGAGTTCCGCGAGCGCATCCGCCTAGAGATCTATATCTGCCTTAGCTCCGGAACCACAGACCAAATCAAAGACATCGTTTGCCGGTGGTTCAACCTCCGCCCTGGCATCGTGGAAATCAACCGCAACTTCTCCGTCCTTTACAACATTCACCGGGACGCGTTCTACGAGATCCGCCTCCCCGTGGACGTCCTCTTTGACCCCAAGGCTCCGAAGTGGTTCCGCTTCGCGCAGAAAGAGGAGCCGGTCCTAAAGAGCGAGCACGGCTTCGACCGCGGCCGCTTCAAGCACCCCGTGGACATGTGGAACTGGCGCTTTGTCTACGAGCTGGACAAGCTCCTTGACCGGATCACCGCAGCCGGCGTGGAGTGGCTCATCGCCGCTTACAACGGGTTCCGGTTCAGCCTCGACCCCTTGGTGCCAACGGAGGACAGCGACCGTGGGTTTAACCGCGGGAAGCTCGTCGGAGGCGTTTTTGGCCCCCTAAATAAGCGGTAAGATAAGGACAGCCAACCATGCCTAGGCTATTTGTGCAAAAGACGCACTGGGAAGCAGAGGGCGTCGCTCCCCCTGTGGGGAGCCGCTTTTGGCAGCCTGGTCAGGAGCCCCCAGCCTCGGCGTTCAACTGGTTCTTCTACGCCACTTACGACGACATCCGGCGGCTCGCTTGGCTCATTGAGGAGCGGTCCATGGCGGAGATCTTCCTTCCAGAGGATTTCTCCCTTTCCGCCCTTCCTGGCTCACAGCCAGCACGCCTCCTCACCATCACGGAGCGCGGGATCACGGTGATCTCCTTCCCCGACCAAGTGACCAGCTCGGCCATGGTCCTCTGGAAAACCTGGGTCCCCGTAGGAGAACAACACTTCGTAACCCTTTATTGGACGGGCTTGGTGGCGAACCCCCAGGGCCGGTCCACAGTCTGGGCGGTACGCCTAGCCCCGCTCAATCCAGGGGACCAAATTTCCGGAAACTACACCGACGTTGTCCAAGTGGTGGCGAGCACGGCCACTCCTTTTATCCTAAGCGCCAGCACCTTCTCCGTGGACTCCCCTGGTGATGGAAAGCTATGTGTGATGTGGATCCAACGCCGCGGGACGGACGAGAACGACACCTTTGACGGGCCGGTCGGGCTTCTGGCCGTGGAGGTGAACTGAGCATGCCCGATTTCCCCATCCTTCACCCAGACAAATACGGTCTGATCTTATCTGGGCCACTTTCTG
>JANXBC010000137.1 GCA_025060555.1 Candidatus Bipolaricaulota bacterium
CATTGTGAACCCCCATTGCCATGAAGGCCTGACGGTGGCGGTTGTCGGTTTTCCCACCCCTCCCATCTGGCGAGAGGCCCAGGGGTTGGAGGTGCTTGGCCCGCGGCACTTTGGGTTCGAGCTTGAATATCGGGAGATCGAGAGGAACCGGAGGCTTGCATGACGCAGTGGGAATTGATGAAAGCTGCGAGGACGATTGTGGAGTATGTGGGCAATGTGAAACCGGGGGAGAACGTCTTGATTTATGTGGATACACAAGGAGATATCCATGCGGCGAACTACCTTGCAGCCGCGGCCCACGCTGCAGGAGCGCAGGTCTCACTTTTGCTATTTGAAACCAGACCAGAAGTGGATCTGGAGCCCCCGGCGCCGCTGGCTGCAGCCATGGCCGCGGCCGACCTGGTCATCGAACTCGCTGAACGGTACATCATCCACACAAGGGCCTACCTACGGGCTTTGCAGTCCGCTCGCGTCCTTTGCCTCTCCGGCCTGACCTGCGAAATGATGAAACGCTGTGTGGCCGACGTGGATTACCCCAAGATGCTGGAATTTGGAGACGCCTTGGCCGGGGTTCTCCAGCAAGGTAACAGAATGGAAATCAAAACGCCCGCAGGTACCGCTATCGTTTGTGAGCTCAGGGGAAGACCAGTAGAGCATAACGCCGGAAGGATTTGCAAAGCCGGGGAGGAGAGTTTCTTAGGGGGGCAGGTTTCGTGGTATCCCGTAAAGGAAACCATCAACGGGACGCTCGTGTTCGATGGCAGCGTCTGGCCGCCGCATGATCTTGGGCGGCTGCAAGAGCCCATCGAATTGGTGGTGGAAAGGGGTGAAATAAAGGGGGTTCACGGGGGCCGGGAGGCCAGGCGGCTCAAAAGCTGGCTGGAAAGCTTTTCTGACCCAAAAATGTTCATGATCGCCCACTTTTCCTACGGGTTCAATCCCGGGGCCAGGCTTACAGGCCGGATCTTGGAGGACGAGAGGGTTTTTGGCAGCATAGAGGTGGGGATTGGCGCGCAGGTGTCGAGTTTTGAGGTGGAGCTAGCTTCCGCCCACACGGACGGGGTGATGCTAAGCCCCTCGGTGTTGCTGGATAGGGAAGTAATCGAGGTGGAGGGTCGCTTTGTTCATCCTCGGCTTTGTGTACTGGCAGCGGAGTTGCTGAGGACAAAGCCCTCGGGCGGGTAAAAATAAACCTGGGCGAAGATCCCGCACCGAGGGTCATTTACCTTCTGCTTTATGGTCTGACCGAAATACCTGACCCCTTAAGTAGTTTTATCAGCATAATCCTCGATCAAAGCGGCACTTGACCAAAACTACCCCGCTTGATATCCTTAAGTTTGGTCTTACCAATGAACGAGCAAAGGGGATGGTCTGCCGGTGCCCGTTCTCTGGTAGTTTTGGATTTCCTTATCAGCAGGATTAAGTCTGGTCAGTATACGGAAAATCAGAAGCTTCCCACCGAGCGCGAACTTGCGGAGATATGCAATGTAAGCCGCTCCTCGGTGCGAGAGGCTTTAAGCATTCTTGCTGCATTCGGCATAGTGGAGCGCCGCGTAGGTAATGGAACTTATGTTCGTTCTCGTAATGAGAACCTTTTGAGTCTTGCTCTGCAAATAACCGCGAGTAGCGAGCTGCGCGATATCTTTGAGCTGCAACGCATCTTAGAGGTGGGCGTGGCGGAGCTCGCCGCGCGGCGCATGAACCTAAACCACCT
>JANXBC010000138.1 GCA_025060555.1 Candidatus Bipolaricaulota bacterium
CTAGCTCCTCGGCGCGCCGGCGGAGCTCAGAGGCGTCCGATGGCGCGCAGCTGTCGCACTTTGCACCGGATCGAGTCATACGTTCTTCCCGGCGGGAATTCCTTCCGCAAAACCGCGGCGATCCGCTGGATGGGAACCTTCCCGTAATAGCGGACGAGGATCTCCACTTCCGCGGCGCTCCACGGCCGGACAGCTTTCTCCGTCCGCGCCGCGCGCTCTAACTCCGGGACGCGGAAGCTCTTCATTTCCAGCCTGGAAATTCCACCACTTCGGGGCAGCTTGTGCACCTTCGGAGGTACTTCTCCCATCCCCAACCTCCTTTCTCCACGTTCAGGAGCACCACGCCAAAGTGCGTGACGCTTAGGGGGATGTGCCGAACGTACCGCCCCCCCACGCAAAGGGCCGGGAGCGAAATGGCCAGCCAATCGCCGCCGTCCACGGCAACGTAGTAATGGGCGTGGGCCCGAACGATGATGCGCGGGCTTGATTCCCGCGCGCCTTCAGTGGCCGCGACCACTTCCTCCAACCACTCCTTTAGGATTGGCGCGGTGCGGGTGTGAGGGAGACGCGCCCGGCTCGCGTAATGCCGGACGCTTACCGTGATCGGCCCGTAACGGAGTTCCAGGTGGTCGGCTACCTTTTGCACCTCTTTTCCCATCCGGATGAGCTCAGTGGCTACGATGTCCTCCCAGTCCGCGCCATGCGTGACGTGGTATGGAGTGCCCCGGCAAATAGCGAACGGCGCGTCCCAGATAGCCAGGGCCTCCGCGGCCATGCGGGCCTGTTCATAATAGTCGGCGGTCAGGATCCCTAAGCCCTCAGCGCGGGTTTGGCCGCCGTCGATCAGATCGCCAGCGGCCACCACGAGGTCCACTTTCCCCACCTTCTGGATCTCTTCCGCGAAGAGCATATATTGGTTCCAAGCCTGGACCCGAAGCTCACTGAGGGCGTCGCGGAAGCCGTGCCAAGAAGGAGGGGTGAGGCCCCAACGTGATCCGCAGTGGCTATCGGCCACAAATACGATCGTCGGCATGTTACGGTGATTTTAGCTTGGCTAAGGGCTTGTTTTAGGCCTTAGCCCCCGCGCAAAACCGGCGGAATGACCGCGTCCTCTAAAAGGGAGGCCAAGTAGGGCTCCCAAGAAAGGGTGGCTTTCGTCCCGTAGCGCTCTAACCTTCTTTGTTGCTGGACGGGCATGGTCTTCGGCATCCAAAGATGGCCCGCAGTTCGTCCCGGACCCGCTGTGCCTGCGCCGGAGTGAGGTAGAGGCCAAATGGAGCATCGAAGGACACGTGACTGAGTTTTAAGCAATCTTTGCACGGCCAGAGAAGCTCCCATAGGCCCACGCTCCCTTCAGGGCCTGGCCCCTCCTCCTCGCCCCAAAAGCAAATGGTTTCGGGCCCGGCCTCTGCCCACCCCAAGGTCCATCCTACGTCCTGGCCGGTGGCCTGGGCCAGGACTTTAGCTATCCGTTCTCCTACGCGGTCCAGCTCGGCGTAGGCCTCGCCCAGCTTGGCGTCCGCCGCCTTCAGTCTTTCCTGCTCAGTCGAGTCCATGCTCCCTCCTCCCTAAGGGATATCACCTTGTCCGAGAATGTCCCCTAAAGGCCCTTTCTCAACCATGTGTGGACAAAAAGAGCCTGTGCGGGGCTCAGCCTCCGCGAAGCTCCTCTTCTTGGCGTTTGCGGCGCGCATCTTTCGG
>JANXBC010000139.1 GCA_025060555.1 Candidatus Bipolaricaulota bacterium
GAGGAAGGCTTCTGGGTAACTGCGCTGCTTATGGCTGCATATAAGAGCGCTGAGGAGAAAAGGGTTGTTGACATTGATCTCGATGCTTTGGAAAAATTCGTACCAGCGGTAGCAAAAGGAACTTGGAACCCAAGGGCAATTGCAGAGAAATATTAATTCTTGACACTAGCGACGAGTTAGTGGTAAAGGGACGAGGGCAGGGGCTACCACTTCCTCCCCGGACCAACTCTCAAAGTTGATCTAGGGCGATGGGGGCTTTTTTGCCCTCAGTCCATGAAGAATATGAGTGAGCCTCAAGGCGTTCTGGACTTCTCATCTGCTTCCCCCCTAACAAAGGTATCCCCGTCTAGGATCCTTCAAAGCTCCCTCCGAAATTTAGCTCAGGGGAATGGAGCGGGCCTTTTAAACCCCATGGTGCCCACCATTCTTGTCGCATTAATCGCAGACTTTCTGGCCTATACAGCCTTCTTGACATAACCGTAAGGCTCACTTCAAGGTGATGAAGCTCTCCTCTTTGCCTCGTGCAGTGGCACAGACTTGGAGGAAAGGCTTGGGAGTCGTAACCTGGCATTATTTAATTCAAAAAGGAATGACCAAACTATTGAATTCTGTACGCATCATAATGCTGGCTGTATGCCAGAGGAAAGATGCTTTTGTCCTGCTCTCATGAATCAGCATGAAGTACAACTAACAGCGTGTATGGCCAGCAAGGTTACCCCGTAGCCAGCGGAACAAACCGCGAGCCCACCGAGGGTGTTGTTCTCTAGGGGCTGGCAAAGCCAACCGCTGGAGATCCTCTACTTGGCTTTGCAGTCTTAAAGCCAAGTCCCTCCAATAATCGCGCTCTTTCTGAAGGTTTTCGCTGTTTCGCTTGAGCTCATCGATTAGCATTTTGACAGCCCAGGAAAGCTCGCTTTCCAACCCCAGGTCGAGCTTTTGTGTTATCTTTGACGTTAAACATTCCTCGGCTTGACGTGCATTAACGCTTTCGTTGTTTTTTAGCTCATCTCGCAGGATCTTAGCTGCTTCGCGTAAGGGTATCTGCCTTGTCTTACGTAATTCTTCAAGACGTTGAAGAAGGGCAATACCGGCTTGATCTACGACTATTTCGTTCCTCGCGCCCCTGTGTAAGTGCGGTGAAACAAGGTCATCCAATAACTCCAGGCGGAGCCTAACCCCTCGCACAGTTGTGCCAAGAAGATCGGCTAGATCTTGAACAGTGAGCATACCGCAGTTTCTCGTCAGTGTGACGGGACACATCGGAAGTTCGTGACTTTTGTTACGGACATTTGTCTCAAAGACTTGACGCTGCCGCCGTGCGAAAAGTAAAGTGCGTGTTGTGCTATGGCTGGCCTGTAGGGCTTGAGGGGGAAGACGGGATAGTTGGTTAAAGAGAGCGGGGTAAGGGGTCCTCACTAAAAGCAAAGAGCCCGAGTGGGGAGCTCGGGCTGTGATCCTCACCCCGCAAAGGGGGCTATCGTGTCAAGTCAAACAATAGCTCCGCACCTGGGGCTTGTCAAGTCGACGGTCACCGATCGGCCGGTCAGCCTTCGCCACCTTCCAAAATCCTGCTGCATTGTATGGGACCTTCTACAGCGTTCTTCTTCCCCCCTCACCACCCTGCGCGCCCTCGCTTACGCCGCCCGCCTCTCCCTCGCCCAGGTCCACCGCGCCCTCCGCCGCCTGGAAC
>JANXBC010000013.1 GCA_025060555.1 Candidatus Bipolaricaulota bacterium
GCCCGCCAGGCCGGCGCGGCGGTGATCTACACCCAGGACTGGCATGCGCCCGAGGACCCGGAGTTCCGCCTCTGGCCCGCCCACTGCGTGGCCGGCACCTGGGGCGCGGAGATCCTCGCGGAGCTCGCGCCCCAGCCCGGCGAGCCCGTGGTGAAAAAGACCACCTACGACCCCTTCTTCCGCACCGAGCTGGAAGCCCTTTTACGCGAGCGGGGGGTGGAGCACCTGGTGATCGTGGGGACGGTGGCCAACATCTGCGTGCTGCACGCCGCGGGCTCCGCGGCCCTGCGGGGGCTGCACGTCCTCGTGCCCAGGGATTGCGTGAGCGCCCTAAACGAGTTTGACCTCCACGCGGCTTTCCGTCAGATTACCTTCCTCTACCGCGGGCTAGCGGTGCGCAAAGAGGCGGGTGTGAAGTTCATTTGAGGCACGTTGAACTCTTCTTGTCGCAAGAAGTTTCGCTCCTGTTCCCAAAAGGTTAGGGACAAGCACTTGTCCTATCTCCACCGGAACTTCTACAGAAAGCGCGCGAACGAGCGCCATGAGTTCGGGAAAGAGGCGTTTGGGGTCAGTTATTTCTTCCTGAGCGTAAGTCTCTCCGCGCGGGCAGCGATTGCCCTCAATGGCCTTCATTTCCGTGCCCTCTATCTTTACAAGTACAACCGAGGGGGCAGGAAACGCAGGTAAGTTCTCTGATCATCCGGGTACCACCTCCACAATCGCCTCGCAAGAGCCGCTCAGAGAAGCGGTGAAATCTGAAGAAAGCTTTATCTCCACCATCTCTGCTGGCCGTAACCCGGTGTGGTTTTTCTCGTAGACCCCACCGACTCGGATCAGGGCTCGTTGGACGCGCAGAAAAACGGTGGCTGGTTCGCCTGGGATCAGTGATTGAGGGACGAGTACGGCTACATTGGCCCCCGCCGGAGGCCTATCGTTTTTGCACTCGGGAGCGCGCCGCCTTTTCCCCGCCTCCTCCCCAATGCGCGCCACCGGATCCATAAGGTCGCACACCGCTAGGGAATTTCCGCCAACGAAAAGCCAGGGAACCTCAGCCTGAAAACGGTTATTTACCACTGGTCCGTGCCGATTTGGTGCGATTTTTAGTAATCTTTCTAAAGGCCGAAGTTCAGGAACAAGGCCAACGGAAAGCACTAGGGTATCGGCCAGCATGTGTTTTTCTGTTCCCGGACACGGACTGCCCTGTTCGTCTACCTCCAATAGCGTGACCCCGCTTAGTCTCCTTCTTCCCTGGATCTGGCTCGCAGGATGGCGAAGAAGGAGGGGGATTTCGAAGTCCTGCAAGCACTGAACTACGTTGCACAAAAGTCCACCTGGAAAGGCTCGCCCTGGACTTCCACCCCTTCTAAAAGAGGCGGCGGGCCATGATGAGGCCGATATCTCCAGACCCCAGGATGAGGCGCGTTTTCCCAAAAGGAAGCCATAGATGTTCACGAATTTTTGGGCCAGGCCCGCCGCGAAGATCCCAGCCGCTCTCGTTCCAGGGATCAAAAGCGCTCCGATCGGCCGTTCCCTTGCTCCCGCAGCTCAAACCACAGCACTCGCCATAACTTTGAAGAGACCTCGTAGGCTTGCTACTCGCAGTTCTAGTGGCTCGGAGATGTTGAGCACGGTGGCCTCGGTGAGGATTTCGGCGCCTGTAGCCTCAAGCTCGTGCGATATCCTATGGGCGAACTCTGGACCAGTGAGCTCTTCATGGTAACGGTGTAAGCCAAAGCCGGTATGGATGCATTGATCCAAAACCCCACCGAGTTTTCTCTCGCGTTCGATGAGGAGTGTTTTTGCTCCCGTCGCTGCTGCGGCTTTTGCTGCCGCCATTCCGGCAGCCCCACCCCCTACCACCGCTACATCCGCCTTGATCCTCATGGGTGAACTTTTCCGTTCAAGACCGAAGGTCCTGGCCCCCCGCGTGGTTATGGCCCACATAGGGCGCTTCAACTCCCTGGCCAATATCTCCAAGAGTTTTGTCGCACAAAAACTTCCCTGGCAGCGGCCGAAACTTGCGCGGGTACGAAATTTAGTGCCATCCAAAGTGCGGGCCCCTCTGCGGATTACCTCCACAAACCGCGCTTCGGTCACAGCATTGCAGAAGTACACGACTCTTCCCCAGCGCGGATCTTCCTGGATCAGCCGCATCCACTCCTCATTCGAAAGATCTTCCATCTTGGGGATTGGGGGCCGGATCGGATTAAAACAGGTTTTTTAGCCAACCCTAGCTCGGGAGCCATCACCTCGTGGACCAAGAAACGGGCTACCTCGGGCGCGGCGGTGAGCCCGGGTGAACGCATTCCGCCCGCGTGGTAGAGGCCCCGAATAGGACTAGGGCCCACAACGAAATCTCCTCCAGCCGGTTCAGGGCGGAGTCCAGCAAAGCTCTTTAGGACCTGGTCAACCGGAAGATTGGGTACGAGTTTGCGTGCGCCGTTCAATACCTGTGAAAGCCCCTCTCTCGTTGTCTCCCAGGATTCTTTCTCTGTGAGAGGAAGATCTTTCGCTTTCGGTCCAAGCAAAAGGCTGCTGTCCGCAGTGGGGATGGTCAAAATGCCCTTGGAGAGCGGAGCGGGAAAAAGCACTGAGTGAACGAGGCATTCCGTAGATTTATCCAAAAGTACGTATTGACCACGCCGCGGGGTGATAGGGGGAAATGGCGCCCAAGCCATGGCTGCCACCTCATCTGCATGTAGGCCAGTAGCGTTGCCACAGCGTTGACTGTGTATAGATTGCGCTATTGCGGACAAGGATGCGAAGGATTTCTTCTTCGAGATGAACCTCAGCCCCGTTTTGCACGGCATTCTCGGCGGCTTGGGCTAAAGCCCAGGGCGCGGTGATGCCCACAGTAGGTTCTCAGAGCGTTTTTCGCACCTCAGAGTTTATCCTAGGCTCCTGAGCCAATCACGCGGAATGATCTTAAGTCCAGGAACGCCATTGATTCCCCCTTGTTCCAAAAGTTTTTGGAGAACATCCTCCTCGCGCTGGGAGAAAGCTAGTACCAAAGCGCCAACTCGGCGAAAAGGAATGGAAAGCTCTGACAAATTTCCGAAAATTTAGCTTGTAGCGTGCTAGGTTCATCGTGAAAGCCAGCGCGGACAAGGGCGGAGCTGGCCTTGGTGATGCCGAAGCCCATCTCGGTTAGGTGTACCGCGGCCTCGTAGCGGGAAAGTTCCCGGGCGATGAAAGCGCTTACGACGCCAGCACCGATCACGGCAATCCGCATTTACTCTTCCCAGCCTTTAGAACGTTCCACAGCCAATTCCGAATGAGTCTGTTTCGTAGCTCCTCAAGTATGGTGGGAGTAAAGTGGCGCGCAATTTGCCAAAGTCCGCGGATTTCAGGGATGTTCCAAAGACTCAGGGCACAGCCGCACGCGCAGACTGAACCTCTGTCCACGCGAAGCTCTGGAATACGCTAAGTGAGAACAGACTCAAAGAGTTCCACAAGACCGTAGGTTTGGTAGGCGATCGCTTCGAGGGTGGCCCGGACCAAATGAGCTTTGGTTGTGCCGCGGGTGAGGCCGGGGATTGTTCCGCGGGCGTAAGGGTCCAAATGAGGTGCGCCTAGGCCCACGAGGGCCGGGACAAAATAGGCGTTTTCCGTTTCAGCGGAACAGGCGATGAGGCCAAAGCTGTCCCGCAACCACTGAACCGCCGCCCCAGCAACGAAGACCACGCCTCGAGCGCGTAATAGGCCGTGTTCTTTGTGGTATGGGCCGCGGTGGTAAGAACTCCTTTAGGAGGCATTACGCGGAGAAAAGCGCCCGTGCCCCAGGTGACCTTGGCTTCGCCTGCGGCAAGACAACTTTTGCCGAACAACGCGGCCTACTGGTCTCCAAGGATGCTGGCGGCACTTTTGCGCTGAAAAATCCCCGGCGGGTGCGGCCAAAGCCGCTGAGCTGGGAAAGATAGGGGGAAGGGCGTCTTGGAGCACACCGAAGCATTGGCAAAGGTCCTCGTCCCAACCTGGTGGATAGCGAAAAGAAGGGTTCGGGAAGTATTGGGGGTACGTAGCATGTACAGCGGTGAGGGAGAATGGAGGCCAACTATCCACGGTGCCCACCAGAATCTCTCCAACCTCAGTTTTCTGGCGCAGGCTAGGCAAGTTTTGTAGCAGAAAAATAGGGATCAGGAAGGAGGCCGGTTTTCTCCCGGATTTCTTGGAAAACAGTGGGATCGGCCCAGAGCTGTGCGCAACGTTCAGCGCTGCGGCGGTCTTGTCATATAACGGCTGGAGGGAGAGGTTTCCCGCCACCTCGCACCCAGACGATCACGGTTTCTGGTTGGTGAGCCCAAACCCGGCAAGCTCCCGGGGTTTGACTCCTGTTTTTCGCGGAGCTTCCCGGATGACAACGAGGGTGGCCTTGCTGATCTATTCCGGGTTTTGCTTTACCTAGCCGGGCTGCGGGAAGGCTAAAGGAAGTTCGTGATAGGCAGAAACCAAAGAGCCGACGTTTTCGTCGGCAATAAGAAAGCGAATGCCCAAAGTACCTGCATCCATTGCTCCCAAGTACTGCCCTCTTTTCATTGTTATTGTTTGCGAGCATAGGCGAAAGTTTTCGCTAGGCAAAGAGAGAGGAGGAAATCCCGAGCTCAGTGGCGAGCTTCTTCATCGCCTCCCGCAAGGGAGGGTCAAGCAACACGCCCTTAGCCCGGTTTTCCTGCTCTTGCAAGTACGCCTTTTCCCCGGCTGTATAGATCCGCTCCGCTCCTGGGGCCTTGGCTGAGGCACGCAGCGCTCTTAGGATCTCTCCCGCCAGGCGTTTGAACTCGCTGAGTGGGAGGAAACGCTGGATATCCAAAGCCAGGAAGAAATGACCGAGCCGGGAAGGTTTAGGCCGTCCCTGCTCATCCTGGTCAGAGAGCTCCTTGAGATATGGCCCGCCGGAGAGGGCTGAGCAGAGGATCTCCACCATCGTCGCCAGGCCATATCCTTTATGGCCGCCGAGCTCCTCCCCCATACCTCCAAGCGGGAGGAAGGCGTAGAGGTCCTTGGGGAGCCCAGCGAGGATGGCACGCGAGTCCGTAGCTGGCTTTCCCTCCCGGTCGATTACCCAGCCCTCTGGCGTGGGTTTTCCTAAGCGGGCGAGGACTTCGATTTTTCCCCGCTGGCTCACGGAGGTAGCGGCGTCGAAACAAAATGGGAACGCCTCATCCGTCGGGCAGGCAAAGGCGATAGGGTTTGTGCCGAGCATCGGTTCCACTCCGAAGGTCGGGGCTACGCTGGGCCGGGCGTTCGTGAAACTCATGCCGATCATGCCTTCCTTTGCCGCCATAAGGGCGTAGTAGCCGGCGATCCCGTAGTGGGAAGAGTTACGCACCACCACAGCCCCCAGCCCAAACGCGCGGGCTTTACGGATCGCAAGTTCCATCGCCCGATAACCGGCTACCATGCCCATCCCGTTTTGGGCGTCGAGCACCGCTGTTGTGGGTCCTTCGCGCAGGACCTTGAGCTCCGTTTTTGGGGAGAGGGTGCCGTTGCGGATGCGGTTCACATAAAGCATGAGGCGGCTAATCCCGTGGGACTCGATTCCGCGTAGATCCGCGGCCAAGAGAACGTCAGCACAAATCTGCGCGTCCTCCTGGGGCACGCCCAAGCGCACAAACACTTCCTCAACGAACTTGCGCAGTTCCTCCACGGGCACACGTTTCTCTTCGGTCATGCTCCACCTCCTAATTCCGCATCGAGCTTAGGGAGCTCGGCAATGCTTTGGAGCACATAATCCGGTCGGATGGGGGACTGCCGAAGATCCTCCGGTTTGGTCACACCGGTGAGCACGAGTATTGCCGTAAGGCCGTGCTCTTTGGCCATGCGAATGTCTGTTTCCAAACGGTCTCCCACCATGGCACAGCTCTCCGCGGGAAGCCCAAGCATCTCTAAAGCCACTTCCACCATGTATCGCGATGGTTTTCCGAAAACTTTCTCCACTTTTCGCCCGCTGGTGACTTCGAGGGCGGCGATCACGGCTGCGGCATCGGGGATCTCCCCCTCTTCCACCGGGCAAGTGCGGTCCGGGTTTGTGGCATAGAAGCGCGCTTCCCGCCGCAGAGCCTGAAAAGCGATGTTGAGTTTGCGGTAGTCAAAGGTGCGGTCGAAAGCAGCAATGACGTACTCGATTTCCCGGGGATTATCGGTGAGCTTAAGGCCAGCGCGCTGAAGCTCTTCCAGGAGCGGCGGCTCTCCTATGGCGAAAACTTTCGCTCCCGGTGCCTCTTTAGCAATATACCGGGCGAGAATAAAAGAGGAGTTTATAACTTTCCCTTCTTCCGCAGGGATACCTAAGCGAGAAAGTTTTTGTGCGTAATCTTTGCGGGAGTAGAGGGGCTTGTTGGAGACAAAAAGCATTCGGCGCCCGCGGTTTTCAAGCGCGTTTATGGCTGCGGTAGCTCCATAAACAACCTTTTCCCCGCGGTAAATGGTGCCGTCTAAGTCTAGAAGGTATCCCTTGATGCTCACGATCCCCGTCCTTCCTCCAACGATGGAACCGATGCCACCGTTGGCACAGGCGAGATGGCGCTTTTCCTACCTAAAGTAGCTATGGCATGTATCGAGGACATGGGTATAGCAGGGTCAGACCAAGGAGCACTTACGGGTGGCAGTAGTCCGTAATCGTCTCTCGCTGCCCACCCGGTTATGCCGTGAGGACAACACACCGCTCCGGATCCAAATAAATGCGTACTTCCTGCCCTTCTTCCACTTGCAAGCGCGGATGGCACTGAACCCTGATTTGCACATCCCCAATGGCTAGGAACAAATACAAAAGGTGTCCAAGGTAAGCGCGCTCAGTCACCTTTCCTTTGTATATATTCGCTCTCGGGCTTGTGTCATCTATGAGAACTTCGATATCTTCTGGCCGCACGGACAAGTACACGTTGGCATTTGTTGGGATAGATGTGGGATTGTGCAGTTTGCATAAGGTTCGGCCTATCCCCGTGATTACCAGGGCAAGGCCACGCTCCTTGTCCACCTGCTCAACCTGGCCTTCAAGGATGTTCGTCATCCCGATGAAATCCGCTACGAACCGGGTCGCGGGCCGATGGTAAATCTCCGCAGGAGATCCCACTTGGATGATTTTTCCGGACTCCATTATGGCGATGCGATCTGAAAGGACCATGGCCTCCGCTTGGTCGTGGGTCACGTACACTGCGGTGATCTGGAGTTGCTTAACAATGCGCCGGATCTCGAAGCGCATCCTCTCGCGGAGTTTGGCGTCGAGGTTACTGAGGGGCTCATCGAGGAGCAGGACCTTTGGTTGTCGCACCAAGGCGCGTGCCAAAGCCACCCTTTGCTGCTGACCACCGCTTAGCTGCGCCGGGTATCTCCTCTCCAATCCTGCGAGCCCTACCAATGCCAATATTTCGTGCACGCGTTGTGTGCGTGCTTGGCGCGGTATCCCCTCCAGCTTTAAACCATACGCTACGTTGGCAGCCACCGTCATATGCGGCCAAACCGCGTAGTTTTGAAAAACCATCCCGATGTTTCTTTGGGAGGGAGGGACAAACCCCTTTCTGAACATGGACCGCCCGTCGATGATGACGTCACCGTCATCTGGTCTTTCCAAACCTGCGATGCACCGAAGGGTGGTGGTCTTACCGCAGCCGCTTGGTCCCAAAAGCGTGATCAATTCCCCTCTTTTGATCTCCATGGACACATGGTCCACCGCAGTGACTGCGCCGAATTTTGTTCGGAAAGTCTTGACGAGGTCCTGGATTTCTACGAAGCTCATCTTTAGTCCCTCCCGCTTGCGCCCCAGGCTACCTTTAAGATCCCTCCACCAATCCTGGCAGCGATGGCCAGCAACACAAACACAATGCAGACCATCAGAAAAGCCATGGCTGAAGCAATGCCAAACTCCATGCCACGATGCCAATTAAGGTAAAGGCCAATGGGAAGGGTCTCCCATCCTCCTCGGTATAGGAAGATAGCCGTGGATATCTCTTGAAAGGCCATGATGAAGAACATGATCACACCCACGAATATGCCTTTGAGGAGGAGCGGGACCGAGATAGTCGCGAAAGTCCGAAATTTTCCAGCTCCAGCTACCTCTGCTGCCTCCTCAAGGGAAGGGTCTAGCTGTTGGTACGCGGCGTAGGCCATGCGCAAGAAATAGGGCAGTCTTCGTACAAAAAGGGCTAGTGGCATGATGATCCAATGCGTGGCCAATGGTATGCCGTGACCATACCAAAATGCTCGTAAGAAAGCGACGCCCACAGCTACCCCAGGAAACACGAGCATGAGGGAATTTACGAACTCCAAACCCGCCCGGCCGGGGGCGTTGGTGCGGGCGAGCAAATAAGCTACAAGAAGCCCAAAGGACACCCCCATGAGGAGGGCCACGCCCGTGAAGCGGAAGGAGTTATAGATGAGCATCCCTGCTTCCGCGAAGATGAGACGAAAGTTCTCAAGAGTCCAATACCGGGGAAATGGGGTAAGCACCCATCTTCTGGAAAAACCAGACAGGGCGAGCACAACGGGGATGATGAGGATGATCGCAGAGATGAAGAAGACGTACAAATACGAGAGCATGCGCACCGCGAACGTGGGCTTGATCGTTCTGCCACCAAGGAGCGTACCTTTGGACAGGCCAGTATACCGTTTTCTTTCCACCCATGTCTTCAAAAGGAGGAAAGCTCCAACACAAACGGCAGAAGCCATGACCACGGACACAATTCCCATATATCTTCGGGTTACATCGGTGAAGTGATATGCGATATTGATGTAAGCTGTAGTGGGCAACAAATCCGTTACCCCGAAGATCAGCGGGGTAAGCCAGTCTGTAAACGGCCACAAAAATACCAAAACCGCTCCAGCCAAATAAGAAGGGGTGCTCAAAGGCAAGGTGATCGTAAAGAATCTCCGCACCCCGCTTGCTCCTTCAACCTCAGCGGCTTCTTCCAATGCCGGGTCAATGCTGGTGTATGCGGCCATCAGGCTTAGAACCATGAAGGGGAGAAGGTGCAAAGACTGCATGATGACAAGCCCGGGGAATCCCAAAAGGTTCAACGGTTTACTGATTAGTCCCCATTGCATAAGGAGGAGGTTAAAAGTGCCAAACCGACCGAAGAACACAACCCAGGCAAATGCCCCCGCATAGGCGGGAAGCACGATGGGCAAGAGGGTCAGCGCCGTGAAGAACGTCATTCCGCGTAATTTGTAGCGCGCAAGAATATAAGCGAGGGGCAAAGCCAAAACGGTTGTGGTAAGGAGTACAAGGGCGGAGAGAAGGCATGTGCGGACGAAGGTGTTGAAATAATAGAGATCAGAAAAAAAGGCTTTGTAGTTTTGAAATCCAAGCCGCCCTGTGCTTGCTACCCGGAAACTATCGATGACTAAAAGCGAGACTGGGTAGACAATGAAGAACAAGATCACGAGCCAAGCGAAAGCGGAGAGCGTGAGCTCGGGACGTAAGGCCCTTTCCCAACGTGGAAAACGCAGGCGGGCCCAAAGCCCGCCTGCGTCCTTGTTCCGTTTTTGCCGCAATAGCATGGGTGCTGGGACCACTACTTAAGAGCTGCCCGCGCCTTCTCCGCTGTAGCCCTGGCCTCGGCTAAGTTCCCCTCCCCAAACAACGCACGGGCTTGGGCAACGAGCGCGAGGGCCTCAGACACATCCCGGCTGTTGGCCACACGCTTGATCTCAGCTTCAACCTGTTCAATCTGGGTAAGGGTGTTCTTGAGTTCGTCCCACTTGCGGTAAATTTCTTCCTCGAAGTACTTGTTTACAAAGTCCCACCGCGACTCGGCGAGAGCCAAATCGTAATTGAGAAGCTCGAGCTCAAGCTGCCAGAAATTGTCCTTTCCTCCCAGGGCATTTATAGCGTGGTTGGCCATGGTGATGCCCTCCGCGGCCCACGCACTAAGGGAGATGTCGCTTCTTGCTGGGAAGTAGCCACCCATCAGCACGTATTTTTGCCCCTCTTCGCTATACAGCCAATCTAGGAAGATCTTAGCGTTTTTCTCATTGGGAGCGTTTTTTAGTAGCGCGGCCGATTCCGGAACAAGGATGGTGACGTTTGGTACCAAGTTACCCACCGGGTAGCCGTCCCGGCGGGCCACCATGGCATTCATTTGGGGCTGAGCTATGCCAATGGGATACTCGCCGCGCGTAACCATGTGTGTTGTATCCGTGCTCCCCGTTGTCCACCGCCCGACTTGCGCGCCGAGGTAGCGCAGATAGGCCCAACCATCCTTTTCCCCGTAATACTGAAGGATGATCTCGCACACTTCATGCATGGTTCCCGAGGCATAGGGCAAGCACATGGCCACTAAGCCGCGATAGCGTGGATCAAGGAGATCCTCCCACGTTTGCGGGACCGGCAGGTTGAACATGTTGAGAACGGGCTCGTTGTACATGTTGGACACAAGCCAGGGGGCGAAGGCTGACCAGTATCCATCGGGGTCTTTCACCATCATGCCGTGCCACTCCGCGGGAATAGCCTCCCAATGAGCGTGCTTGTAGGGGACAGTGAGCCCGAGGTTCTGCAGCAATCGATGGGCGGGAGCGCCGGAGCCAAGAAACACATCGGCGTCGGGCTGCCCGCCCCACTCGCGCACTTTGTCCACACAAACGGGCCAACCACCCGGCCTGATGAACGTGACTTCGATGGGTTCGCCATACGTCCGCAGGTAATAGTCCTTAAACCCCCGCGTTAGGCTTTCCGCAAGTTCCTTATAAATCGGGCCAATCCAAACCACTTTTTGCTGGGCTGAGGAAACCACCCCAACCAACGCCAACACCGCTATCCCAATACACCATATATGAACCTCTTCATCTCGTGCACCTCCTGTTTTGATAAGCTTGGGCGCAAGAAGGCTAAACCTTGGCCATCGATTTCTTTCTGTTCTCACCTCCTTTCGGGGCAACCACCAGGGAAATGCCCAGTCTTGTGAGCTCTTGCGCCACGTTTCTGGGAAGTTCCTCCTCGGTCACAATATAGTTGATATCTCGCAAATCCGCGATTTTTCCGTGGGTGACAACGCCGAATTTGCTATGGTCTGCCACAATGACAACCTTTTGGGCGTGCTGGATTATGTTCGCTGCTGTTTCGGCCTCTTCCAAGGAGGGTATGGTCACCCCGTGTTCTAGGGAAATTCCGTTAGCGCCGAAAAAGGCGATATCAAAATACACTCCCTCGATGCTGCGATGGGCGAGGCTTCCCACCATGGCATAAGAGATCCCACGGAGACGTCCGCCGATCACGTAGACCTCGATGCCCGGTATCTCCGCGAGCTCCACAGCATGGGTCAGGGCATTTGTGAACACGCGGATGTTAGGCATGGGTTTCTCCTTGAGTGCCCGAACGATTTCTATGGTGGTAGTGCCGTTCCCAATGAACACAGCCATGCCTTCTTCGATGAGCTCTGCGGCCTTGCGGCCGATGCGACGTTTCTCTTCCAAGTTGCGCGTGGCTTTCTCATAATAGGAAGGCTCCGCAGCAATGGGCTCTTTGACCACTGCCCCGCCGTGGACTTTCTCAATCAACCCTTTCCTCGCCAGGGCAGCGAGGTCGTTGCGGATGGTCATAGGGGAGACGGAAAAAGAATGAGCAAGCTCAATAGTACGGGCTGCGCCGCGGCGCCGCAGCTCCTCAAGAATGTGACGACGCCGCAATTCTGTTAGCTCTTTTTTGCCATTTCTTGCCATTAATTGCATTTCAGTCTAGCATTATCGGTGGATCCCGTCAAATCGGGCTGGCTGCCTGGCAATTTCTCGGTTAGGCTTCAGCGTTGTGAGCGCTGAGCTTCTTTTGCGCCAGGCGAAGATCCTTGACGTATTTTCTGGACAGTTTTTCTGGGGTGATTTGGCCGTTTCCTCCGGAAAGATCTTGGGGTTCGGGGCCGAAGAAGCGGAGCGCGTAGTAGATTTAGACGGAGCTTTCCTCATCCCTGGCCTCATCGACGCCCACGTACACATAGAAAGCTCCAAACTCTCTCCACGAGAATTTGCCCAAGCAGTCCTCCCGCATGGCACAACCGCCGTGATCGCCGATCCCCACGAGATCGCCAATGTGCTTGGACTTTTAGGAATCCATTGGATGATCGAGGCCACACGGTCTCTTCCTTTGCGCGTATTCTTCATGGCACCTTCCTGCATTCCGGCAAGCCCTTTGGAGACCCCCGGCGCGGTCTTGGGCCCAAAGGAAATCCAGGAAGTCCTGGGCTGGGAACGCATGATCGGTCTTGGCGAAGTGATGAATTTTCCCGGTGTAATTGCGGGTGAACCCGGGATCTTGGCAAAGATGGAGGCGGCCAGAGGGAAGCCCATCGATGGGCACGCGCCAGGGCTCCTCGGGGCGGAACTTTGGTCCTACGTTCGCGCTGGGCCGAAGACTGACCACGAGTGCACCACCCTTATTGAAGCCCAAGAGAAATTGCGCGCTGGCATGCACATCCTCATCCGGGAGGGAACGACGGCGCGAAACCTCGGAGCTTTGATCTCGGTCCTTACGCCTTGTTCCGCACCATTTGTGCATTTTTGCACCGACGACCGCGAGCCCGAGACCCTCGTTTCCGAAGGGCACATGGACGATCTCGTGCGTAAGGCAGTCGGTCACGGCATTCCACCCGCGGTGGCCATTGCCTCAGCCACCATCCATACGGCCCGTGCCTACGGCCTCCCCGGCCTTGGCGCCCTTGCCCCCGGCTACCACGCCGATTTCCTCGTGGTTTCCGACCTCAAAACCTTTCATGTTGAGGAAGTTTACGTGGCGGGGAAGCGCGTGGCCGAGAGGGGCAAGTGTACGGCTGACCTTCCTCCTCTCGCCTCACCCCCCCGCTCCCCTATGAGCGTAAATTTGGAAAAAATCTCTTTCCGCATTCCTGCCCAAGAGGGGCTAGCGCGCGTCATCCGCGTGATCCCAAACGAGGTGATTACGGAAGAGGTCCTTCTTCAGCCGAAAGTGGCGGGCGAGGAAGTTGTGGCCGACTTAGAGCGTGACGTGCTGAAGATCGCTGTAGTGGAGCGACACCGCGGTACGGGAAACGTGGGGTTGGGGCTAGTGCAAGGGTTCGGGTTGAAAGCGGGGGCCCTCGCTTCCACTGTGGCCCATGACTCCCACCATATCGTGGTGATAGGCGTCAATGACGAGGATATGAGGGCCGCGGTGGCAGAGCTTGCGCGCTTGGGCGGGGGGCAGGTTGTGGTGCGGAACGAAAAAATCCTCGCGTCCCTCCCCCTTCCCATCGCTGGGCTCATGTCGGACCGGCCGCTTTTCGAAGTACACCAGCTCTCCCAAGAGCTCCGCCAAGCCGCACACAGCCTGGGCTCACCTCTCTTTGACCCCTTCATGACCCTTTCCTTCCTGGCCCTTCCGGTGATCCCTGCGCTGAAGATCACGGATCTTGGCCTTGTGGACGTGCGCCGGTTTACAATTGTCCCCCTATTTACAGGATGAACACCGAATTCTTAGGTCGCATTTTTGCCGATAACCCAGTTTGGATGTGGTTTTTGGCTCTCGGCATTTTCGTGGGAGTCCTTAGCTTCTTCCTCGTCTTGCGCACGTTTTTCACGCGTTTTTTTGAACGCCGTTATAGACGCACAGGCAAACCTTGGGCGGAACGCGGTGCGGAGCTAGCCAAACGCACCACCTTCCTTTTCCTCCTCATGGTCGCCATTTTTGCTGGCTCCCTTTCCCTCAAGCTCCCTCCGGAAGCGAGCCGGGTCATCCGCGCCCTGATCGTCACCTTGTTTTTAGGGCAGCTTGGCTTATGGGGAAGCCGTCTGGCCACGCTTTGGGTGACGCGATTGGCGAGCAAGCGGCGCGCGGAGGGGGATACAGCCGCGGCCACAACCTTGTCCTCCTTGGGACTCCTCATCCGCGTCGCCATTTGGGCTATCGTCGTTTTGCTTGTTTTGCAAAACCTCGGGGTAAATGTGACCGCACTGGCCGCGGGCGTGGGTATCGCGGGGATTGCCATCGCCTTTGCTGCCCAAAGCATCTTGGCGGACCTTTTCTCGTTCTTGGCCATCGTGGTGGACAAACCCTTCCTGGTGGGGGATTTCATCGTGGCTGGTCAGGTGGAAGGCACCGTGGAACGAATCGGCATCAAGACCACACGCATCCGTAGCCTCACAGGTGAGGAAGTCGTGGTCTCCAACTCCGAGCTCCTCAAGGGCTGGATTCATGACTATACGAAGATGAATGAACGCCGCGTTGTGTTCCATTTCGCTGTGGACTATCAAACACCTCCGGAAAAGCTGGCGAGCATCCCAAACATCGTGCGCCAGGTCATTGAGGCCACACCAAACGTGCGGTTTGATCGCGCGCACTTCAAAGAATACGGGGAGTTTGGGCTCCTCTTTGAGGTCGTGTATTTCGTGCTCACCCCGAGCTATCGGGACTATATGGATGCCCAGCAAGCCATAAATTTGGGTGTTCACAAGCGATTCACCGAGGAGGGGATAAGATTTGCCCTCCCTGTCCGGCGGGTGGTGTTAGAGAGAGGCTGAGAAATATGGGGGAACTACTAATGCGGGCCATAGAAAACCATAAAGATGTGTGGGCAAACCCATCTAGGCGGGAACTCATCGAAGAGGTGATCAGGCGGCGGGAGGCTTTGGTGAGCCGCTCCGGTGCTCTGGCCACCTGGACCCCGCCCGAGTCCACAGGAAGGCGGCCCCAGGACACCTACATCGTGGATCGGCCGGAAATACACGATAAGGTGGATTGGCGTTCCCCTTATTGTATTCCTATGCCCGCGGAGACGTTCGAAATGATTGTCGAGGATGCCCTCCTAGCTTTGCGGAAGAAGCCCAGACTTTACCTGACTGAGCGCGCGTTGGGTGCAAATAGCCGCTACGCCCTCATGGTTTATACCGTAACCGATCACGCCCTTACTGCACTTTTTACGGACAACATGTTCCGCCCCATTCCACCCGACATCCATTGTTCACACCTGGGCCCAAGACCTTTCACGATCCTCGTTCTCCCCCATGATAAGCTCGATACGCAAAAGTATGAAGGCCGTTTGCGCGTAGACCCCGAGAAAAAGCGCACCTCTGACATCGCTATCGTGATGGATTTCGTAGAGCGGGTGGGTATTGTGTATGGTTCTGCTTATCTGGGTTCGGTGAAGAAACTCATGTTTACTGTGATGAATTTCCTCCTCCCCGACCTCGGTGTTCTTCCCATCCATGGTGCGGCTAACGTTGGGGGCACTTGCGATTGTGCTCTTTTTCTTGGCCTCTCTGGCACAGGAAAAACCTCCCTCTCCACTGACCCGGAAAGGGTGCTCATCGGCGATGATGAACATGGGTGGTGCGAAGAGGGGATCTTCAACTTCGAGTGGGGATGCTACGCAAAAATGATCGATATCGATCCGGAAAAGGAGCCGGACATTTATTGGGCAGTGATGCACGAGGCTGACCCGCTTGAGCACGGGGCCATTGTGGAGAACGCCATGATTTATCCTGACGGTAGTTTCGATTTCCATGATCGCCGCCTCACCGAGAATTCCCGCGCTTCCTATCCTCTCTCTTTTTTGCGCAACGCCGATCCACGCGGGTTGGCCGGCCATCCCAAAGTCATGTTCTTCTTGGCTGCGGATGCCCACGGTGTCCTTCCGCCCATTGCCCGACTGGAGCCAGAGCAGGCGATGTTTTGGTTCCTCATGGGCTATACCTCCCGGCTTGCCGGGACGGAGATCGGGGTGATCGAGCCTCGCTCCACCTTTTCCCGGTTCTTCGGGGCCCCGTTCATGCCCCGTGTTCCCCGGGATTACATTGTTCTTTTGGAAGAGAACCTCCGGCGATATGGAACGAAGGTGTACTTGGTGAACACGGGTTGGACCGGCGGCCCCTACGGTGAAGGGCGAAGGATTGACATCCGCCTCACCCGCCGCATGATAAAGGCAGCCCTTCTTGGAGAGCTTGAGCGCGTTGATTACTGGGAAGACGAGCTCTTTCATCTTTGGGTTCCCGCAGAGTGCCCGGGGGTTCCGGGGGAGATCCTCAGGCCGGAAGCGACTTGGCGCGACAAGAATGCGTACAAAGCGCGCGCGGAGAAGCTCGCCCACGATTTTCAAAGGGAATTCGCCAGGTCCTTTGCCGGCGTAGGAATCCCTAACAAGGTGGCAGCGCAATGCCCGGGATAAAAAATACCGCTAGCTTGGGGGCCATAAGCTAGCGGTTTTCCCTGCGAATTTAGATTCTTCGCACCAGTTCCGCCAAGGGCTTGCGGTCCCGGGTGCCTGGGCGCTCCGCAGGGTAACCAAGAACGATGAGCATCATCAGCTCCTCGTTTTCTTTGGCACCGATGATCTTCTCCACCTGCGGGTCGCGCAGCCGCCCAAGCCAGCAAGCGCCAAGGCCCAAAGAATGAGCAGCAAGGAGGATGTTTTGAGCGCAAGCACCGATGGCTTGTGCATCCTTGATTTCGTCATAACCCGCATCTTTGTCGCGTAAGATGGCGATGGTCACCGGCGCGGTGCGCACCATGTCCATTTGCGTAACTACACGACCGAGTTCCTCGCGCTTTTCCTTGGATTCCACCACGACAAACCGCCAAGGCTGGGTATTCCGGCCTGACGGGGCCCAGCGAGCCGCCTCGAGGATCGCCTCCAACTTCTCCGACTCAATCGGATCTGTACGAAAGACGCGGACAGAACGGCGTTCCCGGATGGCACGTAGCACCTCGTTCATACACCCTCCTTCCTTGGATTATCATTATACCCAGTATGTTCACCCCAGAATTTTCTGGATTTGGTCGCCTCTTAGTATTGCTGGGAATTTTTTTGGTGATCCTTGGCTTGGCGCTGATGGGGAAACTCCCGTTCCTAGGAAAGCTGCCCGGCGATATCCGTGTGCAGCGAGACGGCTTCGTGTTCTACTTCCCCCTCACCTCCATGCTCATCGTCTCCGCCATTCTCTCCTTGATCCTCACCTTACTCCGACGCTAGCCCACTCCTCCAAAAGGGCCTTGAGAAGCTCTGGCGTCATGAGCTCTGTCGTGTACGGGATCACTTGCCCCAGCAAACAAGAGGCCCAAAGCATGCGCTCATAGGTTAGAGCAAAGGGCGTGGTGAGATTAAGCGCATTATTTTGGGTGTCCCAGTGCCCAACAACCACCCGAGGGGAAAGAGCATCCACAACGTCAACTTTTGCTTTGAGCTCCAAGCCATGCCAACGTACAGCGATCTCATACCTTCCAATGGCGGTGTCCGCCGGCACTTGAATAACAAAACTGCGGCGTACTTCGTGCTCCGGTGGGATTGGCAAAAGGAGCTCTTCTTGGCTTTCCACCTGCCAACCATTGGGGAGCAGAACTTGAGTCGCCAAATATGGGAGAGGTATGGCGCTTCGTACTTTGAGCTGCGCGGAGATCCTTGCGCCCGGCAGGACTTCGCTGCTGGAAAGGAGCAGTTCTCTAAGCTCTCCGATCTTGACCACCAGGTGCTGGCTAGCTGTTAGGGTGAGCAGCTCCTCAAAGCGTCCGCATTCATACGCAAAAAGCAGCTTTTGTTGGCCAGGTTCGGCAATGAAAAACGTTTTGCCTGACTCGCCGATGATGCGGGTCTCCTGAGCATCTAAAGATACGGTGGAACCAGGGGGCGCCCCGCTGATTTCCACCACGCTCTTTTCGTTTGGCACGCGTAGAACTGCTGCACAAGCACCTTCGGCACAAATGATCCATACCCCAAGTGGTGCCTGAGCAAGGGGTGTTTCCCAGCGTGTGCGTGGTCCCTCTTTTTCCGCGCGCCACTCCACTGGCCACGGATTTCCACAGAAGAAAAGCGTCGGGGGGCTGACCTCTTCAGTCCAGACCACCAGAGGTTCAGCGGCGAAAAACGCGGGATGAGCCAACTCCATGGCCCATCCCACCAACCCCAAACATAAAGTAAGTGCTACGCTCATCGCAGGGGTAAGATAGCTGAAACCACGCATAAAATCGGTGCAGGAACACCGAATTCCACCCACAGGATGTCTCCAGGCTTGGTTTGCCAAGCCTCCGGGACAAGGGGTTCACTCTCGTATAGCCCCTCCTGCACGCGCCTCAACCCAACCTTTCTCTCCATGGGCTCTGGTCCGAGCTTGCCCACTCTAACGAAGAGGCCCTCGCTAACAAAGTCGGGAATGCCCGCCACTTGCACTTTGAGGCTTTGGTTTATTGGCCAGGGCCCTTTGATTGGTTGCCCGCTTTTGGCGTCTACAAAAGTGAGCTCTGGTCGAGGAGTCACGGTTAGTGCCATCTGGGTTGTTCCCCAGGCGTTCCCTTTTCGCACGAAAACCCGCACAAGAAGAGCGTAGGGGTAGACTGGCACAGGTGCGGCTAAGTCATCAGTGGCTACGAATTCAAGGGTGTAACCGGAGAACCAACCGCGCCCAGGCACATACCACAGCACTTCATCCGGTTCAGAAGGCGCGAGCACTTGCAATTTGGCCCCACAGCCAGCGGGAATGAACATGGCCATACTAGGCCCTATCTCCACCGCCAAGGTTTCCACTCTTGTCATGAGCTCTTTGCCGCCGGCGCGAAAGACAAGGCGACATGTGCTAGGGATGGTCAATTCCTGATCTTCCCAAGCTAACCGATATATGAGCTCTTGCTTTCCCTTATCCAGTTGGAAATCTCCGGAGAAGGTCCAGAAAAATACTCCTCCGGTTTTGTCCGCCTCTTGCAGAGCTAAGGTGATCTCGGTTTGATCCATCCGCGCGGTGAGTCCACCCGGTAAAACATCTTGTTCACATGTCTTATCGTAGGGAGGGCACTCCACTTTGAGGCGATACTTTCCAATCCCCAGTGTTGTTGCTGGCTTCCACTCCGCCCCCTCCTGCACTTCCAAAGTTATTGTGCACTCCCCCGGCCGAGGCCCAACCTTCGCCACTGTGCTTGCTCCCTCCCCAAGCTCGGTGGCAGCGACGAGGAGGTCCCCGACCTGGCTTATCTCGATCGCCATGATTTCGGCTGGCCTCTGATCACAAGGCCTGATCGCTTGCAAGGCGGGGCTTTTCAAAACGTCTCCTGCGCGCTTTAACTCCAGCACCCACACTTTTCCAGTTGTAGCATTAAGCAGGAGAGCTTTGCCTTCCTGCGCAGGCGTGTCTTCCACTACTACGTAAAAGGTCTGCAGTAGTTGTGGCGCTGGCTCGAAACGGATCACCTCCGCTTGAACGAACCCACAAGATAATAAAAACACACCGAGCATCCAAAACCTCTTGCACATGGCCTCCTCCTTAATCACTAGTATAGCGCACAGTCTGCGAAGCTTTTGTAATGCACGTCACATGTGGCGATCAAGTACAATGCCCCACCAAGGAGGATCGATGGAGGCATGTCTTAGGGAAGTGTTGACGCGTAGCAAGGCCGATTACGCGGAGATCCGTTGGGAAGAGATCTTCCGTTCACGTGTGGTTTTTCAGCGCGAACAACTCCTGGCTTTGGAAGCTACAGAGGAACGTGGTGGCATTGTGCGCGCCCTCGTGGATGGGGCCTGGGGTCTTGCGGTATTCACTGATCTGGACGAACTTTCAAAAAAGATCGAGGAAGCTACATGCCTTGCGCGCACAGCTGCTCGTCACGTGCGTGACAAAGTTTTCTTGGCTGAGGTTGAACCCGTGGAGGACCATTACCACGGGCAAATGGTGCGCGACATCCGGGGCATTCCTCTTGAAGAGAAAAGAAAACTTGTGCAGAACTACAACAAGATCGTTTTGGAATCCCACCCTGCTATTGTGGCGAGTTCCGTGCGCTACGCGGATAGCCTCCGCCGCGTGGTCTACGCCAACTCCGAGGGGACCTACATCGAGCAGGAGGTGCCCGATGTGACCCTTATGCTGGCCGCCGTGGCCCGCAAAAACGGCGACGTCCAGCAGGGCTTCGAGTCCCTGGGCTTCGCCGGCGGCTTTGAAAAAGCCCTGGGCCACGAGGAGAAGGCGCGGGCTGCGGCCAAGCGCGCCGTGGACCTCCTCTCCGCCAAGCCCGTGAAGGGCGGCCGCTACACGGTGATCCTCGACCCGGATCTTGCTGGCGTCTTCATCCACGAGGCCTTCGGCCACATCTGCGAGGCGGACTTCCTTTTGCGCAACGAGCCCATGCGCCGGGTCATGGAGCTTGGGAAGCGCTTCGGCGTGGAGACCCTGAATGTGGTGGACGACGGGTTCATCCCCGGGGCCCGCGGGAATTGCCCCTACGACGACGAGGGCGTCCCGCGCCGGCGGGTCTACCTCATCCGGGAGGGCGTGCTCACCGGCCTCCTGCACTCCCGGGCCACGGCGAAGAAACTTGGGGCCAAGCCCACGGGCAACGCCCGCGCCGTCTCCTGGGAGCATGAGCCCATCGTGCGCATGCGCAACACCTTCATCGAGCCCGGCTCCTACACGTTCGAGGAGATGCTGGAGGGGATCGAGTACGGGATCTACGCGTGCGGGGCGTTCGGGGGGCAAACGGAGTTCGAACAGTTCACGTTCTCCGCCGCCTACGGCTACGAGATCGTGAACGGGAAGATTGGGGAGATGGTGCGGGACGTGGTCCTCACAGGAAATGTTTTTCAAACCCTGCGGAGCATCGAGATGATCGGGAAGGACTTCCAGCTGCGGGGGAGCGCGGGCGGCTGCGGCAAGGGCGGGCAGTGGCCCCTGCCCATCACCACAGGCGCGCCGCACGTGCGCATTCGGGATGTAATCGTGGGAGGGCGATGATGGAAATCCTTGAGCTAGCCCAGAAAAGGAAGGCGGAGGCGGCGGAGCTCTATGAGGCTCGTACCGAGGCTTTGGGTGTGGTATTCCATGGCGGGGAAGTGGAAAAAGTGGGCTCCGAGGCCATCGTGGGCCGGGCCCTGCGCGTGATCCTCGGGGGAAAGCTTGGGTTTGCCTCCACCGCCGGTGGTGCACCAGAGGCCCTACTGGAGGCAGCGCTTGGGGCTGCCCAGCACGGCGATCCCGCACCTTTCCGATTTCCAACCCTGCGCAACGGGACCAAGGTGGAGGCCTTCGACCCCGCCGTGCCCAAGATCTCTGCGGAAGAGCTCCTCACCTGGGGGGAGGAAGCGGTGCGGGCCATTCGCGCGGAGTTCCCCGAGCTTGTGGTGAACGTTTATCTTTCGCGAACCACAACAGAAGTGGTGATCCGGAACACCGCGGGCGGGGAGCGCCGCGAAAAACGGACCGGGATTTCCCTCACCGTAGGCGTGGAGAGGGTGCGGGAAGGGGATATCTGGCTGATTTATGAGACCCAAGCCGTTCGACGTCTTGTGGATCTCGATCGCAAGGGCTTAGTGGAAAAGCTCCTTCAGAAGCTGCATTGGGGGGTAGAGGTTGTGCCGCCACCTGTGGGAAAACCACCCGTTCTTTTTCTCCCCAGCGCTGTTCCTGTGCTTGTCCTCCCCCTTACCCACGGTCTGTCCGGTCTTTCCGTGTTTCTCGGCACAAGTCCTCTGAAAGGCAGGCTTGGTGAGCAAGCGTTTCACAAGGAGTTCAACCTAGTGGACGACGGACTGATTCCGTTTGGGCCACGTTCTCGCTCTTTCGACGACGAGGGGCTTCCTGTGGGGAGGCTTCCCTTAGTGGAGGACGGGGTAGTGCAAAGCTTCTTCTACGATCTGCGGGCTGCAGCCTTAAATGGGGTGGAATCCACGGGAAACGGCCTTAAGGGCGGGCCTTTCGGTGACGGTGGCTTCCGCGCCCCACCTGGTCCTGCTCCCCGACACCTGCTAATTCGGCCTGGCGAGGGCTCTCTCGAAGCGCTCATGCGTGACATGAAAGAAGGGCTCGTTGTGAGCGATGTGATCGGCCTTGGCCAAGGGAACATCCAATCCGGAGCGTTCTCCAACAACGTCTCTGTGGGCTTCGTGGTGCGAAACGGGAAAGTGGTGGGGCGGGTGAAGAACACCATGATCTTTGGGAACGCCTATGAGGTCCTCAAGAATGGCTTGATCCAAATCGGTGGGGAGCCGGAGTGGGTTGGAGGAAGCCTTTATACTCCCCCCCTCTTGGTCGAGGGCGTGTCGGTGGTTGGTCGCTGACGTTTTCCCGGTGCCTGATCCGAAGGATTTGGCGGCCTGGTCGCAAATAGGACAGTGGACAAGCGACGTTGAGGCCGAACATTCATAGCATTGGCTGTGAAGGGGTGATCAATCGTTTAAGAGCGCGTTTGTCTACCTTGAGCTAAGAGAAGTCCCCTCACCCTGTGCTTCCCTTGGGAAAAGGGTTCGCGGGGTCTGCCCGACACCCTTGACTATGTAACATTGTGATGTTACACTAACCGCGGAGGTGTCCCTATGCTGAGCATGGTAGACCTGATTGCCTGCGGTTCGTGGCCCGCGGAAGTGTTGGGCAAGGTTCTCGACCATCCGCTTGGAAAAGATGGCTGTCTCCTGGGAAAAGAGCCGGCCCTGCTGAGGGAGTATCGAATATACACAACGCGGCGAAAAAGCCGCGGCTTACGGGCACATCGCGAAGCCAGGCGGGTGAGCACACCATTGCCTTCTGGCACATTGTGATGTTACAATGCCTTCACATGACGCGGGATGTTGATCTGCGAGCTTTTGCTACATATCCCCACCCCATTCGAGAAGAACCTGGTTGTGGTGTGGAGCAGCTTTGGAGGTGAGGTCCCCGTGGAATCCCATGAGGAGCTGATCCCCAAAAAAGAGGTCCTCCGCCTCACCGGCATCTCCTACGGCCAGCTCTACCGCTGGAAACGCCTGGGCCTCATCCCCGAGGCCTGGTTCATCCGCCGC
>JANXBC010000140.1 GCA_025060555.1 Candidatus Bipolaricaulota bacterium
ATACCAAGCCTGTGGGGACAGGACCGTTTGTGTTCAAGGAGTGGGTGCCTGACGTACACGTGATTGTGGAACGGAACGAGAAGTACTATGGCCAGGTTCCGTACCTTGACCGTATCGTTTTTCGGATTATTCCGGATACGGTGGTGCGAATGGAGGAGTTAGCCGCCGGTACGATCGACGTTACGGGCATTTCACCTGTTTTCTATAAGCGCATGCTTGGTGTGGAACATCTGGTTGTGCACCGTTACCCCTCCCTCGCCTTCAACTATTTTGGCTGGAACGAGCGGATTCCCAAATTCGACGACGATCGGGTGCGGGTGGCATTGGGGCTAGCTCTCGATCGCAAGGCCATCGCCGAGGTCGCCTACGAAGGTTTGGCGGTCCTGGCGACAGGGCCGTTCCCGCCTATATCTTGGGCCTACAACCCCGCTGTGCAACCTCTTCCCTACGATCCGGTAGCCGCGCGAGCCCTTCTGGATCAGGCCGGTTGGAGGGACACGAATGGTGACGGGTGGCTGGACCGGAACGGGGAAATCTTTGCGTTTGAATTCCTGGCCTTGGCCGGCGATCCTGTGGCCCGGATGGTGGTCGAGCTCGCGATGGAGTTCTACAAAGACATCGGTGTGAAGCTGAATCCGCTGTTCTTGGAGTGGGGCGACTTCGTGAGCCGGCTGGATCCCCCGCGACGCGCTTTTGAAGCGTTCTTCCTGGGGTTCTCGGTGTCCCCTGACCCGGATCCCTACATCTTCTACCATTCCAGCCAAGCCGAGTGGGGTTTTAACGATACCGCGTTCAGCGATCCCCGCGTGGACGAATTGATCGAGGCCGGTCGGCGGACCTTAGACTTCGCCCAACGTCAGAAAATTTACTGGGAGCTCCACCAGCGTTTGAACGAACTCCAACCGGTGACGTTCATGTTCCATCCCGAGTCCATCGTGGGGGTTC
The DNA here is from genome assembly GCA_025060555.1 of Candidatus Bipolaricaulota bacterium. Classification (GTDB taxonomy): domain Bacteria; phylum Bipolaricaulota; class Bipolaricaulia; order Bipolaricaulales; family Bipolaricaulaceae; genus DTER01. Next base: position 946 of record JANXBC010000140.1, read on the forward strand.
ATCGCCGGTTCAAGGGGGTGGTACCCTCCCCCGCCGGGATACTTTGGAACGTGGAACACTGGTGGGTGCCGTTGGATCAGCAAAAGTATTGAACCCGTGGGCCTCGGTGGGGTCCCGTCATGGAGGGCGGGGCCCCAACCGGGCTTGGTGGGGGCCTAATCCCAGGTGTGTGAAGTTTTCGCTCCGGGACGTCAGACTTCTGCTCAAGACGCCGCGGCCCGGCTCAAGGAGGTCGTTAAGCTAAGGCCGGCATCCAAGGGGGCAAAATGCTTTTCACGTATATTGTGCGACGCTTAATTGTGGCGATCCCTCTTCTCATTGTGATCACGTTTCTCACCTTCAGCATGATGCACCTTGCGCCCGGGGGAGTGTCCGCCGTGTTCATTGGAGCACGGATTCGGTTAGAGGAGGATCGTCAGGCAATTATCCGCCACTATGGGCTTGATCAGCCCTTTTACCTGCGCTACTTCCGCTGGCTCGGGCGGGTACTGCAAGGCGACCTTGGGCACTCCCTCCGGTACCGCCGGCCCGTGCTGGAGATGATCGTGGAGCGGATTCCGGCTACGCTGCAGCTCACGATTCCGTCCATTTTGGTCAGCCTTGTGGTGGCCATCCCCATTGGGGTTCTTTCCGCAGTCAAACCCTATTCCTGGGCGGACAACATCGCTACCATTGGGGCTTTCCTGTTCGTCTCCTCGCCGTCTTTTCTCTTGGGGATCGCCGCCATCCTTGTGTTCTC
>JANXBC010000141.1 GCA_025060555.1 Candidatus Bipolaricaulota bacterium
CCCGGGGCACCCGCAGGGGGTAGGCCACGGTCTTCCTCCTCATCCTCCACCTCCTTCGATCCTTGCCCGCGCCCGCCAATAAACCTCCTCGCGCACCAGGCCGCGCATCCGCTCCAGGGCCGCGAGGGCTTCCTTCTTGTTCAACCTCTCCTCCTCCACAAGCCTCGCCACGGCCAGGGCCGGTGGGAGGCCGGGGAGGGCATGGCGCCGCAAAAACCCCAGGAAGGCCCGGTCATCGCTCACGATCCCCTCGGCCCCTTCCGCGAAGAAGAGGTGGAGGGTCTCCCGTTCGCCCCTCCCCAGGGAGCGGGCCGTGCGCAGGATCCGTTGGGCGCGCGGGTCCTTTGGGGGAACCCGCACCCTCCCCACGATGAGCCGCCCGAGCGCCTCCGCCTCGGGATAGGCCTCCTCTATCCCCCTCTGCACCGTCTCCTCGTACACGGCGGCGGGCACGAGCACCTCCCAAAGGTCCAAGATCTTCTCAAGGATTCCCGCTTTGTACAACTTGATAAGACCGTCAGAATCAAGAACTACGCGCATCTATTATACAAAAGTATACACAAGGCCCTCGGAGATGTCCGGAGGAAAAAACACACCCTCGAGCGGCATCGCCTCGCGAATTTTCTCATTATTCATCCCCGCTTAAGGGAGTCCATGTTGTTCTTTTTCCCCTTGCTATGAAAAGAGGAAATTAGCTAAATTCATGAGGTGCAAATCGAGGTGGTTCTTGTGGGGTCACAGGGGGAGCTGCGGCTTCCTCAGCAGTACAACGAGGTTCTACAGGGCTTCCTTTACCGGAATCTGGCGACCGAGCTGGGGCAGATGGTCCACGACCAGGGCTTTGCCGACCCCCAAAACGTGAAGCGCAGGCTCAAACTCTTTACGTTTTCCCGGCTCTTTGGGTATCGGCAGGAGGAGGGGGAGGCGATCGTGTTCCGCGGGCCAGTGCGGTGGGTGGTGGCTTCACCCTGGGCCGAGCTCCTCTCGGCTTGGGCGGAGAAGTTCCTCAAGACCCCGGAGCTGGAGTTATATGGGCAGCCGGTCCGGCTTTCGGAGCTGCGAGTTTTGCCGGCGCCGGAGTACGGAAGGCCCGTGCGGGTGGTGGCCCTCTCCCCGATCACGGTCTACCGGACCCTCTCCAGCCCAGACGGGAAAAGGAAGACCTACTATTTTGCCCCGTTCGAGCGCGAATTTAGTACGCTTATCCTAGCAAACCTTGCTCGGAAGGTGCGGGCTTGGACGGGGAAGGAAGTGCAAGCAGATGGGGCCGTGCGGCCGCTCCGGGTGACAAAGCGGAACGAGCATATCCTCTTGTACAAAGGGACAGTCATAAAGGCTTGGAGTGGGGTCTACGAGCTTGAGCTTCCGGAAGAGCTGTTTTTGATGGCCTTCGACGCAGGGCTGGGAGCGAAGAACTCCCAGGGGTTCGGGTGTATCGGACTTTGGAGGGAGCGCAAAAGAAATGTGAAGGAGGTGCATTCTAGATAAACGATGGCGGTCTTAGAGGGGATTCGGGCACTCGGTGAGGCGTCCCTCAAGCGGACGCCCTTTGTGGAGACCCTTGTCGATACGCGGCTTTTGGAGAGAATCGCCCAAAGCGGCAAGGGTCAGGGCGAGGCGTTAATTGTCGTGCTGGACATCCGCTTGAACCCA
>JANXBC010000142.1 GCA_025060555.1 Candidatus Bipolaricaulota bacterium
GCCGTATTCGAATAGGCGCCGCTTGTGTCCTTGGCCCGGTAGGTGAAGGTGGTGGTCCCGGTCCAGTTGGCCGGTGGAGTGTAAGTGAACGAGCCGTTCGGGTTCAGCGTGAGCGTACCCTGGGCCGGCCCGGACACGAGCTCGGCGGTGAGGGCATCCCCATCGGGGTCAGAATCGTTCGCCAGCACCCCGGGCCCGCCCACGTTGAGCGGCGTGTTTTTGTACGTCGTGTAGCTCTCGTTTTGGGCTGTAGGGGCGCGGTTCTGCACCGTGATCGTTACTGTAGCCGTGTTGGAGTAGGCGCCGCTTGTGTCCTTGGCCCGGTAGGTGAAGGTGGTGGTCCCCGTCCAGTTGGCCGGCGGGGTGTAGGTGAACGACCCGTTTGGGTTGAGGGTCAACGTTCCCTGGGTCGGTCCGGACACGAGCTCCGCGGTGAGCGCGTCCCAATCAGGGTCGGAGTCGTTGGCCAGCACCCCAGGCGCGCTCACGGTAAGCGGCGTGTTCTTGTAGGTTGTGTAGCCATCATTCTGAGCCGTAGGGTGGCTGTTGTACACCACCGTCAACCGCGCGATGAATCCCGTAGGGCTGTCCCCTCCGCACCGGTGGTCCGGCGTGAAGTGATTTTCGACGCGTACGTGAAGCGTATTCGTCTCTGTTCGCAAATAGTTTGTAACGGTGAAGGTCGCAAAGGCAGCGAATCCTGCAACGTAGGCGATCTCTTGAGGCGAAACATATTGGCTGTTCGTTATAAACACCCAAGCGAAGTTGTCGGCCGCTACCTCCAACCTCGCGGAGATGATGGTCGCCCCAGGGGGAATATAGAAGGAGCGCGTGAAATACTCGTCCGTTCTACAAGGCTGGCTGCACATCCCGCCATCTCTCCAGATCCAACGGGCTCCCCCTGTAGGGAGCATCCAGTCGCTATGACATCGATCGGGATGCACATAAACAGGGTTTCCGTTGAACGTCCATGAGGAGTCCGTGACCACGATGAGCGTGGTGCCCGCGAACACTGGAATTCCCCACAGAAGGAGCAGGGGCAAAGCCCACGCACTCCGCCCCCTTGTGCAGTTCGGCATATCTCCCCCTTTCGATCCGCGTAAAGCGAAACACAATTTTGCTTTTGGCGATCTCACCCTTTTCAATCTAGGCCTCCGCTGCTTTGAACAACCCCACAACCGATCTAGACTTACCCACGTCATGTTCTCATTAGCTCTTTGTAAAATAATCCCGGGCCTCTTGACTGTCAACCCCTAAAAAGAAGAACTTTGGCCGTATGCGGGATCACCGTGGGACAGAATCTTAAATTCCAAAACGGCCGCCGCTTTGACGGCAATACCCGTTGAGGAAGTCCCTCCCGGAGAGGATCCGACAACCCGCCGGCTGAAGCTCCAGCACCTCGAGAACCCCTTGGCCCGCGGCCACAAGGAGCCGATCCCGCCGGGGAAGGATTGAGCCCGGCGCCCCCAGGCTTTCCCCCTCCCCGACGACGCGGGTGCGCAAGACCTTCACCAACTCGCCCTGCCAGGTCGTGTAGGCCCCAGGCTTTGGGGAAAGGCCACGCACCAGATTATGGATGCGCCGGGCCTCCCACTCCCAGCGAATTTTTCCGTCCTCCTTATGGAGCTTGGGGGCCGGAGGGCCG
>JANXBC010000143.1 GCA_025060555.1 Candidatus Bipolaricaulota bacterium
CTCTGGTGATTCAGCAGCCGGGATCTTGGGTGAGCCTGGACGGTAACCAACTGGTCGTCAGGACTGCGGAGGGGGAGGAGGACCGCGTGGGCTTGGAGTCTGTGTCCCAGCTGGTCCTCATGGGTTCCGTCAGCATCACCACACCAGCCCTCCATCGCTGCTTGGATGACCTCATCCCCGTGGTGTTCCTTTCCGGCGGTGGGTGGTTTTACGGCTACGCGAGGGGGTTGAGCCATAAAAACTGCGCCCTCCGCGTCCTGCAATACGAGAAGGCCCGTGACCCCGACACTCGCTCCTCCGTCAACGCGACCCTCGTCGCCAACAAGATCGCCAACTGCCGAACCCTCCTCCGGCGGAACGGCAAAGTTCCCACCGAAGTCTTGGACCAGCTCAGCCGGCTCAGTGCATCGGCCCGCTCCTGCCGCGACGATGAGTTGCTCTTGAGCCTTGAGGGTCAAGCGGCGCGTCTTTACTTTCAGCATTTTGCCAGCATGCTCAAGAATGAGGCCGCGTTGAGCTTTGCTTTTGAAGACCGCCATCGCCGTCCTCCCACTGATCCCGTGAACGCCCTCCTCTCGTTCGTCTATACCCTGCTCCTGAAGGATTGGACCATCACCTTGGAAACCGTGGGCTTTGACCCCTTCTTCGGCTTCTACCACGCCCCGCGCCACGGAAAACCTGCCCTTGCCCTGGATTTGATGGAACCCTTTCGTCCCGTGGTGGCCGAAAGCGTCGTCATCACCCTGCTCAACAACAGGGAGCTCGCTCCCAAAGACTTCATAGAGAGGGAAGGGGCATGCCTCATCCGTGCCGAGGCGCGAAAAAAGGTGGTTCAGGCGTACTTACGTCGCCTGATGAGCGAAATTAGCCATCCCGTCTTCGGCTATCGTGTCACGTACCGGCGTCTTTTTGAAATCCATGCACGCCTTTTTGCCCGGTACCTCTTTGGCGAAATACCCAACCCACCAGAGTTTCAAATCCGATGAGATCCGTAAGCTGCTACATCGTCACCTATGACATCTCCGATCCCAAGCGCTGGCGGCAGGTGTTCAAGCTCCTGCAAGGCTATGGGGAGCACGTTCAGCTTTCAGTTTTTCGCTGTGACCTAGACCCCTTGCAGGTAGCCCGTTTGACCAATGCCCTGCGGGCCCTCATCCATCACCGCGAAGATCAGGTCATCCTCTTGCGCTTGGGACCCTCCAATGAGCACACCCTGCGCGAAATCACCGTCATCGGCAAACCCCGCGAATTTTCCTTACCCGGACCGGTGGTTGTATGAGTCTACCCTTCCTTGGACGTGGGTGTCCTGTGCCTTGCGAGCGCCCTTGTGAAGAGTCATATTCTAGGGGGCGCTCGAAGCGCTGCAACACCGTTGCGGATTTGCTCTTTGACAATTCAAAGCCGGCTCAGGGAGCGAGCCTCGTCGCTGGGCTCCAGGCGCTCGTAAAGCCTGGCGCAAACCCAGGGATCATGGGCCTTTGCTCCGCGACCTATTTCCATCCTTAAAAAAGGATGGCCCCATTGAAGCTATTATGTTAAATAGTCCACGTTTAAATTGTCGCACGATTTCCATCCTTAAAAAAGGATGGCCCCATTGAAGCTCACCGGCGATGGACCGCCGGCTCCCCCATCAGGCCCATTTC
>JANXBC010000144.1 GCA_025060555.1 Candidatus Bipolaricaulota bacterium
TCGAGAGCGAGGGCGCGGTCTTCACCCTGGAGATGATCCAAAACTGCGAGCGGGGCACGTACCTTCCTCCCAGCCCCGATCATCGCTACGTGATGGGCGTGGACTTCGGCCAGGTGCGGGACTTCACCGTCGCCGCTGTCATAAACGTAGAGACCGGCCACCTCGACCACCTGGAGCGGTTCCAAGGGTCATGGGATGTGCAGCTCGATCGTATCGCCACGATCTATAAGCAGTACGGCGAGCCCCTCACCCTCGCTGACGCCTCCCAAGTCTCCGGCTCGATCATCGAAGAGGAACTCCGGAAGCGGGGCGTGGCGAATCTCGTGGGCATTCGCATCAACGGCGACGTGAAGAACCGCCTCATCGAGAGCCTGCGGGTGGCCATTGAGCGAGCGGATCTGACCTTCCCGCCGGACCGAACCCTCCGCGCCGAGCTCCTCGGCTATTCCGCCAAGCGTCTCCCGTCCGGCCACATCCGCTACTGTGCCCCGCGTCAGGGCTACGACGACTGCGTGGACGCCCTGGCTTTGGCCTGGGAGGCTTACCGCCGGAGCTCAGCGGACCGCGTTTTACGGCTCCGCCCGGTCATCCTGGGCCTTCCAGACTGAGAAGTCTCAATTCCCCCTCGCTCCCCTCTAAGAGCTAAGTGTGAGGGCCCGCGAGGGGAGGACCCCCCGGGGGCGGGAAAGCTCGCCCCCGGGGGCAGGACCACGGAGGTGAGCGAATGGAAGTGGTGCGGATCATCGTCAACACCCTGGTGGGCCTGGCCTTGGTCCCTTTCCTGCAGTGGCTCAAGGCCAAGACTGGCCTGAAGGGAATTGCCATGCGGTGGGTCACCTACGTCTGCATTTTCCTGGTGACCGTGGCCATCGGGTTGGCTCTCAAGGCCTTCGGCTATGACTTCTCGCCGGAGGGATTCGCTACGGGCGCAGGTGTCTTGGGGATCGCGAACCAGCTCGCCTACACCATCTACAAAACGGTCATAGCCAACCTGGAGAAGTGAGATCATGGCGGGGTTGCCCCGCCTATCAAAAGCGCGAGGTGACGGTATGAAGAAGCTGGCGTTAGCGGCGTTGATTTTCGGGCTCGGCGCAATGGGCTTCGCCGAGGGGTATTTCGTGGGAGCGGAGATCATTCCGCACACATTTTCCACGGCGACCTACGGCATACCCTATCTCACTATCGGCTACGATGCGGGCTGGGGTTATGCCTACCTGGGATACGCTTCCCCGGGCTACTTGAATAGCTGGATCTCCATCTCTGGCGGCGGCTTGTGGGGTCTCACGACACAGACCTTCATCGGCGGAGGCGTCTCGTTCTGGATGAAGCTGCAAAACTTCGGAGTTGAGACGGGAACCTGGTCAGTGAACTTCCTCGGCCTTTATAAGTTCGATAGCTCCTTGGCCGCCGTGCTCCGGTTCCATATCCCGCTTCAGGTCGATCCGAACAAGTTCCTGATGGGCTTGTGGCTCTCGTTCGGCATCGAGTACTACATCTGGAGCGGTGCTCCCACGGGAAAGTGAGTGTGGTATGAGGAGCCTCGGGAGGTGGGGAGGAATCGTGGCCCTGGCAGTCGCCCTTTTCCTGGGCGGCTGCCAGGGGCCACGGTCG
>JANXBC010000145.1 GCA_025060555.1 Candidatus Bipolaricaulota bacterium
GAGGTAAGCTTTGAAGCGCTGGGTGATTCACAGAGATCTTATCGAATGATTGTAAAGGTAATTTTTGAATCAACTTCCCAAATTATTCCCAGTCCTATTTACCAACCTTTCTCACAATATGCACAAGATATTTTTATCGGGTCGGCCCTTGAAAGCGCTAAGAGGGCGTACGGCATGGAGAAAGATGTTTCTCCACCATACCCTATTTCCGAGGTACAGGTAAGCTTGTGGAAGGTGGTTTATAAATCTGTAACGATCAAACCAGCAACTCCTTACGAACCGGAGCAAAGGACTATTGTGAAAGAGGAGGTTCTCTTATATAAGGCTACAGTGCGCCGTGAGGAGGTCCAGAAAGCGTTAGACTGGAAGCATTTTTCTACATATTGTCATAATAACGCAACTTTTTTCTTCAAGCAAGTTTGTATTGATGTGCAAAAGCAATGAGTTCTTTGGTTATTACCAATTTAATAATAGGGGGTCAGAGCCGGGCCAGCCGCCGATAGACCTCGTCGTCTCCACGCTTGGCCACAAGGAAAACCGTGACCCGGCTAGCTTCCTCGTCGATCTCGTAGACGATGCGGTATTCCCCGGCGGTCACGCGGTAGACGGAGCCCGCCAGCCTCTTGCTGTCCCCAGGCCGGGGATCCAAGGAGAGGGCGAGGATCTTCTTTAGGATCTGGAGCTGGACCTTCGCCGGGTAGCGCTGGGGATCGCTGAGCTCGCGCAGGACCTCAGGGTGGACGACGATCCCGTAGCGCCGTTCCTTGGGAGGCACAGTAGGCCTTGGGGAAGGCTACCCTGGCTCAAGGGGAGCTTGCGGGCTCCCGGGTTTCCGCGGGCTCGGGTGCTCCCGCGAACAACTGCCGGTATTGCGTTAAGAGCGCCTCCACCGGCACGGGCTCCTGACCCTGGGCCTTCAGGACTTGGACCGCCAGGAGGTCGAGGAGCTCCTCGAGCCCTTCCAGGCGCTCGAGGTCCTCCACGGCGATGAGGGCAGCGGTCCTCTTCCCGTCCCGGGTGATCACGAACCGCTCCCTCCCGTAGCGCACCCGGGCCAAGAACTCCCCCAGCCTCTGCCGGGCCTCCACCGCCCCAATTTCTCTGATCATGCTATTTAGTATAACCGGGGAATGCGTCGCGTGGGGGAAGCCCGCGCCCAAGCGGATGCTCTCTCCCGTTCCGGGCCTGCCCTGGGCTCCCGCGTCTTTAGTCGAAGAGGGTCCGAGGGGGCGCCGAAACCTTGTCTCTGGAGCCTTGTCCATAGTGTGAGCCCGGCCTAGCACATCCCTAGCTCATCCGGCCTCTTAAGGGGGTGGCCCAGGAGATCCCTAGGTGCAGGCCATCATGCAGTAGGAGATCCTTCGCTTCTTCGTCTCCGCAAGGACCTTGGGGGGCGAGGGGCTTACGTGGCCGGTGGCAGATCTTCCCCCATTTTTCCGCGAGCTCCTGCCCCGCCTTCGTCCGCTCCAGAAGCAGGGTCTGTTCGTACTCGGCGATGGCAGCCAGGAGGTTGAAAAGGAGCTTCCCTTCAGGGGTGCTCGTGTCGATCGCGTTCTGCACGAAGATCAGGGCCTTGCCCGCCCTCTGG
>JANXBC010000146.1 GCA_025060555.1 Candidatus Bipolaricaulota bacterium
GCAATGCGCCGATGTTCGCCGGGCTTAAAGGGGAAAGACACGGTGCCGCGCATCTTCTCAAACACCTCAGGATCGATCCAGGCTTTGAGGGCCCGCTGGAGCTTTTCCCATGCATCGGGGTCGCCCGGAAAGAAAGCCTGGCAAATGTGGAAGGTTCGGCCATCGTAGTCGGTGTCCAGGAACCAAGCGGCGACATCCTCACCCCGAGCACTATGGACCTCACCAGTGAGCGGATCGTAGATATCCACGCCCAGCAACTTCACCACATAAGTCCCGTCATCACGCTTTTCCACACGCACATCGGGCTGACCAAAAACCGTGAAAATTTGGCTTGCCCTAGTTGTCTTTAGCAGATCACCCACTAGCACATCTGGGGAAATATAAGCCAAGTGCACTTGCAGGCCAGGAACCGGCGCTTTCTGAATCAAGGCTTGTGCCTCGGGATCAAAACTAAATCCTGTGAAAACGAGCACTTCGTACCCATTCATCTTCGCGGTAGGAATGGCCCCTTCCACTTGGAACGGTGTGACCGGTCCATACCGAGGGCCGAACGAAATGGCGACGCGCAAAACCTTCCCGTTCTGCGGGGCCTCAGCCTCCGCGTGAAGATAGCCAAGATTCAGGAGCCGAATGTTTTGCAGCACCATTTTCTTCCCACCGGGGAAAAGAATTCCGCCCTGCTGGCGGAGGAGATTGATCATGTCCGTGAGGTAATCCCCCGCGCGATCGTCGACGCGGGTTATGGCTTCCTGTTCTTCATGTTGTGGGATGGGCGCCTGGCTAGGGTCTTCCACCGTCGGTACCGGGATGGCTTCCACGGTGAAGGGGCCAGTCACGCGCACCACCCCCCGCACCACCTTGGGCCTGTCGTAGAGCGTTTCTTGGGGAGCGTTGCGCCGGATGCTTTCGTCGATCTCGCGCCGCTTGGCGCGCTTGAGCTCCCAAAACCGGCGCAGCGCGGCCTTGGCCGCTTCCGGCCAGTCCTCGCCCGGCACAGGCTCCGGCACCTCGTCCAAGCTGTCCCACTTGTGGCCGGTGAGGCGGTAGATGGCGTCCAATAAGGGCGCGGCTTCCTCTTCCGCCCTCATCGCTCCCGACCGCTTGAGCTTTAGCAGTTGCCGATACGCATCATGAGCTTCTTTTGGCCAAACCGGATGCGGCACCTCGCGCGGCACCTCCCACTCCAAAAGCTCATTGACGCGCACAACTTTTCCGTTGGGCATAGTGAACGTAACCGTATCGGGTGCCGAGAAATCGACGACTTGGCCCGCCCGTCCACCCTCGGTGACCAGGATCCTTATGGGGTTCCCCTTCAACGCTGCGTTCAGTTCCGCGAGCGCCTGGTCGATCTGGGGCTGGTATTTGGCGGCAATGACATCTATCTCGGGGTTCTTGGCGATGCTCTCCAGCGTGATATGCGGGACGGTTTCGTAAATAAAGCCACCGGCGGGACCGCGCGCCGGGGCGCGCAGTTCGTAGTAGTCGAATTTTGCTGTCATCAAGCGCTGGCGAGCAATGGCAAGCGCCACGCGGGAGGTGTCGCAGGTAA
>JANXBC010000147.1 GCA_025060555.1 Candidatus Bipolaricaulota bacterium
GTTGCCCGCCTGCTCAAAGCGCATTGGCGCGTGGGCATCGTTACAATGGGACGGGGCGGTCCGGCTGAGCCAGAGATCTTCCATGGGGAAAGCCTCCAGCTTACCATACAAGATCTCATTCACTATGCTGACCAGGGCTTCCACGCCGCTTCTGGGTGCTTTGGCCACGCTTTTATGACCCGGGTTCTCGTTATTGGCTGCCGGCGCTGTGGAGGAGGAATGAGTGGTGGAGAGCCGTTTTTCAGCAACGTTGTGGAGGGTGCGCGCATCGCGGAGAAGATGGCGTTAGACATCGTGATTTTCGACGGAAGCGGTGCCACAGCACCTCCCATCGTCGTGGATCGCCAAATCCTCGTTATCGGCGCGCACCAGCCTGTGGAATACGTTCGGGGCTATTTCGGGCCGTACCGCATCATGCGCAGCCACGCGGTCGTGCTCACAGCCTGTGAGCCCCCTTTGGCTGACGCAGCCAAAGTGGAGGAAATGGTAGAGGCCGTGCGCACAGTGAATCCTGATATTCCTCTTTTCCGCACAGTGTTCAGGCCGCGCCCCTTGGAGGACGTCGCGGGAGCCCGTGTCTTCCTGGCGGTAACTGCACCAGCTGCGATCGTACCACGCCTCTGTGAATACCTAGAGCAGCAATATCGTTGCCGGGTAGTGGGTGCTTCTCCCCACCTTTCCAATAGGCCCAAACTGCGGCAGGACCTGGCCGAGGCCGCCGAGTTCGACGTCCTTCTGGTGGAGCTTAAGGCCGCTGGCGTGGATGTGGGAGCTAGGACTGCTCTGACAAAGGGAAAGAAAGTGGTTTTCATCGATAACGAGCCTGTGGCCCCGAATATTGCTGAATTTAATAGTTGCGTTCTTCGCCTCGCCGAGGAAGCCATTTATGAAAAAAGACGGTGACCCACCATGAAAAACGAACTAGGAAAGATCACGGCAGAACGCATGGCCGAAGCCGTTCAAGAATTGTACACCCAAGGGGAAACTGACTATTGGCTTTCCCCTCTTGTCCTTTACTGCCAGGGTAAGCCAGTGGGGCGCATCCGCTCCGGCGACGCCCTCATCTTCTGCTGTCGTCGGGGGGAGCGCGAACTCCAGCTCACCCGTGCCTTCGCCGACCCCAACTTCCCAGAGTTCCCCCGGGAAGAGCTCAACCCCTTGTTTTTTGTCCCGCTGACCCTCTATCACCCGTCACTTTGGTACCTGAAAGCCGCTTTCGCTCCACAAAATATCCCCAAGACGTTGGGCGAAGTCCTCGCGGATCACGCTCTACCCCAGCTGCGCGTGGCGGAAGAGGAGAAATTTGCACACGTTACCTATTTCTTAAACGGTGGTCGCGGCGAACCTTTCTCTGGCGAAAAAGATGTATGCATTCCCTCTTCCCTCAAGCAACCCTTACAAGTCTTGCCTAAGCTTTTGGAAAAGGTGGGCGAGGAACTGGCACAGCAAGAATATGCTCTCGTCGTTGTGAACTTGGCGACAGGGGACATTGTGGGCCATTGGTCGGAACTGGAGCCGAAGGTGGAAT
>JANXBC010000148.1 GCA_025060555.1 Candidatus Bipolaricaulota bacterium
GCTTGGCGCCGCTCTCCTTTTGGAGCTCAGCCACGGCAATAAAAGCCGGGTACATCTCCTCCACCTCGTAGGTCTCACCAGCAATGGCCGCGTCGAGGTTTTCCGGAGAGGCCCGGACCATGCCCAGCTCGCGGTAATGGTTGGTGGCGTGGACTTGTTCGGCGTAGGCGATGGCCCGGAAGAGCCGGGCCAAATTGGGCTTCCCTTCCCGCTCTGCTGCCTCGGAGAAGATGAGGTAGCGCATGTGTGCTTGGGCTTGCCCCGCAAACGCCGCCTTGAGGTTCTCCTCCGTCATCTTCTTCATTCAACCCTCCTTGTTTTCTCCTGGCAGGCCGGACAGAGGCCGTGGAAGACGAGGGTGTGGTGGTACACGGAAAAGCCAAGTTTTTCGCTGGCCCGATCAAGCTCGGGTTTGTAGGGGAGGTCCAAATCAAAAACGCGATCGCAGCGGAGGCAATGGAAGTGGTAGTGGGGGCGGGTGGTAGGATCGAAGCGGTCGGCGGGGGCGATGGGGAGGGTGGCCACAAGGCCCTCTTCCGCCAGCGAGCGGAGGGCCCGATACACCGTGGCCAAGCTGATCTCCTCACCTTTCTCCCGCAGGGTCAGGTACAGCTCCTCGGCGGTGGGATGATCGGTGCGGCCCAGGAGTTCCTGGAGAACGCGATCGCGCTTGCCCCTCTCCTGTCTGAGCATGATTTTCATTGTCATTATACCTCACACATCCTCACGGGCAAGGGGACCGGGAACTGCGGCCATACCTCCTGCTTTCCCGCCCCCAGGATGAGTAAGCACGGACGCCCATGGACGCGCCCCCAAAGCGGGAAAAAGCGGGGGCTACAGTCCCTCACGAAAGAGCCTTGGTCCCCATGCGAATCCACACTGGCCAGAGGGGGCGCAGGCCAGGCGCGGTTTCAACCGGCACGCCCGCGCGTTCGACGGCCACCTGAAACCCCTGCGCAAGAAAATTCCCAGGGGCCTTTTCCCTTAAGCCTAAGCGAGGTGGTATCTTCGGGCTAGTTCGCGAAAGAAGGCTGTCGCAGCTTGAACCACGTCTTGGGGAGGGGCGGAGGGCGCCCGCCAAATGCGGGTCGCGCGGGCAAGGTCGGGACTTGGCGTAAGGAAAATTTCCAGGGCCATGTCGCCCGCGAACTTTACCTCGGCCAATGCAGAAAAAACTTCCTCCCAGCGAACGTTTCCCGTCCCGGGCTCGCCCCGGTGGCTTTCCGAAAGATGAACATAGCGCAGGCGCCCTCCAGCCTTAAGAATGGGCGCGCGAAACCCGCGCTCCTCGAGGGTCATATGATAGGTGTCCAAATGCAGGAACACGTTAGGCTCAGCGATCATGTCGATGAGTTCTAGGGCTTGCTCGGCGGTGTTGATGAGGCTCGTCTCGTAACGGTTGACGGGCTCGATACCAAGCTGAACGCCCCGCTGCGCTGCGGCTTGAGCGACCCTTTTGAGAACCTTGGCCACCCGTGTCAGAACCGCGGGCTCGGGAGGGAGG
>JANXBC010000149.1 GCA_025060555.1 Candidatus Bipolaricaulota bacterium
GATCACGGGATGGCGAGGAAGAAGATGATCCAGGCCTTGCGCGAGGCGGCACTCCCCTACCTTGGGGCCACGCGACTGCGGCGGGATAAGCCAGCCCAGCATGTCCTCTCCTGGCCTGAGAGAGGCGCCCGGCAAAGCCAGGTGACTCTTCTTGGGAGGTACTCAGGTGGTGGAGGAAAGCCTGTGGGTGAAGGAGGTACACCTCCCCGGGGAGAAAGATCGACATTTCTTGTGCTACATCCCCAGGGGCAGAGGAAGACCGACGTACCCGGGAGGCCATCGTCGTCTACTTCCAGGAGGCGATGGCTAGGAAGAGCGTGAGGGCTTGGCTGCGTAGTCCTGCACGAGGGTCCGCACAAAGGGCTCTGCTATCTGCGGTCGACCGGAGAAGCTCAAGACGAGACTTAGCATTACGGCGAGCTTAATAAGCCTTGTGTTAGCTAGAGGCCACATAATTCTCTTTCGCTTTCGCTTTCCTTGCAGCCTAGAGCCAGACCTGAAATCGATAGCTCTTCGCCTACAGCCCTTTTATTGTGAGGCATTACAAGGGTCTTGACAACAGCTCGAGGTGTCTCAACTGTCTATGGCAAGGTCAAGTTAGACCAAGGATCCTGGATGCGATAGATCTGTAAACTGTTACTAACAGAAAGACCATAAACACCAATAGACTGGGCTTTACCTGACCCACCTGGATACCCGAGGAAGGTGAGGCGCGTGCGCTCGGCGAGGTCGCGGATGGGCGGAATCCCGTGAATACTCGTAGTCGTAGCGTTCGCTGGCCTCCTCGTGCTCCCACCACTTCCTCTTCAAACCTCGCCGCGTTCTGCCCGTGGAAGCGCACGTAACCGATCGGGATGGTAGCGTAGCTCGTGTGCGCGGGCGGAAGCCCAGGAAGGCGGGGGAGATCTACGTTCACCAGGTCATGGTCGACCAGGGAATCGAGGGCCTCGGGCCTATTCCAAAAGCCGCGGCGGAACTTCGCGTGCACCAAGAGCCCCGCGGAGATCGCTTCCTGCAGACGCAGGAGATGTCTGAGGCTCGTAAGAGGATCCTCCCACAGCAGGGAGTAAGGGAATTGTGCAAGGAGGCTTGCCAAACTTCCTGCTTGCACCATGGGTTGGATCGCTGCGAGGAACGGCCTCACCGCCTTTTCGAACCCCCTGGTCGTGGGGCATTTCCTGCCGTGAACGGGGACCCCCGCGGGGCCTTGCGCACGAGTGCCGCCGTCGTGTACGGGGAAGGGATGAGGTAATACGTGAAGTCCATCTCCACCGCCTTGAACCACCGGGCATAGGTAGGAGAACCAGGCCGTTAAGGGGAAGTTCTTCGAGTACACCGTGCCCACCCACCCTGAATCTCCGCCAAAGTCAACCCCAGAGATGATAGGGCAAAAGCACGCCCCGGTGACCCCCCAGTGGCCACGAAAAAAGGCACAGTGGAAGCGGCCATGGAGGCATCGCTAGGGCTGAATGGAAACCGTG
>JANXBC010000014.1 GCA_025060555.1 Candidatus Bipolaricaulota bacterium
AACCCAAAGATGGGGAAATCCTTCCACATCTCGTAGCCCACCCACCAGTCCCAGGCGCGAATGGCCCCGGATTTTCGCGCCCAAAGCTCCCGGACAGCATCCAAGGGGGTAGTTACAGGGAGGAGAAGCACCACCGCCGCGGCAAGGCAAGCGGCAACACCAAGCCAAAGGAGGGGCCAACGGCGCAGGCCACGCCCTAGGAAATAAACCCCCGTAGCCCCAAGAATGAGGGCCACTGCGGCAAGAAGACCAGAAAGATGGAGAACACCACCAAGCGCGGCAAGCCCGAAAAGCCCGCCTAGCCCAAGCTTTGGCCAAGACGGGAGTTTTACCCGCCAAAACCCAAGGCCGAAGGAAATGAACACCAGTGCTGCGCCAAGGCCAAGGCGCACCCCGATCTGCTGGGTAAGGAGCATCACAGCGAGGTTGAACCCCACCACAAGTGCAACCAAAAACCAGCCACGTTTAGCCCGAAGAAGAATAAAACCAGGGAAAACAAGGTAAGAAAGAAAACCCGCGAGGAATTGTTGGTTGCCCATGGTAGCAATCATTGCTCCTGGACCCTTTCCCCCCGGGCCACCTGGAACAATGCCTAAATACTGCAGAAGGGCAAAAAGCGCGTTAAGGAAGGAAGAGCAGAGCAAGGCCCCCAATAACCAGGGCTGTGCACGCTCCGGCGCATTAATGACGAGAAAATAAATGAATCCGAAAAAGAGGACCAGCGTAGCAGATTGGAGGACGACGCAAGCCGGCGTTTTTCCAGTTAGGGAAAGGAGGCTAGCAATGATGAGCGCGGGGAGGACAAAACCAAGCCAGGATAGCTCAAGCTTTGTTTCTCGAGATCTCAACATCTCCAGGGCCCAGAGGATCAGGAGCAAAGCTACAAGGACCAAGGTATAGATGCTTTTCGTGTACCCGTATTCCGTATTCCAGGGGGAGAAAAGGAGAGGCTGGGTAGCAGCAAGAAAGACCAAAAGGCCATGGCGCAAGCGCGTGAGCCAAGAGACACGCCGACTTTCCTTCTTTTGCCTCTTCGTCCTCTTGGGCATGACAATATTTTAGAAAAATTCCTGCGGAGAAAGCCAACGGAGCAGCGGTAAGACCGTAGACCAAAGGGCCGGGCGAGAGAAAAATTTTTTAGGCAGCGATGAGAAATCGTCGATGTCTCCACCCTCAGTAAGAAACTCAATGATCTCGGGATTGGAAAGAATGCGACTTAAGTCAACGAGAGCTTCTGGACCCAAGCGGAGAAAAAGGTGGCGAGCCTTTTGCTCGAATGCGATCTCTTCCCCAAGCATCTTTCGCCAGCAAGCCTCGTATTGGAAAAGCCCTTCTGGACCGCGAGCGGCAAAGGTACCGGCGAGGGGAGCACACCGGCTGATGAAAGCCAGGCCCCCTCCAGTGAGGGGTTTCACTTGAGCCGCGGCGTTCCCGACGAGGATGACGTGGTCGGCCACAGTTTTCGAGGGCGGACCAATAGGTATCAGCCCTGTCCGTACAGACAATACCGGGGCGTCAGGAAAACGTTGGGTGAGGAAGTCCCCTAGCCGTGCCACCGCCTCCCGCCCTTGGCCTGTGGCCAAGCCAACTTTGGCCACACCCTCCGCTGCGGGTACAGCCCAGGCAAAAAAGTCCGGCACGACCCCGAGGTGAACCTCCACCATGTCCCCCAACTCCGCACGGATTTCCGCTTGGGCAGCGACCAAGACCTCTTGGGGTCTGGGCAAGCCGCTGAAATGAGCCACGGTGCTTTGGGCTCCATCCGCTCCGATGAGGACGTCGAACTCTACTAAACCGCATGTGGTGAGCAATTGCCGTGTACGCCAAGCTCTTGCCGCTGCGGGCCAAAGCTCGACCCCTTTTTCCTGAGCTTGGTTTCGCAGCCACTGATTCAGACCATCCCGGTCGAGAACCACTGCCTTTGCCTCCTCGGCGCGAAGTTCCACGCAGTTTCCGCCGGGGAAAAACACTTTCACTGCCCGAATCTCGCGCAGAAAGAGGCTCTTTGGAACGCCAAGCCGCTCAGCAGTCGCAAGGCTCACCAAGCCCGCACAACACACGGCCTTTTTCGGCGCAGGCTCGAGGAGAAGGGTCTTAGCTTTCGCCTCGGCTGAAGCGCGGGCAGCAATGGCTCCCGCTGGTCCCCCTCCTACCACTACCACTTGAAATTTCATGCGCGCAGTGCTTCTTCAAAAGCCCACGCTGCCGAAAGAAGCGTTTTTTCGGAAAGCCTCGGACCAATGAGCTGAAGACCAAAGGGGAGGTTCTCCACCGTTCCTGCGGGGATGGAGATGGCCGGGAGACCAGCTAAGGCCGCGGGGATGGTGAAAAGGTCGGAAAGGTACATGGAAAGCGGGTCGACTTTCTCCCCGATGCGGAAGGCGGGGGTGGGGGAGGTGGGACCAATGATGAGATCAACTTTTTCAAACGCAGCTTGAAACTCGCGGGCAATGAGAGTCCTCACCCGTTGAGCTTTTCCATAATATTGGTCATAGTAACCGGCGGAGAGAGCGAACGTCCCAAGGGCAATGCGGCGCTTCACTTCTGGCCCAAACCCTAACGTTCGGCTTTGTGCAATCATTTCCATTGCTGTCTGTGCAGGGGCGCGCAGGGTATATCTCACCCCATCGTACCGGGCGAGGTTAGCCGCCGCTTCTGCCGAAGCAATGAGGTAATAGGCGGGAAGAGCATACTCCGTGAGAGGAAGGGAGATTTCCAGGACCTCGGCCCCGAGTTCCGCGGCCCGGTCACACCACCCGCGGATCAAGGCCAATGCCACCGGCCCAAGCTCAACAGGCACGTATTCGCGAGGTAAACCCAGGCGAAGTCCAGATAAATTTGGCCTGAGACCTTCAAGATAGTTTTGCGCCGGAGAGGAAAGGCTTGTGGAATCACGGGGATCGGGCCCAGCGATCACGGAGAGGATGAGCGCCGCGTCCCGCACCGAACGAGTGATGGGGCCGATGGTGTCCAAAGAGGAGGCGAAGGCCACGAGTCCGTAACGGGAGACCAAACCATAAGTGGGCCTGAGCCCCACCACTCCGCAGAGAGCGGCGGGTTGACGCACGGAGCCACCTGTATCTGAGCCCAGGGCAGCCAAAGCTTCGCCGGCCGCAACCGCCGCAGCAGATCCTCCGGAAGAACCACCTGGAACTCGTTCCCAATCCCAGGGATTACGCGTGGGCCCGAATGCCGAGTGCTCCGTAGATGACCCCATGGCGAACTCGTCGAGGTTGGTTTTCCCTTGAACCTGAGCCCCCGCAGCGAGGAGACGCACCACAGCAGTGGCTGCAAACGGCGAACGGTAATGTGCCAAAAGTCGTGAACCGCACGTCGTGGGAAACTCCGTCGTGCAGATGTTGTCTTTGATGGCAATGGGCAAGCCCAGGAAAACTGTGCTCTCCTTCCCCTTGGCACCCAAGATGAGCTTCTCTCTTTCCGCTAGCGCGAGGAACGCATGGACCACAGGTTCTTTCTTTTCGATGTTTTGATAGAGTTCATCCACAACGTGGATGAGCGTTATCTCCCCCCGGGCTAGTGCGGCTCGACATTCGTAGAGATCTCGCCAAACCAAGGTATGTGCCGGGGGTGGGATTTGAACCCACACGGGGAGTGAATACCCCACTGGATCCTGAGTCCAGCGCGTCTGCCAGTTCCGCCACCCCGGCAGCCATCGGCATTCTACGGGCCTCCCCAGCCCTGTCAAGATTTGACGGCTGGCCTAGCCTCAAGGTAGACTCTTTTTGGGTGAGGGTAATGATCGAACTTAAAGATTTCCGGGTGTTTAAGGACCTGAAGCCCGAGGAGCTCCCAAAACTTGAGGCGCTGGTGCGCAAGATCGATTACGGAGAAGAGGAGCTCATTTTTATGGAGGGGGCCCCAGCCTTCGGTTTTTATTTGGTCTTCAAAGGGGCCGTAAAGCTTGTCAAGCGTAGCGCCAAGGGCAAATCCCAAATCCTCAAGATCGTTGGCCCAGGTGGGCTGCTTGGCGAAACCACTCTCTTCGATAAGGGGCTCCATAACGCCTATGCCAAAACCCTCATCCCCTCCACGGTGGGGTTCATCGAGCGTGGTGATTTCTTCTTTTTTCTTGAACACCACCCCAAGGTGATCTTCCGCTTTTTCGAGTACCTCTCGCTGGAGCTCAAGGCCTTTCAAAACAAGCTTGCCGAGCGCTCGTATGCCTCAAGCAAGGAGCGGCTGGCCCGGCTTATCCTCGCCCTGGATCGGCTGGGACTGGAGCTATCGCGGGCGGAGCTGGCGGAGATGGCCGGTGTGTCCTCAAAAACAGCGATCCGCACCTTAAGCGAGCTTGAGTCCCGCGGGATCATCAGCGTCGACAACCGCCGCATCAACGTGATCAAAGAGGATTACCTGCGGCGCTTGGCCGAGCCTTTTTCCTTGGAGATCGACAAGGCCATCATCATCTGAGTTTTCCGTGACTTCTGTCCTTGGCGAACCTGGGGCATCCGGGGTAGAAACAAGAGTATGAAGGGCCTCCACTGGACGCGATATGTGGTGGTGGCTGGGTCTTTTTTGCTCTGTGCGTTGCTCCTTTGGGGATTAGGTCTTGCTTATGAACCGTTATCCCTCATGATCCTCACGGGTCTTTGGGTTTCGCTGGGGGTTCTTATTTTGCGGTGGCCATGGGGATTGGCGGCACCGCTGGCCGCCCTGGGCCTTGCTGCTCCGGCCCTTTTAGCGCAGCCCCTCCCCGTCTTCTTCGCCGAGGCCCTCCTCTTGGGTGGGCTCACCTTGGTGGTGGGGGGCGCGGGGATCCTCCTGCGCCGCCAAACCTCCCATCGCCAAATCCAGCACCGCCTGGAGCACTGCTATGGCGCCGAGGTCTTTGAGAACTCCTTGAACATTTTGCACGTGATCGATCGAGAAGGGAATGTGCTTCGCCGCAATCGCCGTTCTTTTGAGCTTTTGGGCTGGCCATACCGCCGGACCCTCCACATCACGGAATATGTGCACCCCGAGGACCTCGGACATTTCCGCATCGACCTTGAGCGTCTGTTCGAACGCGGGGAGATCCGGGAGGTATGCGTGCGGTTCCTCAAGGAAGACCGGGGATTTGTGAGCGTGGAGGCTCAGGCGCGCCGCGTGACTGGGAAACTCGCGGTCCTAGAGGCCAGGGACCTCTCCGACGTGCAAAAGCTCCAAAAGGAACTCGCAGAAGAGCGGGTGCGCTACCGCCACCTCATCGAGGACGGGATCGATGCCCTGGACATAGGGGTCATCCTCGTCGATGCCAAGGGCCAGGTCCTTTGGGCCAATCGGGCCCTTGGGAAATTTTTTGGCCTCGACAGAGATGGATGGATCGGTAATCCCGCGCTTCGGCTTCTGGAGCGAATAGGGATGGTGCTAGAGGAAGGAGAAAATTTCTTCGCCGCCGTGCGCGAAAGTTACCAAGCGGGGGTGGGGGTGGAAGGGTTGATCGTCCAAGTGCGGCCTGGGAAGGGGCGTGAGGAGCGAATCCTCCAATATTTCAGCGTCCCACTGGCTGGAGCACGGGGACGGGGCGGGCGGGTGGATTATTTCGCGGATATTACGGCCCTAAAGAGGTTGGAGGCCGAACTGCGCGAGCAAAAGCGCTTGCTTGAGGAAGCGAACGACCGGCTCCGCTCGTTCAACGCTGCGGTATCCCATGACCTACGGAATCCCACCCGTGCGGCCCTTGGATATGTCCAGATGGTTCTCGCGCAGCACAACGGGGCCATTCCTGCAGAGGTGCGCCGGGACCTAGAGCTTGCCCGTGGCCGCCTGGAGCGCATGGATCGCATGCTAGAGGACCTCTCCCGGTACTCCAAAATGCGTCTTGATCCATCGCAGTTTGAGCCAATTGATTTGAACAAGCTTTTGGCCGATGTGCGCGAGGATTTAGGCCAACTCCTATCGGGGGTGGAATTGCGCATCCCGGAGGACCTCCCTCAAGTCTATGGCCGGCCAAGCCTCATCAGCGAACTCTTTTCCAATCTTGTCCACAACGCCATCAAGTTCAATGACAAGCCCACTCCGGTGATAGAGGTGGGATGGAGGCCCCATCGGGGGGACACCTACCTCTTTTGGGTGCGGGACAATGGTCCTGGCATCCCCGCCGAATATCTGGAAAAGATCTTCCGGCTGTTTGAGCAACTTGATCGTACGAAGGAGGGAACCGGTGCGGGCTTGGCCATATGTCGCCGCATCGTGGAGGAGCACGGCGGCCGAATCTGGGCGGAATCCCAGCTCGGGCAGGGGGCAACCTTCTACTTCACCCTGCCCCGGCTGCCCGTGAAAAAAGGGGTGGAGAGCGATGCCCATTGAACGCCGAATGGCCATCCTGGTGGTGGAGGACGATCCGTACCACTATGAATTGATCGAGCGCTCCGTGCGGAGTCTGGAGAAGGCCAACGTCCGCTATGACCTCTTTTGGGTCAAAGACGGGGAGGAGGCCCTGGATTTCCTGTTCCGCCGCAAGGACTACGCTCAGGTTCCTCGGCCCAATCTCGTCCTCCTTGACCTCCGCTTGCCCAAAAAAGGCGGGCTGGAGGTCCTCGAGGAAATCAAGAAAGACGAGCGTTTACGCAAGATCCCGGTTGTGGTCCTTACTGTATCCACAGACGAAGAGGATATGGTGCGGGCTTACGACTCCGGAGCCGCAGGGTTCTTGCAAAAGCCCGCTTCCCCCGAGGAGTTCGATCGGCTCCTCACCACTGTTTGGGAATACTGGCGGATCGCGAAGCTTCCGGACTAACGTCCCCTTTTTAGAGAGCAAACGTTCCCTGCGCGCAAGATCCTTGTCATTGCTGGTGGTACCCAGCGCGCACTAGGCTGGTTTTGGCCTGGCGTGCCGGGCATGGTGCCAGCCCAATGGGGTTTCCGGCCCCACCTTCCGGGGTGATCATTGCTCCCGGCGGGCGGGTGGCCGTTCGAATCGGCGGGGCACGCCCATGACCCCCTCCTGGCCTCCTTCCTCCTCGCCGGGGGAGGGGGATGTGACCCCTCCCCCGCCTCGCTCTCCTTGACCGCCCCCTAGCTCTCCCTCTACCATGTGCCAACCTCGGGCTTTGGCCCGACGTAAAGGCAAGGAGGGGAGTAGGTATGAAAAAGTTGTGGCTAGTTCTTCTGGCGGCGCTTTTGGCTCTGCCAGCGTGGGCTGGGCGGGTGGCCCTCATCCTCGACGTGGGCGGCCGCGGTGACCTCTCCTTCAACGACATGGGATTTAAAGGTACGGAGGAGGCTTGTGCAGACTTTGGCTGGGAGATGGTGGAGATCCAGTCAGCTACCTCCGCTGATTATCTTCCCAACATCCGCAACGCTGCGCGCACCGGAAAGTTCGATCTTATAATCTGCGTGGGCTTCCTCCTCGCAGATGCTCTGAATGAGGTCGCTCCAGAGTTTCCTAACCAGAAGTTCGCCATCATCGATGCGGTGGTGAGCCATCCAAATGTTCTTTCCATCGTGTTTGAGGAGCAGGAGGGCTCAGCTCTCGTGGGGGCCCTGGCTGGCATGCTCGCTGCCCAATATGGCTATCCTTACGTGGGAACAGTCCTTGGCATTGAAATCCCTGTCCTCTACCACTTCGAAGGCGGATACCGCTTCGGAATCGATTGGGGGCTGAAGAAGTACGCCGCGGTGACGGGCAAGGCTGCGGATGTAGGGCTCCTTTGGGTCTATACCGGGACTTTCTCGGACATCGCTAAAGGCAAGGCCGCCGCGGAAGCGCAGCTTGAGCAGGGTGCGGTGGCCGTATATAACGTGGCCGGCCCCTTGGGCATCGGCATTTTGGAGGCGGTCACAGCTAAATTGGCCAAGGAGGGACGCGAGGCAGGGCCTCCCTTCATGATCGGGGTGGATGCCAACCAGGACTGGATGGGCGATGGCAATAAAGTCGTGGCCTCCATGATGAAGCGCGTGGACGTGGGCTGCTACACAGCCATAAAGCTCGTGCAAGAGGGCACTTTCCAGGGCGGCGTCCTCTCCCTTGGCCTCAAGAACAAAGGCGTCGGGATCAGCCGCTACCAGGAACTGCTGGACTTCATCGACTTCGGCATCAAAGCTGGAGCCATCACTGAAGCCGATCGCGCGCGCATCATCGCCAATTGGCAAGCCATGAGGGCTGCCATCCCCGAGTGGATCTGGCAGGCCGTTGATGAGCTTGAAGCCAAGATCCTCTCCGGCGAGATCGTGGTGCCCAAGCCCGAGACGCGCGAGGAGATGCTCGCCGTGCGGGCCCAATACCCGCTCACCCGCTGAGCATGTGGGGGCCTGAGATCCGGGTAAAGAAGGGTCTCAGGCCCCTTCTTTAGACTACCGTGGCTACGTTTTTCTTGCGTGCAGAGGGATTAACCAAAATCTACCCCGACGGGACAGTAGCCTTAAGCGGGGTGGATCTCACGGTGGTTGCGGGGGAGGTCCTTGGGCTCCTTGGGGAGAATGGGGCCGGGAAAACCACCCTTACAAAGATCCTTTCCGGACTTCTCCCCCCTACTGCCGGCCGCCTCCGCACCCCCCAGGGCCCGGTGCGCTTTCACTCCCCAAAGGACGCGCTGCGCTTGGGCATCGGCATGGTCCATCAACACTTCGCTTTGGTGGACACCTTCAATGCCCTGGAGAACGTGGCGTTGGGGCTGGGTGGGGTGAGCTTTCCCGCGCTCCGCCGGAAGCTTGAGGAACTCATCGAGAAAACGGGGCTTCAAGTGCCCCTTGACGTGCCCGTGGAGAAACTCGCCGTGGGCGAGCGCCAGCGCGTGGAGATCCTTAAAGTCCTCGCGCGCGACGTGAACCTCCTCATCCTCGATGAGCCCACAAGCGTCCTTACCCCGGTAGAAACCGCCGATCTTTTCCGCTTCCTCCAAAACCTCCGCGAGCAGGGGAAAGCGGTGATCTTCATAACCCACAAACTCAAGGAAGCGTTGTCTATTACTGATCGCATCGTGGTTTTGCGGCGGGGCAAAGTGGCCGGTGAAGTGGAGACCAAGAACACCACCGCCGGCGAGCTTGCGCGGCTCATGGTAGGGACAGAAATAGAGCTCCGTGGCCGTCCAGTGGAACTCGCTGTGGAACATACTGTGCAGACTGGACTTTCTGCGGTGCGGACTGCGGAGCCGGTATTGGTCGTGAAAGACCTGCGGGTGCGATCTGACACTGGCGAACTCGCCGTGCGGGATCTTTCTTTCGCCGTTCACCCAGGGGAGATTTTTGGCATTGCCGGGGTGGAAGGGAATGGCCAGACCGAGCTTGTGGAGGCCATCTGTGGGCTTCGCCGTGTCGAGGCCGGGCGGATAATACTACGCGGGGAAAACGTGGTTGGGCGTTCCCCGCCCGAGCTTTATCGGCTTGGGTTGGCCCACATACCTGAGGACCGCTGGAAATATGGCCTGATTCTCTCCTTTACCGTAGCGGAGAACGCCATCCTTGGGGTTCAACGCGAACGCGGCTTTCATTTGGCAGGAATGCTTCGGGCCCGGGCCGTACGGAATCACGCGGCAAAACTCATCCAAGAGTTCAACATCCAAACAGCAGGGCTTTCAGCTTCGGCCAAGAGCCTTTCCGGTGGAAATCAACAGAAGCTCATCGTTGGCCGGGAGCTCGCCAAAGACCCCGAAGTGATCGTGGCGGCTCAGCCCACCCGTGGCTTAGACATTGGAGCCGCCCAGTTCATCCGGGATTTGCTTCTGCGTCTCCGCGACGAAGGGCGGGCAATTCTCCTCGTTTCTGCTGATCTCGACGAGGTTTTGGCCCTTTCCGACCGTGTGGCCTTCATGTACGAAGGCACCTTCACCGGTGTAGCGCGGCCAGCTGAGCTCACCCCTGAGGAGATCGGCCTCCTCATGGGCGGCGTGAAAGCAGGGACAAAATGACCTGGACTTGGCGAGGATTGCGTCCGATTCTTGAATCCATTTTGGCCGGGATAATTGGACTCGCCGCAGGGGCGCTCATCATGTGGGGTTGGGGATACGCCCCCTGGCCAGCGTACGTGGCGCTCTTCAAGGAGAGTTTCGGTAGCGGCTACGGACTGGCCAGTGCCTTGGCCAACGCTACCCCTCTTATTCTTACCGCCCTGACATTTGCCATGGGCGCACGAGCTGGGCTTTTCATCATCGGCGCAGAGGGAATGATGTACATGGGAGCGATGGGAGCGATCGCCCTGAGCCTTTTACGTCTGCCCGCGGGGCTGCATACGTTGCTCGCCTTGCTTTGTGCCGCTGCGGCCGGGATCTTATGGGGGCTTGTTCCGGCTGTGCTTCGCGCCTTCCGCGGCGTTCATGAGGTCATCTCCACCATCATGTTCAACTGGCTCAGCCACTTCCTCGCCTTTTACCTCGTGGCCAATGTCCTTGTTGATCCGGTCCGGGCGGAAAAGACGTTGTCGGTAGCCAAAACCAGCCGCCTGCCCCTCCTTATGCGCGGGACGGACCTCTCGTTGGGGATGGTGGTGGCGGCGGGATTAGCTTTTTTGGCTTATGTATTCCTTTGGCACACCGTAGCGGGCTATGAGATCCGAGCCGCGGGGGCCAATCCCCATGCTGCTCGTTATGGTGGGGTTTCCCCCCAGAAAACAGTGCTCTTGGTCTTTGCGTTGGGTGGGGCCATGGCGGGGTTAGCGGGGGCCGTGGAGGTCATGGGCCGGCCTCCGACCTACGCAGTGTACAGCGGCCTCACCAACATTTCTGGGTTTGGCTTCGATGGGATCGGCGTGGCCATGATCGGCCGCATCCATCCCTTGGGCATCATCCCGGCCGCCATCTTCTACGGGGGGTTGCAGGCGGGGGCCCGACTCATGCAGATGGAGGCGGGCGTTCCCTTCGAGATGGTCCGGGCTGTGCAGGGCGTCATTGTCTTAGCGTTGGCTCTACCTGAACTCACCCGGATCTTCCGCGTCTTTCGCCAGCGCCGAAAAGGGGGAGAGGCATGAACTGGGCATACTTTTGGAGTCTGTTCTCTATTTCCCTTCACGCCATGGTTCCCATCACCCTCACCGCCGTGGGAGAAGTGATCGGCGAATCCGCAGGCCTGTTCAATATTGGTCTAGAGGGGATCCTCCTTCTTTCCGCGTTCACTGGGACCTTGGGTGCACGTGCTGGCGGCCCCATTTTTGGTCTCCTTGCGGGCCTCGTCTCCGGATTTGGGATCGGGCTTGTCTTCGGGCTCATCTGCGCGTATTGGAAGGGGAGCCAAATGATCGCGGGGGTGGGGATAAACCTGTTCGCCCTCGGTTTTGTGGCCTTCGGCCTCCAGGTGTTGGGTTCCCCCGGTTTCTACACTGTTCCCAGGGCTGTGCAACTCCCCCCCATCCGCACTGCCGTTGGTGCCTTCTCCCCCTTAATACTCGTGGCCCTTTTGCTGCCCTTTTTCGTGCATTGGTTCTTGAACCACACACGGATGGGCCTGCAGGTCAAAGCGGTGGGGGAGAACCCTGAGGCGGCCGACGTCGCCGGGATCCCCGTGGAACTGACCCAGCTTTTGGCCACCGCTGTGGGCGCGGCTTTTGCCGGGCTGGCGGGAGCGTATATGTCGGTATCCTGGCTTGGCTCGGTGACGAAGGAAATATCCGCAGGAAGAGGGTTCATCGCCCTGGCCACCGTGGTCTTCTCCGGGCTCCGCCCGCTCCTCGCATTGGCCGGGGGCCTCATTTTCGGGTTCTTCGAGTCGCTCGCCACCTGGATCCAGTCCCTGCCAGGAGTGAAGGAAGCCGTGCCCTGGCAATTCATTGCCATGATCCCTTACCTGGCCACGTTGTTCGTCGTGGCGGGGATCATCGGCCGCGTGCGCTTCCCCAAAGCCCTCGGGGTTCCCTATCGCCGAGAGTAGCTTGGGCCTTTTGCGCCAAGCTATAATGGCGGTAAGGAGGTGGTTAGGTGAAACGAGTTATTGCGGCGATTTGTGGGTTGGCCGTGTTGGGGGTCATGGGCTTCTCCCAGGCGTTGGGTACCCCGGAACGCCCGATCACCATGCTTTTCGTGCCTTCCGTAAAGGTGGATGTCATCCAGGAGGTGGGGCCGAAGATCGCTGAAGCCCTCTCCAAGATGACGGGGCTTGTGATCAAGCCCGTGATCGCTGCGGATTACGCGGCGTTCATCGAGGCTATGATCACTGCGGAAGGCGATATGTTCGGCGTCCCCACAACTGACCAGTACTGCCAAATCACGAAAGCCAATCCTGGCGTGCACGCAAGGCTCGCCGCGGTCCGGGCAGGTTATCCCTACTATTTCGCGAGCATTTACGCCCTGCGGGAGAAGGGATACAAGTCCGTGTACGACCTCCAGGGGAAGGTGTGGGCTTTTGCCAGCACCCGCTCCACTTCCGGCTACGTCATCCCCAAGAAGTATTTCAATCAGCTTGGCCTAAGCTTCGCGGAGGAGAAAGCGGTGGGGACGCACGCAAACGCCCTGATTGCCGTGCTTGAGGGCCAAGCCGATTTCTGCACGGGCTATGGTTCGCCGCCGCTTCCTCCGGACACCATCGCCGAGGCCCTCAAAGCCGCGGGCTGGCGCTGGGAGTATGGCATGGATCCGGAGCTGTGGTTGTGGGATCGCTGGAACAACAACCTCTACCCGGAGGGGATCCGCGGGTACTGCCGGGATCTCCGCTATGCCATCGCCACGGAAGTGAAGGTCTATGGGGATATCTGGGAGTTGGTGAAGAAAGTGGGGATTGTGGGTGTGGTTGGTCCCATGCCCAACGACTGCATTGCTTTCGCCGCTGGCTTCCCCAAGGAGCTTGAGGATGCTATCGTAGAGGCCATAAAGACCCACATCCGCTCCCCTGAGGGTTATGCCCTTTGGTCGCGGCCGGGGTTCTACGAGTGGTACGATGTGGCGGAGATCGATGACTCCTTCTACGATTCCTATCGCATGCTCGCGGGCTATCCCATTCCCCCGCGGTGAGGGAGGGTAGAGGAGGGGGGAGCTGAGCTCCCCCCTCTTTTTTCCATGGCCCATCTCGTCGTGGAACACTTGACCAAGGTTTACGAGCGCGGCAAAGTCCGCGCCCTCTCCGACGTGAGCTTTTCCCTGGAAAAAGGGGCGTTTTTGGTGTTGATCGGCCTTTCTGGTTCTGGAAAATCTACGCTACTTCGGTGCATAAACCGCCTGGTGGAGCCCACCTCTGGTAAAGTTTTCCTCAACGGTCTAGAACTCACGAAGCTTTCCCCCCGCGCCATGCGCAGGGTGCGGCGCCGCATCGGCATGGTCTTCCAGCAGTTCAACCTGGTGAAGCGGGCTACAGTCCTGCAGAACGTCCTCGCCGGCCGCCTGGGTTATAACCCGACTTTGCCCACGCTTCTTGGCCACTTCTCCAAGGAGGATCTACGGCGAGCGAAGGAGTGTCTGGAGCGAGTGGGATTGTTGGACAAGATCTATGTGCGCGCAGATCAGCTTTCTGGTGGGCAGCAGCAGCGCGTGGGCATCGCCCGCGCCCTCATGCAGGAGCCAGAACTGCTCCTTGCCGATGAGCCGGTGTCCGCCTTGGACCCCGCTACCTCCCACTCCGTGATGCAGTATATCGAGCAGATCAACAAAGAAGATGGGGTCACGGTTATTGCAAGCCTCCACTTCCTATCCCTGGCTCGCCGCTACGGACAGCGCATCATTGCCCTCCGCGCCGGGGAAATTGTGTTCGATGGCCTTCCTGAGGTCATCGATGATCAGAAATTCAAAGAGATCTACGGGGAAGAGGCCGAGGAAGTGGAGGTCCGGTGAAGTTTCTGCGCGCAAGGATCCTCTCGTGCCTCACCGATCTCCTTGTTTGGGCCTACCTTCTTTATGGCGGATTCACACTCTATTACTTGGCCGCTCTTTGGAGTCCCTGGCGGCCTGAGGAGAAGCTGGTTTTGCCCGCCTTATCCCCATGGGGATGGGCGGTGGTAGTTGTGGGCATCGTTGAGGTCACGCTCCTCACGCGCGCTTTTGGGCCCAGTCTGGGTCAGCGCGCCCTGGGCGTGCATCTTGTGGGAGAGAACGGGACACAGCCCACACTTGGCCAGCGCCTCGCTTATTTTGGTTTTCTTCACCTGGAAATCCTCTCCCTGGGGCTTGGGGTATGGATCGATCCGGAAAACCCTTGGCACGAGCGCTGGGCCGGCTTGCGCTTGGCGCCGCTGCCCACACCGGAAAGCGGTGTTCGACGTCCTCCCTGGTACCGTACCTTCTATGGGGTTACGGCACTACTTGTGATTGGGGTGACCCTCGCCGTGGGCTGGCGGCTCACCGAGGTGGACCTGCAAAAGCTGGTTCGCTCCGCTTCAAAATCTATGCGCATTTGGCGTGGCTTAGTCAATCCCGATTTTTCCTACCTTATTCAGCCAGACCCTCGTATTAAGCTTTCCTTTATCGATGGCTTGGTTCGCTCCCTTTACATGGCCCTCTTGGCCACAGTGGCGGGGATCATTGTGGCCTTTCCTTTGAGCTTCATGGGGGCGCGAAATATTGCGGCTCGTAGCCCAATAGGATGGGCGATCTACGGTTTTGTGCGGGGCTTTTTCAATGTGTTCCGCGCGGTGGAAGCCATCTTTTGGGCGGCCATCTTCGCGATTTGGGTGGGTTTCAACGAGTTTGCCGGAAGCTTAGCGTTGTTCATTCACACCGTGGCCGCCTTGGGCAAACTTTTTTCCGAACAGGTAGAACACATCGATCCTGGTCCGGTGGAAGCGGTTACAGCCACCGGCGCAAATCTCCTCCAGGTGGTGCGCTATGCCGTGGTTCCCCAGGTCGTTCCCCAATTTTTGGCCTTCTCCCTGTACCGCTGGGACATCAACCTGCGCATGGCCACGGTGATCGCCCTTGTGGGCGGAGGTGGGATCGGCCGCCTCCTTTTTGAGTACAAGAACGATCTGCAGTGGTCGCTTGTGGGCGGCGTGATCATCCTGTTCATGGTCACCGTGTGGATCATGGATTACGTCTCCGGTTGGGTGCGGGAAAAGATCGTCTGAGCCATGAACATCTCTTCCCTCCTGCAGGAAACCTTGGTTCGTGAAGGAAGAAGCCTACGTGTCCGCATTTTAACGGCCCTCCTTGACCTTGGAGTCCTTGGGTACCTTTGGGCCGCAGTATCCATAAGCTACGGCTATTTCCGTTTCGGCCGCATCCAATACTCTTTCTTTCCCTGGACGACGATGCTTTTCGTGATCGTCCCTGCGGCCGCCTTGTGGTCAGCTTGGGATCAGACTTTGGGCCTGAAGATCGTGAACCACGAGCTCAAGGGCGCTACGGCTTCGCAGCGGTTGCTCTACGCCTTGGCTTGGCCCCTTTTCCCCTTGACCCTTTTTACCGCCCTCTTCGACCAAAAAGGCCGTGCCCCTGCTGAACTTCTTTCTGGGCACACCCTTTCCGAGGTCCCCCTCGTGGTTTACCGTCCGTGGTACCGCACCCTCACCGGCTGGTTGGTGGTGCTGATCAGTCTCAGTACGCTCAGTGCGGCCGTCGCGGTGACGCGCGTTGACCCTTCCCGCCTCGTCTTGGGCTTTAAAAACACGATTAAATTTTGGCGGGCCATCTTTTCCCCACGCTGGGATCTTTTGGGCCTTGGGCTTAGGCTTCTTGGTGAAACCATCTTCATGGCCATCATGGCCACAGCATTTGCTGTGCCCTTCGCGGTCATCCTCTCTTTTTTGGCGGCGCGCAACCTCATGCGCGGTCCCCTCGCCCGCCCTATCTACACCGTCCTCCGCATGGTTGGAAGCCTCACCCGCTCTGTGGATGCCATCATTTGGGCCATCATCTTCGCTGTTTGGGTAGGCACCGGATCCTTTGCCGGTGTGCTCGCGCTTTTTGTCCACTCCATTGTGGACCTGATGAAGCTTTACGCCGAGCAACTCGAGGCCATCGATCCCGGCCCTGTGGAAGCACTGACTGCAACCGGCGCTAACCGCCTCCAGATCATCCGCTACGCCATCATCCCCCAGATCATCAACCCTTACATCTCCTTCACCATTTACCGTTGGGACATCAATGTGCGGATGGCCACGGTGGTAGGCATGGTGGGCGGGGGCGGAATTGGCTTCCGTCTGGCCCAATACCTACTGGGCTGGGCTTTCCAGGAAGCCACCATCTTGACCTTGCTCATCATCATCATGGTCTGGTTTTTGGACTGGACCTCGGCGCGGCTCAGGGAGAAACTCGCTTAGGATGAAAGGATTTTCTCTAGCCTTGGGTGGGGGTGGTGCGCGAGGATTTGCCCATTTCGGGGTGCTTTTAGAGTTGTGTGAGGCGGGGTTCTTTCCCACAAGCATCGCTGGGACATCCATGGGAGCTATTGTTGGCGGCATCTATGCTGCGGGGCAGGATCTACAGCGGGTTATAAAAATCCTTTCCGCCTTGGATCTTCCCGACTTCTTCGGTGTGCCCGACTCCTACCGAGCGCTGATGGAACGTGCGATAGCTGAGAGCTTGGTGGAGATGGTGCGCCGTCGGCCATGGTGGGAGATAAACGCCAAGCGCACTTCCCGCTTCCTCGCTTTCCTTCGCCTCTTCACGAAGGGAAAGAGGTTTGAGGAGCTGAGTCCCCCTTTTTGTGCAGTCGCTTGTGATTTGGCCACTGGGGAAGAAATTCGGATTCAAAGAGGTCCGGTTTACCTTGGGGTTGGAGCCAGCGCCGCTTTGCCCGGCCTTCTTGGGCCAATCCGCTGGGAAGGGCGGTGGCTCATCGATGGCGGGGTGACGAATAACCTTCCCGTGGATGTCGCTGCGGAAAAGGCTAAGACGGTGGTGGCGGTGGATGTTTCCGCGCCGTTTTCCGCAGGAACGAACTCCTTAGTGGATGTGGTCTTACGTGCCTACGAGATCACAGCTCATACACTGACAGCGGTGCGGCTTGAGCGCATGCGCGAGCGCTTGGGGGAAAACCTCCTTGTCCTTCGGCCCGAGCTCGAAGGCGTTGGACTTCTTGACTTTCAACATCTGCCGAGAGTGGTGGAAGCAGGCCGAGCAGCAGCGCGTCCGCTCATTGCAGAACTGCGCAATCGCCTCTAAAGCCCGAGCTTTTTCCAGTCAAATTCATTGCTAGTGCCCGCTTTTGGCACAATGCACAAGAAGAATTCGCGATTGCCCTTGGGCCCCAAAAGAGGACTGGGTATCGCGTCTAACACCGACCAGTTTAGGTTCAGCTGTACGAACTCGCGCAACTTTTCCAGGACCTCGCGGTGGGTTTGGGGATCACGAATTACCCCACCTTTGACCTTCTCCCGCCCCGCTTCGAACTGCGGTTTCACGAGCGGCACCACTACTCCATCTGGCCGAACGATTCCCGGCAGCTGCGGAAGGATTAGGCGAAGGGAGATAAAGGAAACGTCGATGGTGACTAAATCAACCTCTTCCCCGATGTCCTCGAACCGCAGGTAACGGGCGTTCAAACCCTCCTTTACCACCACCCGTGGGTCCTGCCTGAGCTTCCAGTGAAGTTGGCCTCGGCCCACATCCACCGCGTAGACCCTCGCCGCTCCATGCTGAAGAAGGCAGTCGGTGAACCCGCCGGTGGAGGCCCCAATATCAAGACAGATTTTCCCGGCCGGATTGATGGCGAATGCACGAAGAGCCACCTCTAGTTTCTCCCCGCCTCGGGAAACATACTTCGGCGGAGCGAGCACCTCGAGGTGCGAGTGACGCGAAACAAGCGTGGCGGGTTTGTCCATCAAAACACCGTTGACGCGTACTTGACCAGCAAGGATCAGGGCCTGCGCTTTGGCCCGGGAGGGGGCCAAGCCGCGGTCAACGAGGAGGAGGTCCAAGCGTTTGTGGTCCTCCTTCATCCTCGCGCGCGGGCCAAGGCCGCGGTATAGAGGGTCAGCCCCTCAGCCAAGATCGCGCACGCCCGGCGCAGATCTTCCGTGTTCAGCACGTAGGCCCCGCGCACCTCATCCTGCCCTTTACCGGGGGTGGCATAGAAACCCGCGCCAGGAGCAAACATGACCGTCTCCGGACCGGGAAAGTCTGTGAGCATCCAGCGAATGAAATCCTCGCTATCCTGGACAGGAAGGCCGAACATCACGTAAAACGCGCCTTCCGGCTTGCGGAAAGTAACCCCCGGGATCTTCGCGAGCTCCTCACAGAATGTATCGCGGCGGACACGGTACTCCTCAATCATGCGAGCGATGATGTCCCGGTGGTTAGGATCAGCCATGAACGCTGCAAATCCCAGTTGTTCGAAGGTAGGAGCGGAGAGGCGGATCGTGGCACACTTTTGTGCCGCAGCCATCACTTCTTTATTCCGCGAGATGAGCATCCCGATGCGCGCTCCGCAGGCGGAAAGACGTTTGGAGATGGAATCCACCACAATCGCTTGCCCGGCGATCTCCGGATAGGACAGAATGCTTTTGTGCTTTCCATCGTACACGAATTCCCGATACACCTCGTCCACGATGAGGAAAAGGTCGTACTGGAGGGCAAGAGCCACGAGCATATCCAACTCCGCCTCGGTGTATACAACGCCTGTAGGATTGGCCGGGTTGGAAAGGAGGATGGCCTTTGTGTTGGGTGTTAGGTGGCGTTCGATTTCTCGCCGCGGCGGAAGGTGAAATCCCTCGGAGCGAAAGGTGGTAAGGGGAGTGATTTCCACATTAGCTAGCCGAGCGTAGCCCAAGTAATTGGGATAAAACGGCTCGGGGATGAGGACCCGATCCCCCGGATCACAGGTGACCATGAGGGCGAAGGTTATGGCTTCGGAACCACCGATTGTGATGAGGATTTCTTGGGGCGTAAGGTGGAATCCAAGCTCTGCGTAGTAGGCTTGCACAGCATGGATGGCCTCGGGTCGGCCTGGGGACGGCGCGTAATCCAAAACCTCCACTTTGGCCTCCCGAATGCCCCGCAAAAAGGCCTCCGGAGTGGGGATATCGGGCTGGCCGATATTCAGGTGATAAACTCTTTTCCCTTTGCGCTTGGCCTCCACCGCCAGGGGATAAAGCCGGCGGATGGGGGAGGCCGGAGCCGCTTGGCTGCGCGCAGAAATGTTAGGCATAAGAAAGGACCCACACCTCCTTGGCTTTGGGAAGATTCCGCGAACCGAGTTCTGCCTCGCCCTTGAAC
The DNA here is from genome assembly GCA_025060555.1 of Candidatus Bipolaricaulota bacterium. Taxonomy (GTDB): domain Bacteria; phylum Bipolaricaulota; class Bipolaricaulia; order Bipolaricaulales; family Bipolaricaulaceae; genus DTER01. The sequence goes on from JANXBC010000014.1 coordinate 19,008, forward strand.
TCCCGCACGGTGAGGTCCACAGCTTCCAAGAATTCCTGGACCGGGCGAATCGGCCAATCCTTCACCGCATCCGTTCGGTAGTGCATGGGGATTATCACCCGCAGAGCGGGCAAGGCTTGGATCACTTCCTTGGCCTCACGCGGGCCGATGGTGTAAAACCCACCCACCGGGATCATCACCACCTGTATGTCCTCCAGAGGTTTGAGCTGTTCTGCGGTGAGAGTGTGGCCGAGGTCGCCAAGGTGCGCCAAATGAAGGCCTTCGACGGCGAACTTAAAGATCGTGTTGCGGCCGCGCTCTTTCCCACCCTTAGGATCATGAAACGAAGAGATCCCGCGCACAGTTATCCCCCGCACTGTCCACTCACCCACCCCCCGCAGGACCTCCGGGTCGCCTTTCACCCTGGCCACGGCGCTGTGGTCGAAGTGGTCGTGAGATACGGTGACGATGTGCGCTGGCCCTTCCGGCGGTTTATAGGGCACGCTCTCATTATACGGATCAGTGATGATCACCGTGCCGTCAGAGGTGGTGATGCGAAAGCAGGCATGCCCGTACCAGAGGATTTTCATCGTCATCACCTCCTCGCCTTACTCTACTCGAAAGCTTAGGAATTTGACAAGCGGTTTAGGGCTCGGCGCACAAGGAAATCCACAAGCTCCTCATAACTTAGGCCCGCCGCGGCCGCCGCCCGCGGAAAGAGGGAAACCTCGGTCATGCCCGGAAGAGTATTAACCTCAAGAAGATAGGGCACCCCGTCTTCTCCCAGGCGCAGATCCAATCGGGCAAAATCCCGACAGCCCAAAAGGAGGTAGGCCTCACGCGCGACGTCGGCCACACGCTGGGCCTGTTCTGCAGACAAAGGAGCTGGGCAAAGAACATCACATTGGCCTGGGGTGTATTTGGCAGTCCAGTCAAAAAATTCCCGCTTTGGTCGCAGCTCCACGAGGGGGAGCACCACCGGTCCCTCCTCGCGCTCTAAGATGGCGGCGGTTATCTCGCGGCCAGGCACATATTTCTCCACGAAAAATTCCTGGAATTGCTCGGCCATCTCCCGTATACCAGCTAAGAGGCTAACCTCGTCGCTCACGATCTTGACTCCCACGCTTGATCCCTCCCGCCGCGGCTTGAGGACCAAAGGGAAGCCCAATGCGCCTGCGCGCACCGCAAAGGCCGCGGGTTCCCCACCTTGATAGACAATCCAAGGAGGGGTGGGAAGGTTTTTCCCCTGGAATGCTTTCTTGGCCTCCACTTTGTCCATGGCCAAGGCCGAAGCAAGGGGACCGGAACCCACATAAGCTTTGCCCATCAGCTCAAGGAGAAGTTGCACGGTCCCGTCCTCGCCAGGCCCACCATGCAGGATGTTGAACACCACTGTATATGGCTTCAATCTTTGTGGGAGCCCATCGAATGTGTCAATTTCGATTAGCTCTACATCCCACCCTTTGCGGCGAAGGGCCGCATATACACCCCGACCGGACTTCAAGGAGATCTCGCGCTCCGCAGAATTACCACCGCAGAGAACAGCGATTTTGATGCCCATCGTTTTTATCATCGGAGAAAATCACCCTGGCCGAAGGGCTTTTGTCTTCCGCGCCCTTGACAATTTAGGTCTCGAAGGCCCGCTTTAGCCCTTCGCGATAAGCACGCACAAATTCCGCCACAAATGCATCCGCCGGATGGTCACGGATCTCTTTGGGTGTGGCAACCTGGAGGAAGCGCCCCGCGCGCATGACCGCTACCCGATCCCCAACCAAAAACGCTTCTGCAAGGTCATGGGTCACGTAGACCGTTGTGGTTCCTAATTCCTCATGGAGCCGGCGGATCTCTTCGCGCGCCTTCGCTCTCGCCGGAGGATCGAGGTGAGAAAGGGGCTCGTCTAAAAGGAACACTTTGGGCGTAAGAACTGTGGCCCTTCCCAGCGCCACTTTCTGTTTTTGCCCCTCAGACAATTCCTGGGGTTTGCGGGGGAACCAATCAGGATGAATGCCCAAACGTTGCACAATCTTTTGCACCCGCGCGTGGATCCCCCCTACTCGTTCCCCATGCAGCCGCAACGGGAACGAAAGGTTCGACCAGCGTTCTGGGTGGTAAACCTCAAGGTGCGGATAAAGCGCGTAGTCCTGGCCCTGAAAGACCATGCGCACCCCGCGCTGCCGGGGCGGGATGTCGTTCACCAGGACGCCGTCGAAGTAGATCTGGCCGCGATCGGGCCGGATGAGGCCGGCCAAAAGCTTGAGCAACGTGGTCTTGCCGCAAGCGGTGGGCCCCACCACCACGAAAAACTCGCGGTCGAGGATACGAGCGGTGAGGTTATCAATGGCCGTGACCGCGCCGAACCTCTTTGTAACCCCTTGGAGGACGATCTCCGGCATCTTTCATCCCCTCCAAAAGAGGAAACGGCGCTTGGGGTGGGGCAGAATGCTTTGGATCTCCCCGGCTTCGCGGGCCACGCGCACCGCCTCCTCCCAGGTGCCGCGGGCGCGGGCCTTGCTCTCCCAGAGGGCGGCGAAGCGCTGCAGGGCCTCCTCAGCATCCCGCTTGGTCACGCCCCGGCCGCCCCGCGCTAACGAACGCAAAACCTCGCCCAACGCGGTCGTGTCCGGCCGGATGTGCACCTCCTCCCCCTCTTGCACCAGCACGTACCGCGTGGCCTCGGCCAGGAGCCCAAACACGGAGGAATCCACCCGCCCCAGGGGCAGCACCTCCGTCACGAACTCCCGATCCGCCTCGAAGAACTCCCGCCGCAAGACCTCACGCCAGCCCATCCTCGCCCTCCAACAAGCGCCGCATTTCCGCCAGAGCTTCGCGGAGGAAGCCCTCCTCCAGCGGGCCGGCCGGGGTGGGCGTCTCCAGGACCCGCTTGGGGATGGGTAGCTCTTCGAGCCGGAAGCCCTCCCGCGTTTTGAACGCGTATTTGCGGCGGAGGATCCGGACGCCCAAGGCCTCCAATTCCTCCG
>JANXBC010000150.1 GCA_025060555.1 Candidatus Bipolaricaulota bacterium
CGAAACGAAAGCGATCGTAAGGATCGTGTTCGTAGACCTCCTGAGGAAAGCCTTGGTTCCACATGGGATTGGCCACCACGAGGTCAAAAGTGCGAAGCCTTCCGTCCGCCTGCGTGAAGGCGGGCTTGCGCATGGTGTCGCCTAACGCGATCTCAGCCTCCATGTCGTGGATGAAGGCGTTCATCTTGGCCATGGCGAAGGTGGCGGGGTTGATCTCTTGGCCATAGAGACGCAGCGGGGCCACGTGGGTAGGAAGCCTCCGCCGCCCGTTTTCCCAAACCCCGCAGCGTTCCAGAAGCCGCAAGTGACATTTAATGAGGAGGCCGCCGGAGCCGCAACAAGGGTCGTAAACGGTCATCCCAGGTTCAGGCTCCAAGAGGCGGGCCATGAGGATGGCCACCTCCCTGGGCGTGTAAAACTCTCCTGCGCTCTGCCCTTGGCCTTCGGCAAATTTCCGAAGGAGGTATTCATAGGCCCGGCCGAGGATGTCCGGCTCCACGTCGTCCAAGCCCAGGCGATGGCGGGAGAGCACTTCCACAAGACGTGCTAAATATTCATCGGGAACGATGCGCTGCCCTGCTGCTGTGGCGTTGAAATCCACGAGGTCGATGACCCCGGCCAAACGCGGGTTCTCGCGCGCCACGGAACGGACAGCGTCCGTGAGATGTTGGCCGAGGCCGGTGGTCTTGGTACGAATAACGTTCCAGCGCGCGATCTCCGGGATGTAGAAGCGGACAAGCCCGTGATCTTCGTCCACCAGACGAAGCGCGTTCGCTCGCCCGCCCAGTTCCGCCGCAAGGCGCGCGACCTCGTCATCAAAAACGTCCGAAAGCCGCTTGAGGAAAAGCAAAGGAAGGATGTAGTCCTTGAATTTGGGCGCGTCCACTGGTCCACGGATGGCGCAGGCTGCCTCCCAAAGCCATGTCTCTAACGTCGGAAGATCCAGCTTGGTCGGCTCCATTAACGGTATTTTAGGCAGACCAATAAGACAGGCAATAAACAATGCGACCAAGAAATCCTTTGTGCGGGAAAATGGAAACGCTAGCTGCGATCAACTACACCAGAACAATATCCTCCGATACCTCTTTTGCTACCCGAGACTTCAGCCGCCGCCCACCGGGGGAAGGAGCACGACCTCGTCCCCCTCGGCCAGGGGGGTGGCCCAGCCCCGCCGGTACTGGATGGAGACCCCGTTCACCAGGGCCGAGATGTGCCGGTGGATCTGCCCTTCGGCGTCGTAGAAGCGGGGGCGCAGGGAGGGGTAGCGGGCCACGAGGGCGGCCACGGCCTGGGCCGCCTCCGCCCCCTCCGGGAGCTCCAGCACCAGGGGGTTCTCCGGGATCTCCTCCTGAAACGGGAAGTACAGGCTCACCTTGACCCGCATCCGCCCTCCACGAGCTTTTTGGCGATCGCCCTCTGGCGGGAAACGTAG
>JANXBC010000151.1 GCA_025060555.1 Candidatus Bipolaricaulota bacterium
ACCACAATGACCTCGACCGCATCTAATGTTTGATCCAAAACAGATTGAATCGCATCGCGGATATACGAAGCTGCGTTAAAAGCCGGAATGACAACGGAAACTTCTGGCATCTTCATTGAAAAAGTCATGGCCGAGCGCGCGAATTTAAACCAAGTCTGCTTCTAGCGCCCGCGTTGACGTCTCCTTTCCCGAAAGCCCTTCGTTCTCCTGCCCATGCACATAGATGTGTGAGGACCCCTTTGAATTTTATCCTATAAAAAGGCCAAGAATCCTTAATCAATTTTCGGATCATCAGCGGATCGTCCGGGCGATGATAGGTGCATATGGACAGGCGCGGGCGAAAACGACGAAGGGTTTCCCGCGCCCCGATAAGAAGCTCGCGTTCGTACCCTTCCACATCGGCTTTCAGGAAAGATACAGGAGGAAGGCTGGATAAAAGGGAATCCAATGGGGCCACTAAGACAACAAACGAAGACGACGGGCCCTCCTCCCGGGTCCTCAAAGCCTCTTCGCTCAATGTGCTCCCCGCAACGTTGCTGCGGAAAATGTGAATGGTTTTCTCCTCCTTTTGGCGCCCCAAAGCCAAGGGGTAGATTTGGGCCCTCCCGGCGCGGACAAAAGGGTCGAGGTTTTTTTCCAGTGCGTGGACAAGTTGCGGAACCGGCTCGAACGCCAGGACGTTTGCCCCTTTTTCCAAGGCGTAAAGGGAAAACAAACCCTCACAGGCCCCTGCATCCACCACCCAATCGCCCGGTCGCACTTGACACTCCCCGTGCTCGTAAACGCGGCGCACAAAGACCTCATCATAAATAAACCCCAAAAATGCGGGATCGAATTCAAGGGGAAAGTAGATCTCCCTTTCGCCCACCCGGTAGAGGCCAAGCCCTCCTTCACTGTCTAAAAGCATGGGTTTCGGGAGACGCTTCTGTATACGATGGGAGGAGAGAATCTCTTTGATGACTCCTACCCAATCTGCTTCGCGGTATAAACGAGCGGCCTTCCAAATTAGCTCCGCTCGCCACGCTAATTTTTCCCACACCCTCGGTCTTTCTCCTTGGAGCACATGTAGATAATATCGCTTTCCATGGTCGGAGAAAGTTTGGCGTGGGGAAGCACCATCATTTTCCTTGTATCTGTGCTCAGCCGGTTTCTTGGCCTGCTTCGGGAGACGTTGATCGCTTTCCTTTACGGTACTGGGGCTGTAACGGATAGCTTCGTGGTGGCCAGCGTTCTACCGACCACTTTGGCCGGCCTCATCGGAGGCGCCCTTACGACCGTCTTTATCTCGGTATTTGTGGAGGAGCGGGAGCGTCTGGGCGAGGCTAGAGCTTGGGAAGGCTTGCGAGCCGTCTTAGGGACTGCTTTTCTGGTCTTGGGGTTCATGCTGGGTCTGACCTACTTTTTTGTCCCCTACTTCCT
>JANXBC010000152.1 GCA_025060555.1 Candidatus Bipolaricaulota bacterium
CGGGACCCGGCGCAAAAGCCACCGCACCCCCTCCCCGCTCTTCGTGATGAGGTGGAAGGGAACGCCGAAGTGCAGGGCCACCTCCACCACCTGGGCCGTGAGCTCCCGGATTTCCCGCACCGGCTGGAGCGGGTCGGTGACCTGGCTGAGGTAGAGGGGCGGGCAGATCTCCACTTTTTCCAGTTCCTTGGCGAGCTTTTCGGGGGTGTTGGCGTAGAACGCGGGCTCGTCCCGGCTCCAGGGATAGGCGCAGGCGTAGCACATGGGGCAGAGGTGCACACAGCTTCCCGCTGGAGTGAGGGAAACAAGGGCCCGGTGTGGGCACTTCCGCCGCTCCGGCGGATACGGAAAATCGTGGATTACATTGCTCTTTAAAAGCGCTCCTTCCATGGACCGGACTCTATTATGCTTGGGCAGGTGAAAGCCTTGGAAAAGCCGGAAGGCTAAAGTTCGCGCGGGCGGCAAGGGGGTGCAAAATGAGCGCAAGACCCAAGTTGTTGGTGCTGGGAAGCCCGCACTTGGCCAACCCCGGGGGGATTACGTCAATATGAGGGTGGACGACGTGCTGCAACCTCATCGCCAAAGGGAGATCGCGACGCTCGTCGAAAGGCTCGCGGACTTTCGGCCCACAAAGATCGCCGTGGAAGTCCCACCCGACGAGGAAGCTCAACTTAATGCCGACTATCACGCTTATCTTCAAGGGAGATTCGCACTGACGCGCGACGAAGTGCATCAAATAGCCTTCCGCTTGGCCCAAAGGCTCGGTCATCCTAGGCTTTACGCGGTGGACTGGCTTGAGGACCTCCCAGATGGCTTAGATGTGGACTTCGAGACGTTCGCCCAAGCCCACGGCCAAGAGCACCTTCTTGCGCAGGCACTCCACGCAGCCCAGGCAAGGGTGGCCAGGGCGGAGACGATCCTCGCTCAGGAGGGCCTGATTGCCCTTTACCGTTAGTTTAACCTTCCGGAGAACCTTCTTGCGGACCACTGTGTGTATTTCACGATCGCCCGCATTGGCGCTGGATCTAGGTACCCTGGGGCGAACTGGGTGGAGCAGTGGTATGGTCGCAATCTCCGGATTTTTGTGAACCTCACGCGCCTCACACAAGAAGGGGACCGCATTTTTGTCCTCATCGGCGCGGGCCACGCTTGGCTTTTGCGGGAGTTCGCCCAGGAGTCGGGCTTTTATGAGCTTGTGGATCCTCTACTGTACCTAGGATAGGCGGAACACAGTTAAGCAGGGACGGACGCTGGCCTAGAGGCCTTAGGGGTAACGGTTGGCCCTCTGTTTTCTTTTCTTCGGTAGGCGAACAGGGAGTCTAACGCCATAATCCGTTTGTGCACCTTTTGGCAGCAGACTGATTT
>JANXBC010000153.1 GCA_025060555.1 Candidatus Bipolaricaulota bacterium
TACGTCCTTTTTGAAATCCAAAACGTGCCCTTCATCTGCTGCGGTTTTGCTTTGGACTTCGCAATAAAGTTCACGGTGCAGGGGAAGGAGATCTCGATCCGGCCAAAATGGGTGGGCGTGGGTAATCTCTGTGTGCAAGTCTACGGGGACATACATATGGACGGCGCCAGCATCACAGGGATTGAAGTGTACGGCTACAAAATCCGTTGCGAACTGGCGCCTTGCCACTTTGTGGAGTTTCTGACCGTTTTGTCCCCGGAGGTTGTGGACGAGGTCGAGGAAATTATCGGTGACATCTTTGAAAACGACGAAATGGAATACACCCGATTCGGGTTCTGCGGCCCGGGCTGCTGCGGCTCGACATATACGGTGGACGCCACCGTGTTCTTCAAGCCCGGAACCTCTCTGTTTGGCTTCTCTCGCGTGGTGGTGAACATGGAGGTTCCGCTTCTTGCCAATTTCTCGTTCACCTCCTCGTTCACCTTGCCCAGTGTGGGAGCTCCTAAGATGAGCATGGGGTTTGTTTTCCGCTTTTAGGGGGCGGGTCTTAAGCTGGCGGAAAGGGGAGGCTTGGCCTCCCCTTTTTCTTCGCCTCAACGGCTCGCCTAGCGCTTAACTCCAGAAGCCTTTCGTCGTATTTCTACCTCCTTCATCACTTTATAATAAGCCGAGGGCGCGGAGCACGTAAGGGGGCGAAGTGCAGAAGGTTTTGATCTGTCTTTTGGCCCTTGGGTTGAGCGGGGCAGCTCAAGGCCTGCGGTTCTGGGGCGCGTGGGAGGCCACGGTGGAACTCCTGCCCAAGCTCCGCATCTACGAAAGCGAGCTTGTCCTCAACTGTTCCTTGGCCCAGGATTGGCGCATCGAAAGCGAGTCCAAGATCTACTCCGATGGACTTCTGCGCTACCAAAACTTTTACCTGAGCGGAAGCCTCGGAGGATTTCGGGTCTGGGGAAAGATCTACTTCCACGCTCAGGAGGTGCGGTACCAAAAGGCCTGGCTCAACGCGGAGATCGCACTCCTGGGCGGGACGTTCCGCAGCTCCTTCAACCACTGGGCGAGTGCGGAGGATTATTCCGACTACGACCGGGACACGTTCGGCCCCTGGCCGTGCCTGGAGGTCGTGTCCTGGCAGGACGCCTGGAAGTTCATAGGCCGGGAGGTGTACGTGACCGGCCCAGTAGCCGGTGGGTTTCGGTTTGCTAGTGGCGCAGTGGCCATTTACCTGGGCGAGAACTGGCCTAGCCCGGAGAGGTTCCAGATCTACATCCCTCCCGCCAACGTCTCCACGTTCGAAGCGGTGTTTGGCTCGGC
>JANXBC010000154.1 GCA_025060555.1 Candidatus Bipolaricaulota bacterium
TCCCTTCTCGCGCTTCTAACAGAACATCTCCACCACCTTCGTCCGCCGCTCACCTCTTTGGCTAACCTAAGTTTGACAACAAGTTCAGAGAACATTTTGCCATGCGAACTTTACAATTTGAGGTTTGGTGATCAGGAAATATTAGATACAAAGTGGTTTTCCTCGGCTTTTTATAGGCACTGCACCCCGCATCAAGCCCATCAGAATTGCGTTAAGCTCGGTTTGCTGAAAGCATCCTTGCAATGCTAACCTCTGTTATTGCTGTCAAACTTGGGTCCTACAAGCCCAGGTGGCTTCCTCCGGTCGTTCTACAATAAGGCTGCGATCAGTTATCACATTAACGGAGAAGTCCCCCTTCCTCTTCTCCAGAAAGGAGCCCCTTGGGAAGCGGAATCCGAAGGAGGTTCACGAGCTTGATCGCTTCTTGGCACTCTTCTCAAGATGGCAATTGTCCATGAAGAGAAGCCGCGTATGTTCGGAAAGTTCGTGAACGGGAGGCAGCCACTTCCGAGAGCTCCCCTCAGGAGTACTCGTAGTCGTAGCGTTCGCTGGCCTACTCGTGCTCCCACCACTTCGCCGCGTTCCTCCCGTGGAAGCGCACGTAGCCGATCGGAGTGGTGGCGTAGCTCGTGTGAGCGGGCGGAAGCCCAGGAAGGCGGGGGAGATCCACGTTCACAAACCCCAGATCATGATCAGCCAGGAACTCGAGGACCTCAGCCCTGTGCCCACCCAGTCCGGGAAGGAGTAGCCAGAAGTCCCGACCCGGATCTCAGCCAAAGTCAACCCCTGGGAATGATAGGGCAAAAACACAAGGCCGTGCCCCCACGGCCCGCGGAAACACAAAGGACTTGGGAGGGGCCTCGCTAGACCTTGATAAAAAACCTTGCTCTCAGCCCGGGGCTAACTCCAAAGCCAACGGAACAGGCGCCGGCCCCACCACGGCCTCGCCTCGCGCGGCGCAGGAAGGGCCAACCGCTCCAGCTCCTTCACCTGCTCCTGAAGCCTTAACGCCATTTCCCGCCAGTAGTCGCGTTCTCTTTGTAACTCCTCGTTTGACCGCCGTAGCTCCTCAACAAGCATCCTCAGCGCCCAACCCGCCCCATCTAGGCCTTCCCGAGGGCCTGACGTCATTCCTTCCCTGGTTTTACGTTCATCACTATCCCCATTCCCACCGAGCTCTGCCCGCATCAACTTCGCGGCTTCACGTAAAGGTAACTGCCGCGACTTACGTAAATCTTCCAGGCGTTGGAGGAGTGCAACCCCTGCTTGGTCAATTACGATCTCATTTCTCGTACCGCGGTGAACGTGCG
>JANXBC010000155.1 GCA_025060555.1 Candidatus Bipolaricaulota bacterium
CCCGCCCAGCTCCACCTTGCGCGCCCAGTTCGCGTACGTCCAATAGAGGGCGGCCACGTCCGTGCTTGTCTTCACCGCCTCCACAAAGCCCCGTTCCCGCTCCACGGCCACGAACTCCGCCTGGGCCCGCAGCGACCGCTCCCCATAAACTTGGCCCTTCTCGTGGAACTCCCCCTTCTCCCGCTCGGGGAGGAAGATGTCAGCCAAGGTGTAGTAGGCGCGGGCAAGCTTATTGAGGATGCGCGGGTTTTGCGGGTCTACGTTCAGGGCCCGCGTATACAGATCGATGGCGCGCTCGAGCTTAGTGCGCAGTTCAAGGGCGGCCGTAGGACTATAGGTCGAAAGCCAAACTTCCTGAAAGAGGGCGTCCGCTTGGCTAAGGAGCTCTGCTACTTGTCCCAGACCTGGGACGACCAGCCACATCACGGCTGTGCACAGTCCCAAAATTTTCCTCATACATGCACCTCCAGGGTGGGAGAACTATAGCCGGTTGGGATTATGGGGGCCAGTGTGGACCGGGCTTGGTGCCCAGCGGCACAAAGTTTGTCAGGCCCTCGGCCGTGATGACTCAGAAGTAAAGGTTATTGAAGGCCGTGAGGTTGCCTCACAATGTTTGTTACCCATGAAGCCTCCTTAACCGCTCTAAGTTTTTCTCCATTCTGCGCTGAGCTCCACAGCTCCCTCAGCTTGGCCTTATCCTCTTCCCTCACCCAAGGTGAGGCCAACACCCTCGGGTACGGGGTTTGGGCCCGGTCGTACTTCTTGCGCACCTTGCTCCCCACCTGCTCCTTAGAAACGAGCTTCCGCACAGGCTGGAAAAAGTTCAAGAACAGCCGCCAGTCGGCGTAGATGGCCTTTAGGATGGCCAGGGCTTCCGGGGATTCGTACCTACCGTAGCCCACCAGTTTCCGCACGGCCGACCAGTTTTTCTGTTCCACATAAGCCTGATCGTTCTTCTTGTACGGACGGCACCGGGTGAACGTGATCTTCTGGGCCTCGCAGTACCGGGAAAGGTTGGCGTTCAAGAAGGCGCTGTCGTTGTCGGAATCGATCCCAAGAAGCGGGAAAGGCAGGGCCTTACGCAGGACGTCCACAGCCTCCCCCACCGCTTGCTGACTGCGGTTGGGAAGAACCGCAAGCTCACACCACCGGGTGTCGATGTCCACCGAGGTTAGGGTATGGAGGTACTCACCCTTTGTGCGTTCCCCGCAGTGGGCCACGAGGTCTACCTCCAGAAACCCCGGGCGGGTCTCGTTCCAGTCCGCGAAGGTCCGCA
>JANXBC010000156.1 GCA_025060555.1 Candidatus Bipolaricaulota bacterium
GCCGATCCAACAAATGAGCCTGGACGTGCACGCAAGCCAGCTCGTCTGGCTCAAGAAAGAGATCCCCGGCCCGATGCAGATGCCCTACGTGGTGGGGCTTTGGGGGCATGCTCCCGCTCCTCCGGCAGACAAGGTTTGGGACCCCGTGGGCTTCGTGGGCGAACTAATCGCCGCCGGCCTCGATGCGGCCGCCGAATTCGTCGAAAATGCGCTTGGCCAAGCCTATGAGGCCATCTGCAATTGTTGTAAGGCCGCCGTGGACACGATCAAGAAGCACGTGGATGCAGCCCTGAAATGGGCCAAGGAAAAGCTCGGCGAAATCGCAAAGTACGTCGTGGACACCTTCGTGAACGTGGTGAAGGAGAAAATCCTGAAAGACCCTCGGGGTTTCCTCCATCGGCTTTTCACCGACCCGATAGGTTTGGGAGCGGAGATTGCGGGAGACACGTTAGGGAAGATCGCCCAGGACGTAACCGGGATTGACGTAGGGAAGCTCATCCAAGATGGCCTCAACGCCGTGAAGAACTGGGCGGTGAACACGATCGGCGACGCGGTCAAGGCTGGGCTTGAGGGGCTGGGCCTGGAGGGGGCGGCGAAAGTGGTCGGGGCCATCCAGACGGGCGTGAATGTGGCCCAGCAGACGGGGAGCTGGGCCAAGGGTGTGGCCGCGGGGATCCGCTCCCTGGGCGGGAATGAAGCGCAAACCGCGGCCTATTTTACGGGCACAATATTAGGCGCGGTGGAGGCCGCGACCGGAACGTGAGCTATGCGCGTGGGAAACGTAACTCTCGCCATTGATCCGGCGACGAAGGACCTAAAAATCGACCCGCACTCCGGGGATGTCTACCTCATCCAAGGCGGCCCGGAAGTGCGCCAGGCTGTGGAGCGCCGGCTGGCGGCCTGGCGGGGCGAATGGTTCTGGGACCGTACGTTTGGCGTCCCCTGGCTCGACTATTTGAGGAAGGCCGCGAACATCCCCGGCCTGGAGATCGAGATCATTCAGGAAGCCCGCCGTGACCCGCGGCTCACCGAGCCGATCTTGGCCTTGGTTCGCAGCTACGACCCAAGCACGCGCCGCCTGGAGGTAGCTTTCCTTGGCCTCGTGCGCGGCGGAGCCCTGATGAAGGAAGTTTTCACGTTCGGCGCGGAGGTGGAGTGATATGTACGGCCCAACCAAGGAGGGCTTCCGAAAGCCTCTCCTTTTTGAGCTGGATGAGCTGATCAAGGAAGAGTATGCGGCGGCCATGCGCCGCCTT
>JANXBC010000157.1 GCA_025060555.1 Candidatus Bipolaricaulota bacterium
CGAGGCCTTGGCGGCCCAGCGGGAGACCTGGGGCCCAGAAGACGGCCTTCCCATCGTGGACTACTCCTCACCTCTTCCCGGCGGCCGTCCCGGAAGCCACGCCTACGAGCTCAACGAGGCCCACTTCCTTCAATTCCTGGAAGCGAGCCGGCCCCACGACTTCGATCTAATGCTGGAGGTGAAGGACAAGGAGCGCAGCGCCCTGCGGGCTTTGGCCTTGGCCGCGGACGACCCGCGGCTTGTTCCTGGCCATGCGTCCTTTCCCAGATCCCGTGGAGCCTGAGCGGGTGAAAAAGCTGAATGGCGGGCCTTTGGGGTATTTTCTCTACCGGATGGAAGCTACTCAGCATCCTTTTGGCAACCCCGCTTTGGAATTGGCCATTTTCTTAGCCCACGCAAGGAAATGCCTCTCGCTATGTCTTCGCTCTCAGCCTGCGTCCTCTTGGGTCCACTTGCCGCCGCAGCATCTTCCTCCTCAACAGGCTTGCCTCTGGGAACGAGGAATTCGTTTTTTTACAACCCTAACCGTGACGCGTTCGCGGGGCTCACCCTTTCGGCGCAGGAAACGCTCAGCCAGCACGCGGCGGCCCCGCACCCAGCCCTATACTCGCCCAAAGCGCTTGGGGAAGGATGAGCCCCTGATCCTCCTTAGAATGCTGCCCTGGCCGAACTGCGGGCATCTACGCAGGTACTTGAGAAAGCAGTTTCTCCTTTGGACCAAGCGTGCAAAGGAAGCGTTTCGGTTGGCACTTCCTTCAACAAGTACACGCTCTTGGCGCTTCGGTCTTTCCCCAAGCGGCCCGTTGGGGGGGTGCGGCCGATGGCCGGAGCGGGACTGTGCGCAAGCATGATCTTGATGTGCACATCGTGCGTCGGCAAAAAGGAGGTTTTTTGAAGCCTTTCAGGCTGGGCTTGGCCTTATGTTTAGGATCAGTGCAGATTGTGATAGCGTCGTCCGCAATCTGGCCTGTGGCGGAGGCAAGCTTCACCCTCGTGGACGGTGCGCGAAACCGTCGCGTGGAAATCCTTCTCCTCTACCCGGTAGGGGCGGAGGGGATCCCGCTTGTTGTTTTCAGTCCAGGCTTCCTTTTCACAGGTCCCGCCTACCGCTCCTGGGCTGAACTTTTCGCCACTCATGGGATGGCTACAGCTCTGCTCTCCTACGCTTATAGCCTCTTCAATCCCGACCACCGCGTGCTCGTGCAGGACCTCCTCTTTGCATTGGAAAGCCTCCCCAAAGAGGC
>JANXBC010000158.1 GCA_025060555.1 Candidatus Bipolaricaulota bacterium
CTTACGGGTGTCCCTGCAAAGGAAGGGGAACACACATTGACTATAAAAGTCGAGGACAGCACAGGACAGTCAACCTCCCAAGATTTTCAGCTTGTGGTAGGAGAAAAAATCACTTTATTCGCTGACGGCTTTGATAACGGCCTTGGCAACTGGATCGAAGAGAACCTTGGATTGTGGCACATCACGACGGCGGTCCCGGGAGTAAACTTGGCGGGCCGCGGTGGCGTGGCTTACTACGGTCGTGATGAGACGGGTAACTACGTCACCGGCGCGCGCACTTTTGGCTATTTGACTTCGAACCCGTTCAACATCGAAGGCGCGCAAGCGTTCAAGGTCGAGTTCGACTACTGGCGGGAGGTGGAGTACTACGCGCCCGGCGGCTACGACAAAACCTCCGTGGAGGTCCGCTTCCTTACGGCAACGGGTTGGTCCAGCTGGTATCTCATCTGGTACAAGGACTCCGCCCATCCCTCGGAGAAGACCTGGACTGAAGCTTCTATCGGGCCTTACAAGGTCTTAGCCAATGCTACAAAGATGCAGATCCGCTTCGTGTTCGACTCCGTGGACCGCTTCTACAACAACTACGTGGGCTGGCTTATTGATAACGTGCGGGTCACGAAAGCAACTGGTGAATCACCGCCTCCCACGAGTTCCATTGTGCCCATGACCAAGCCGCGGGGTGACTTCCAGCGTGTTCAACCACCCCAACCCCGTGCGGGATGTGCACACCACCACCTTCGTCGTGCGCGGCGTGGAGGCCGACCTCATCCGCGTGGAGGTCTACGACCTCACCGGCCGGCTCGTGTACGTGGGCGAGGCCGCGGGCAACGAGCTCGTCTGGCACACCCAGGATCTCCTCGGCCGGTACTTGGCCAACGGCGTGTACCTCTACAAGGTCCTCGTGAAAGTGGGCGACACCTGGATCGTCTCGGACATCCAGAAGATCGTGATCCTGCGGTGAAGAGGCCCCCTCACCCCCACCCCTCTCCCCCGCTTGGGGGAGAGGGGTGGGGGAGGTTTTTTGTTTTAAACCCCTGCTCGATTCCCCTTCCCTAGCGAGGTATCCCGAACGCCGCCTACCAGAATCGCCGCAACTCT
>JANXBC010000159.1 GCA_025060555.1 Candidatus Bipolaricaulota bacterium
CCGTGGCCGATGTCTGGCATGCCCTTCTCTCCGAACGGCCCTACCGCCGGGCCTACACCAAAGAGGAGGCGCGAAAGATCATGCAAGATATGGCAGGAAAAGTGCTGGATCCCAAGCTTGTGGAACTTTTCCTCAAAATCGTAGAGTGATGCCCCTTCTCTGGGCGGTCCTTGTAGGCCTGGTCTTGGGGTATCTGCGGGGCGGGCGGCTTGGAAATCTCGCCGCCTTGCAGCTACGCTGGGCTTGGCTTCTTTTGCCATCTTTGATCCTGCAGCTCCTCATTTTCCCCTTGGGAAGCCGCAAGCCCGTAATCCCTTGGGGTACCCCTTATTGGCACATCCTTTCCTACCTTTTCCTCCTTGCTTTTTCAGCAAGGAACTGGCGGATTCCTGAGCTCCTCGTGATGGGCATAGGCCTCATTTTCAACTTTTTGGCCATCGTCGCCAACGGCGGCTACATGCCGGCCTCGGCGGAGGCCCTGCGCCGGGCGGGCCTGGAATCGGTGGCCCAAGCTTTGGAAACAGGGAGCCGCTCGGGAAACACGGTTCTCATGACCGAGAACACGCGCCTCAATTTTCTAGGCGATTGGCTCTACCTACCCGCATGGATGCCCTTAAGCTCAGCGTTCAGCTTGGGCGACACGATTCTGGGCCTGGGTGTCGCGGTCTTGTTGGCCCGGCACATGGTCCGCCGCTGATCCTTTTCTCCACGTCCCATGTCTTGTGGTACCATGCACTCACGGTGTTGGTGGGAAAAGGAGGCGGCCATGGACCAGCGGAAAGTTCAGAAGCTCTTGGAGCGATATGGGGTTCCCGGACGCGACGCCTACGACCTTCCCGATAGCCCCTTACGTTTCCCCGACGGCGCCCACTATCGCCTTGAGATCTCCGGGGTGGAACGGCCCGAGGTCCTCGAGGCCGTGGTCGACGAGGCCAAAAAGCGCAACGTTCCGGTGCACCGGGCGATCTCCGTGGTCATGGGCGCGACCCTCCTCACCCGCAGCGAACTCAAGTACTTCGCGCAGATCGCCGCCGAGGCGAAGGTGGAGGTGATCCTCACCCCGGGCCCTCGCTCCGGGTGGGATACGGGAAG
>JANXBC010000015.1 GCA_025060555.1 Candidatus Bipolaricaulota bacterium
CGTTCCGGTGCGGGTGCGGTGCCCCTCCTGCGGATATGCGGGGGAAGCCCGCTACCTTACGGAGGAAGGTTGGCACATCGCCGTGCCCATTCTTTCCTGCCCGTGCTGCGGTTCCCCCGTGGGAATCGAAGAAGGTCGGGAGTTGGCCATCGTGGGTCTCACCGTGGAGGAGGCTAACCCCATCTAGGGCTCGGCCAACCCTTTAAGTTTCCCGGCACAGCAAAAGAGTCCCTCCTAGGTAGGAAAGGCGTGGAAGAACGGGAATTCTTCCCAAAGGTTTACCTCGCTCTTGGGTAACCGTTACTTCTGGGGTGTCACGGGTACACTCGAGGGCCATGAACAAGGTGGGAGTAGTGGTGATTGGTGGTGGTCCAGCGGGGTATGTATTGGCGCGCCGGCTTGGGCAAATGGGCATTGATACGGTTTTGGTGGAGCGGGAGCATTTAGGTGGGACTTGCCTAAACCGTGGTTGCATCCCCACCAAGGCGTTATATGCCGCCACCGTCCCCCTTGGGAAAAAAGAGGTTTACGCCCGCATGGGCTTAGATGTGGAAATTCACGTAGAGCTTTCACGTTTGCGCGCTTTCGTCAGCGGGGTCGTGGAGAAACTACGGGATGGCATCGCCCATCTTCTTTCTTCGGCGAAGGTTGAGGTCTTGCGGGGCGAGGGCCGGTTGCGCGGGCCGGGTGAGGTTGAGGTCATTGGCGAAAGCAGAAGTGAGAAAATTCAGGCGAAAGCCGTGGTCTTGGCCACAGGATCAGTTCCTGTTGAGCTTCCTTTTCTCCCGTTTGATGGTGAAAAAATTTGGTCTTCGGATCATGCTCTTCAGCTCCCCCTGGTTCCGGAGAGAATGGTGGTGGTGGGGGGCGGGGTGGTGGGACTGGAACTGGCTACGCTCTACCGG
Source organism: Candidatus Bipolaricaulota bacterium (assembly GCA_025060555.1). GTDB lineage: Bacteria > Bipolaricaulota > Bipolaricaulia > Bipolaricaulales > Bipolaricaulaceae > DTER01. The sequence continues at coordinate 906 of JANXBC010000015.1, forward strand.
CGTTTGGGGGCAAAAGTTGTGGTGGTAGAGATGATGGATTCCCTTCTTCCCGGGGTGGGTCTTTCCCGGCGAGGAGTAGCGTTCCTTATGCAGGCCTTGCTTCGCCAAGGGATCGAGATCCGACTCAACACTGCAGCGGTGGGGCTCACAAAGAGCGGTCTTCTTGTGCGGGGGACACGCGAAGAGGAGATTGGGGCGGATGTCATCCTGGTGGCAGTGGGCCGGCGGCCGCGCTCGGAGGGATTGGGCTTAGAGAAACTGGGCGTTCAAGTGGAAAAGGGTATTGTTCGCACTGATTCCTGCTTTTTGGCCGCACCCGGCATCTATGCCATCGGGGATCTCCGCGGCGGCGCCCTCCTCGCCCACAAGGCCAGCCACGAAGGCCTCCTCCTTGCGGAGACCTTGGGCTTAGAGCTGCGCGGGCAGAAACCCTCTTCTTTGGCGTTCCCGCGGGCCATGCCGTGGGCCGTTTTCACGCAACCGGAGATCGCCCTGGTTGGGGCTCCCGTGGAGACCCCTGGGTTGAAAGTAGCGCGGTTCCCCTTTTCTGCGCTGGGACGAGCCTGGGCTGAGGGTGAGCCTGAGGGTTTTGTCACTTTCGCCTCCGACGAGGCTGGGAAGATCGTGGGGATCGAGATCATCGGACCACATGCGACTGAGCTTATCGGCGAGGGACTGCTCGCGGTGGAACTTGGCCTTTCGCTTGGGGATTTAGCCAGAGCGATTCACCCACACCCCACGTTCACGGAGGCCCTTTGGGAGACAGCGCTTTATGCCCTAGGCCGGCCGCTTCATTTCGGATAGGAGGAGATCATGATCGAGCGCTATGCCCTTTCACCCATGAAGGATCTCTGGACCCTGGAGGCCCAGTACACAAGGTGGTTAGAGGTAGAGGTTGCCGCCCTCGCTGCCTTAGAGGAGTTAGGACGCGTTCCGGCTGGTGTGAGCGAAGGGGTGCGCAAGAAAGCAAAGATCGATGTGCAAAAAATCCAAGGCCTGGAGAAGGAGGTTGGTCACGATCTTGTGGCCTTTCTTTGGGCTTTGGAGGAGGAAATTGGTACGGAGGGGCGGTGGCTGCACTTTGGCCTCACCTCTTCCGATGTCAAAGACACCGCGCTTTCCCTCATTTTGCGCGATGCATTGGAGATCATTTTGCGAAAGACCCGCGCACTGAAAGCTACCCTGGCTTCCTTGTCCCTGGCTTACAAGGAAACGCCGATCCTCGGGCGAACCCACGGCCAGTGGGCGGAGCCCACGACGTTTGGGCACAAGTTGCTTGTGTGGTATGACGAGCTTCTTCGGGTAGAGGCACGTCTCCAACGCGCACAGCACACGATATCTGTGGGCAAATTGTCTGGCGCGGTGGGCACGCACGCTTATTTCCCACCAGAAGCTGAAGAGAAAGCGTTGAGGAGCCTTGGCTTAAAACCTTGCGCCGTCGCGAGCCAGGTCATTTCCCGCGATCGGCATGCCGAGGTAGTGTTTGCCCTTGCCTCCTGTGCTTCTTTTGTGGAGAAGGTGGCGCTTGAGGTTCGCAACCTTTCGCGCGCCGAGGTGGGGGAACTAGAGGAGGGCCGGCCAGAGGGTTCTTCCGCCATGCCCCACAAGCGCAATCCTATTTTGTCTGAGCGCCTGTGTGGACTAGCGAGGCTCGCTCGTGCTGCCGTGGGTCCTCTCCTTGAGAGCAATGCCCTGTGGCATGAACGTGACATGTCCCACTCCTCGGTAGAGCGTATCATCCTCCCCCAGGTCTTTCTCCTTGTGGATTACATGTTGGATAGGGTGGACAAGCTTCTGCGGGAACTCCAGGTCTTTCCGGACAGAATGCGGGAAAGGCTCTCTGAGGCCTTGGGGTTGCCCTTCTCCGAGGGCCTCCTTTTGGCGCTGGTTCAAGCGGGAATGGCGCGGAGGGAAGCCCATGTGCTGGTGGCTGACCTAAGTAGGGAGGCCATCCAACGCGGGGTTCCCCTCTGCGAGCTTGCTCGCCAAAACCCCAGGGTACGGGCCTACCTCTCTGAAGAAGAGATAAAAGCGGTGTTTGACTTGAATGCGATGCTGAAGCGGGTGGCGGTTTCGTTCGACCGAGTTTTCCATTCACGCTATAATTCGTGTTGTGACCATTGATCTTTTGCGGATCCGCTCCATCATCCTGCCCCGCACGGGGCAGGAATGAGCTTTCGCCATCGTTCTTTGTCACGCTCGCGAAGGGAGGTCGAGGATTTCTTTTTGAAGGAGGATGATCGATGTTCAAGAAGCTTGAGGCGGATCCGAAGCGCCGCGAGGAAGCGGTGCTAGCGCTTTGGGAAAAAGTACGGGCTTTTGAGCAGTCCGTGGAGAAGAGGGAAGGGTGCCCCCGGTTCGTCTTCTATGAAGGACCACCCACAGCCAACGGCCGTCCGCACTTCGCTCATCTTTTGGCACGGGTCTACAAGGACCTCTTTCCCCGCTACAAGACCATGCGGGGTTATTGCGTCCCGCGCAAAGCGGGCTGGGATTGCCATGGACTCCCCGTGGAACTCGAGGTGGAAAAAGAACTCGGTGTTTCTACCAAAGCGGAGATCGAGCGTTTCGGAGTGGAAAAGTTTGTGGAGGCTTGCCGTGCTTCCGTGAACCGCTACATCCGTGAATGGGAAAAGATGCTGGTGCGAATGGGGTTTTGGATCGATCTAGCTCATCCCTACGTCACTTATACTGACGAGTACATCGAAACCCTGTGGTGGGAACTCCGGGAGATGTACAAGAAGGGATTCCTTTATAAAGGGCATAAAATCCTTCCTTATTGTCCGCGGTGCGGAACCCCCCTTTCCTCCCACGAGGTGGCCTTGGGTTATCGGCGGGTAGCGGATCCATCCGTGTTCGTCCGCATGCCGCTTTCCGACGATCCCGCGGTTTCCCTCCTTGTGTGGACAACCACTCCCTGGACCTTGCCGGCCAATGTGGCTGTGGCCGTTGCCGCAGCTGCTGCCTATGTGGAGGTCCTCTTTCGTGGGGAAAGGTTGATCCTGGCCAAGCCTAGGCTTCCGGCAGTGCTCGGGGAGGAGGCGACGGTTCTGCGGGAGTTTTTGGGACAGGAACTAGTGGGCAGAACTTATCAGCCTCTTTACCCCCTGGCACAAAACGGGGCCTATCGGGTAGTGGCTGACGAGTTTGTCTCCATGGAAGAAGGTACGGGCATCGTGCATATCGCTCCCGCGTTCGGCGAGGAGGACCATGCGCTCGGGAAGCGCGAGGGATTGCCTTTGGTTCAGCCGGTGGATCGCACTGGCCGGTTCACCTCAGATTTCCCCCTCTGTGCCGGACTTTTTGTAAAGGATGCGGATGCGCGGATCATCGAGGATCTGCGGGCGCGGGGAAGGCTATTCCATGCCGGAACCTATGAGCACGAGTATCCCTTCTGCTGGCGCTGCGATACACCTCTCCTCTATTACGCCCTGGATTCCTGGTTCATCGCCACCACGAAGGCTAAGGACAAAATCATCGCGGAGAACGCCAAAATTGTGTGGCATCCAGAACATGCGGGGACCGGGCGTTTCCTAGATTTTCTGCAGTCCATGCGGGACTGGGCTCTCTCGCGGGAGCGCTATTGGGGTACGCCGCTTCCCGTCTGGACTTGTCCGACTTGCGGTGCACAGGAGGTGGTGGGCTCTCGGGCAGAACTAGTGGAGAAGGCGATCGACAAGGAGTTGGCCAGGGCAGTGGAGCTGCATCGGCCTTATGTGGACCGGGTAGAGCTTCGCTGCCGCTGCGGGGGGAGGATGCGGCGTGAACCCTATGTCCTCGACACCTGGTTTGACTCCGGCTCCATGCATACGGCTCAGTGGCACTTCCCGTTTGAGAATGTGGAGGAGTTTAAGTCTTCGTATCCTGCGGATTTCATCTGTGAGGGTTTGGACCAAACCCGAGGCTGGTTTTATACCCTTCTTGTGACCGGGGTCCTTGTGCACGGAGCCGCGCCTTACCGGCGCGTGTTAGTAACCGGACTTGGTCTCGATGCCCAGGGGCAGAAAATGAGCAAGTCCCGGGGCAACGTGATCGACCCCCTCCCCTTGGCGGATGAGCATGGGGCCGATGCGATCCGTTGGTATCTCCTTGCGGAGTCCGCGCCGTGGACGGAGCGCAGGCTTTCCCCAGAAGGTGTTAAGGAGGCCCGGTTCGGTTTCCTCGAGACAGTGCGCAACTGCCACGATTTCTTCGCCCTTTATGCGGCTATCGACGGCTTCGATCCCAAAGCAGACTTTGTCCCCTGGGGAGAACGACCAGCTCTGGACCGTTGGCTTGGCTCACGGCTATCCCAAGCGGTGGAGCAGGTCACGCGGGCCTTGGATTCCTATGATGTGGTCAAAGCGGCCCGGGAAATCGAGGATTTTGTCGATGACCTATCTAACTGGTACATTCGTGCCTCTCGGCCACGCTTTTGGGGGGCCGGCCTTGGGCGGGACAAGCTCTCCGCATATCACACCCTCTACACCGCGCTCAAAGTTCTCAGCCTCCTTTTAGCACCGTTCACCCCCTTCTTGGCGGAGGCTATGTGGCAAAACCTCCGTGAGGAAGAGGATGAGCCTTCTGTGCACCTCGCTGATTGGCCCGAACCGCTGTTCAGGGACGAAGAGCTTGAAGAGCAAATGAGGCGGGTCCGGCAGGTGGTGGAGCTGGCGCTGGCCGCGCGGAATCGCGCGAAGATCAAGGTCCGCCAACCTCTGCGCGCCCTTTTTGTCTTGGAAAAACCGGGGGATCGCGAAATTCCCCAAGAACTTTGGGCATTGGCTAAAGAAGAGCTCAATGTTTTTGATCTCCAGCTCGTTTCAGATCTCTCGTTGTTTAGGGTGCCGCGTGTCAGCCCAGATTTTCGTAAGCTCGGCCCACGCCTGGGGAGCTTGGCTCAGGCCGCTGGCCAGAAGTTGAGGGAAGCCCCCTCTGAGTGGATAAGGACCCTGTTGGAACAAGGGCGAGCCGTATTGGATCTTCCAAATGCCTCTGTGGAGATCCGAAGCGACGAAGTCCAGATCACCTGGGAGCCAAAGGAAGGCTTTGTGCTCGAGGAGGACGTGGGTGGTGCCGTGGCGTTAGATGTTCAGCTTGACGAGGAGCTCCAAGTTCTTGGGGATTTACGCGAGCTTGTACATCGCATCCAACTCCTGCGTAAGGAGGCTGGATTTGAGGTGACCGATCGGATCTTGGTGGGTTATGCTGGGGAGTTAGGAAGAATTTTCCGTCGGTTTCCCCAGAAGATCCAAGAAGAGGTCTTGGCGCGCGGCCTTGTGGAGGGTGAGATTCCCGATGCCGAGTACACCGCGGAATTGGAAGTGCATGGCAAGAGGGGGCGGGTGTGGCTCCGGCGTTGGCGATAATCGGAGCGCAGTGGGGGGATGAGGCCAAAGGGAAGATCGTTCATTTCCTCTCCCGCGAAGCGGACCTGTGTGTGCGGTTCAATGGCGGCCCCAATGCCGGTCACACTGTCGTGGACGAGTACGGCGTAGCTAAGCTCCACCAAGTCCCCGCTGGCGCCCTCCACTCCCACTGCCTGGGCGTGTTGAGCCACGGGATGGTTCTCGATCCCTGGGCCCTGGAGGAAGAGCTTGCTTTCCTCCAGGGCCAGGGGCGGCCAGCGCCAAAGCTTTTGCTTTCAGAACGCACCCACCTTGTGCTCCCCTCTCACCGCATCAAGGAAGAAAAGGAGGGGGCTTCTTCCCGCCTGGGAACGACAAAAAGAGGGGTCGGCCCAGCTTACGCCGATCGCGTGGCCCGCCGCGGCCTGCGCCTCCTCGACCTTGCTCACCCACACTACGTCCGGGAAAGGCTGCGTGCGGAATTCGATGTGGTCGGGGGTTTTGATGTTGACCAGGTTTTCTCGACGCTCATGAACTTTTACCAGAAATTCCATGAGCGAATAGGTGATGCGCGGGTTGCTCTTTCCCAAGCCCTGGCGAGTGGCAAAACAGTGATATTCGAGGGAGCACAGGGAACCATGCTCGATGTGGATTTCGGCACGTACCCTTATGTGACTTCTTCCCATACCACCGTGCATGGCATTCCCTGGGGGACCGGGGTTTGGCCGGAGTTTTCCGCGATTGTCGGTGTGGTCAAGGCATATACCACACGGGTCGGCGCTGGACCTTTGCCCACCGAGGAGCGCGGTCCGCTGGGAGAAAGACTTAGGGAGGCTGGCGAAGAATATGGGGCTACAACCGGCCGCCCAAGGAGGTGTGGATGGCTGGACCTCGTGGCCTTGCGTTACGCGCACGCGATAAATCGCTTCACCCACATCGCGCTCACTAAGCTCGATGTTCTCTCGGGATTTCCGGAAATTCGCGTGGCTGTGGCCTACCGTATAGATGGGGAGAAGGTAGAGGAATTCCCCGCCTGTTCTTGGGAGCTGGAGCGCGCTGAGCCGATTTACGAAACCCTGCCCGGCTGGCAAAAGGACATACAAGGGGCCAAGGAATTCACAAGGCTGCCCAAAGAGGCTCAAGCTTATGTGCGGTTTTTGGAGGAGGTTTTAGGAGTGCCTGTGGCGTTGATTGGTACTGGCCCGGAGGCGAACTCGCTTATCGTGCGTGGGGAATTGAGTTGAGAAAAGGGAGGGTTTCCCTATACTTGTGTGGAGAAGGAGGCACTCATGCCCAAAACTTCCGTAGCGAAGTCCATGCTGCAAAAGCAGAAGACGTACATGGCTAAGAAAGAGGACGCCGGCATTGTGTTTGAACGTCGCTGGTATGTGGTGGATGCGACGGACCAGCCATTGGGGCGCCTGGCCGCAAAGATCGCAAAAATTCTCCAGGGAAAGCATAAACCCACCTATACGCCGCACTTCGACGTGGGGGATTATGTGATCGTGGTGAACGCCGCGAAGATAAAACTTACTGGGAATAAGGGGGAGAAAAAGGTTTATTACCGCCACTCTGGATACATTGGGAACCTCAAAGAGATCCCATACGGAGAGCTTTTGCCGAAAAATCCGGAGTTTCTTTTGAAGGTTGTGGTGCGGCGGATGCTCCCCAAGAATGAGCTTGGCCGGCGGATGCTGCGCAAGCTCAAGGTTTACTCTGGACCGGACCACCCGCATCAAGCCCAGAGCCCCATCCCCCTCACCCTCTCATAGGTGACGGAGGTCACCCTGGGCGTGGACAAAAGGCGGCTGGGGTGACCTCTGGGGTCTTCTCTTAAGCCCGGCGCGCGGGATACCCTAGCCAGCGTGACGGAGGTGAAAGCGTTTCACCACCGCTTATGCCCGTTTTAGTTGTGCTGGGCAGTAAGGAGGGAGGGATGATGAGGAAGATCAGCCTCGCTGTGGCGGTGGTCCTTGGGATCGCCGTGCCCCTATTTGCCCAGGGGTACTTCGAGGTCTCGCAGGGGACCACCAAAGTCGCGGTCACGCCGTTTTCCGGCACCAAAACAGCCCAGGAATTCTATGACTACGATTCCGGTCAGTCCCGGAGCAGGAATCAATTGGCGGAACCTAATACTGCTGTGCTCTTCCTGTATCGGGAGCCGGCTGGACAGCTCTACCTTTTCTTCATCCTGGGCAAAGCGGAGGCCGGAACGGCTGGTAATGCCCGGTTCACCATAAAAAACATCCCCATCGGCGCTGATTTCACCCTAAAGGATGACGCTTTTTACTTCCCCCTCTTCGCCGAGCTGAGCGACACGTACACCCCTACTAATGGTGACTACGTGGTGTACTGGGTATGGGGCGATGCTCGCACCGACGGCGGCGTCTTTGGCCCCCTGGGAGAGGAGTTCGCCCTCACCATTGTTCCGGAGGCCCTCTCCGGTGTTCAGCGCATCGCCTTCAAGTACGGAGATATCAATAAGCCGACTCGCGTGGAGCTCAATACCCTTGATCCCATAGTGGTGAAGGGGATGCGCAACCAGCCCCCCGTGGCCAAGCTCGTTGTAACTCCTACGGCTCCGCGGGCCCGCCAAGAGGTCCTATTCGATGCATCCGCAAGCTACGACCCTGACGGCAGCATTGTAAAGTATCAATGGGACTTCGATGGCGACGGCAAAGTCGACCTCACCAGCACCGAGGCGAAGGTCCGCTATACGTATCTTACGGGTGGTAACTTCACGGTTGGGCTCACCGTGGTGGACAACACGGGAATCACCACGTCCATTACCTACCCGCTATACGTTTCTCCCGTCACCGTGCGGGTGACCCGGGAGATCTCCACGACCTACGCCACGCCCGGCTCGGTTTTCCGGGTGACAGTGACGATCAAAACTGATCAGGACCTGGTTGGCGTGGGGTTAGACGAGGATCCGCCCGCGAACTGGGAGGTCATCCCCATTCAAAATGCCGGGGCCGTGTTCAACCGCCCGTACGTGCAGTGGGTTTTCATAGACACCATCCGCGCCGGAACGGAGCGGGTCATCATTTATGACCTTAAGGTTCCCACGGCTGAGCAGCTTGCTTCCCTGCGGTTACCACAAAGATTCTGCATAACCGGCCTTTTCCAGAGCAAGGTTCCGGATATCGCGCTGGAAGTGGAGGGGGAGACTTGTCTCATCGTGGATAGTTGCTTACCAATACTGGAGGCTGTGGCCCATCTCATTCCACCGGAGAAGCCTGGTGATCAGGACCGCCTGGATTTGCGCCTCTCCGAGATGATCACCGTGGACCAGGTGAACCGCGCTGCGGAGCTTTGGCGCACTGGTCAGCCTGTCCCTGGGACGTGCGGGGAACAGCTCGACCTGGAGAAGGTGAAACTCATCGCAGCCTATGCGTACTCCTGTACCCCTGTGGATGAGCAACTGCCTACCTACCCGCAGGCCAACGTGAAAGCGCGGCGGACCATCCTCTATCCCATCCCCTGTGAGGCCGTCGTCATCGGTTTCTACGATAGCATGGGCAACGCCGTCGGGAACAAGTTCACTGTAAAAGTAGAGATCGAGACCGACCGAGATGTAATCGGTGTTGGTCTGGATGAGGATCTGCCTGTGGGGTGGCGGTTGACCCCTATCCAAAACAGTGGCTTTGTCTATAAACCGGGTGTGGACCAGTGGGTCCTTCTGGACGTGCTCAAGCCAGGGCGCCCGAAGATCATCATTTACGAGGTTACCGTCCCTCCCAGCATCCAGGTGAAGAAGCCTTTGCCCGGACCTTGCCCAACGCGGGACTCCCAGACGATCGTAGGGCGCGTGGATACGGGTCTTCCGTGCCAAGAGGTGGATGTCACCGGCCAGAATAAGGTCGAACTTTCAGACTGCCTCAGTGTTCTTGCCGCGATAGCTAAGTGGGATGTAAACCGGGACGTCATTGATCTTACGCTCTCCGACAAGATCACATTCCAGCAGGTTCAGCGAGCCATTGCTTTCTGGCTTGAGGGAAGCCGCGTGCCGCGGGCCTGTGACCCCGGGGTCGTGGACTTCGAGATCATGAAAACCGTCATCGCTTACTGGCTCACAGGGACGCCGATTTGTGAACCCTTGCCTGGGCAACCACCCACCCTTTGTGAAGGCCGGTAAGGACAGGTGTGGCTGATCTTCCTCAGGCGGCGGGGAAAATTCCCCGCCGCCTTTCCCCGTTTGGGAAAGGAGGAGAAAATGCGGAAATTTTGGGTTTTTCCAATTTTGAGCGTATGTGTTGGTGTGAGCCTATATGCAGCGAGTATCACCCTCGAAAGTTCCACCTTCACGCCTGATCCGGGGAATACCGTGAGCTTGTTCGTGCGCGGTGCCCCCCTTGGAGCGTCCTTCCTGTGGGATCTCGATGGCGACGGAAGTTACGAGCGCACCACTCAAGAACCCCAAACCACGTTTGTCATGGCGGAGGGGGTCCGCCCGGTGCGGGTAGAAGTGGTCAGCGGTGGCAAATCCCTCACCCAGTTCAAGGTTATTTTTGTGGCGGACAAAAGGCTGGGTGCGACGCGCACGGTGGTGCTTGAGGGCACGAGTTATCTCGTCACCATCTGCGTTGCTCCCAAAACCACCGTCATAGCCCCCGGCATCATCGAGGAAATCCCCTCTGGGTTTGGGGTAGAGGTGGTGGCCAATGACGGAGCTTTTTGGCGTAGAGCGGAACGCTTGGAAGCTGTCTGGCCCCTGATCCTCGATCCTGGGCAAACTGTTTCTTTTAGCTATCGCCTCTACCCTCTTGCGGGGGTTTCCTTCCAATTCTCCGGGTTGGTGAGCGCTTATGCTGCGGGAAAACGTGTAGAGATCCCTATTGCTGGCGTGGCTCAACCTTAGCGCAACGGGAAGGAGCCCCGCCAAAGCTCGTCGAAATACGCGGCCAAAAGGTGGCCGAGTTCAGGGGTGCCGAGGAGGGCTAGGCCCGCCTCCACATTCTTTGCCAGCGAGGAATAGTTCCAATTTGCTGAGGAAACGAGGACGTGGCGACCATCAACCACGAGGCACTTGGCGTGCATGGTGGTCTGAGCCGAATCAAAGCGGACTTCTACCCCCTGTGAGGTGAGCCAGGCCGCACTGAGTCTGTTGGAATCGGCGAGGGATTGATCGGTTTCCCCTCCCTCTAGGAGGATTTGCACTCGCACGCCCCTTTGCGCTGCCCGCGCCAATGTTTGAATGAGGACTGTCGAAGGGCTGTCTGGATACCCCGGGTAAAAGGTTAGCTGATAAAGCAAAACCAGGATTTCTGTTTGCGCGCACTCAAGCATGAACTGGATCACATTAAAGTGTGTTCTGGTCTCCGGGAAATCCAAAACGGGGATCGCCGCCGCTTCTGGCCAAGGTTTGCCAGGCAGTTGTGTTTGGGTTGTAAGTTTTCCCTCCCAAAGGTAGAAGAAAAACCGGCGGAAAGTAGCGGCGAGTGTAGGTTCAGCCAAAGCTAAGTCCACCTGGATGCTTGCCGTAAGCGCCGTCTTGGTCCAGTGGGTGGAACCGACGATCACCCAATAGCAATCCACCACTAAAAACTTCGCGTGGAGGGTGATCTCCACTGGGTCTTCTTGGACCTTTGCCCCCGCCAAACGTAGGCGAGTCACAGCTCTCTCCTGCTCGGGAGCAAGTGGCCGATTTCCTCTCTCCACTAGCACGTAAATGGCGACTCCCGCCTTTGCTAGCGTGCAGAGGGTGGAAAGAAGGGGCTCTGAAGTGCCCTCTTCGTATGCGCGGAGATCAGACAAAGCCACGAGCACTTCCTCCTTTGCACGGGCCAGAACTTCCGGCACATGCTGTAGGTAGCAAGGATTCTGTGGGGTGGTCCAGAGGGGAAGCACGGGGAAACCTAGCGCAGTGAAAGACCAGAGAAAGAACGAAAAACCAGTGGCAAGGACTCTCATCCTTGCTATGATACCTTATTGTGATTGAGGCTCTAATTCCGGAAAAGCTGCGGCGGCGCTGTGACCAACGGCTATTCACTTTTGCTTCCACGGCAGAGCTGGAACCGCTCTCCGGAATCATCGGTCAGGAGCGGGCGCTTGAGGCTTTGCGCGTGGGCCTAAGCCTTCGTGCCCCTAAACATCGGTACAACGTATACGTAGCGGGGGAGCCGGGTTTGGGAAAGACCTCGGCGGTGGCCCAGTTTTTAGAGGAGCTCTCCCGCAATCAGCCCGTTCCTTCGGACATCTGCTATGTGTACAACTTTGCTGTTCCCCATATGCCGCGCTACCTCCTCCTCCCCCCGGGAAGGGGCCGCGACCTCAAGGAGGATATGGACCGGTTCCTGGATTTCTTGGATCGGGAATTGCCACGCGTGATGGAGTCAGAGGAGGTCAAAGCGCGGGTTCGGCGGGAGCGGGAGGCATTTGAAGCTCGGCGGGAAGCGGTTTTCCGCGACCTCGAGGGAAAGGCCCGCGCGCTGGGTTTCGCCATCCAGCGCACCCCCTTCGGCCTCAACACGATCCCCCTCAAGCCGGATGGCTCGCCCTACTCTCACGAGGAGTTTCAGGTTCTGGCTGAAGAAGAACGCGCGGAGATCCTCAAAAGGCAGGAGGAGATCCAGGACCTTGTGCGCGAGACTTTCCGCCGGCTGGGAGAGTTAGAGGAGAGCTGGCAGGAGCATCAAAAGCGGTTGGGACAGGAGGCCGTGCGTTTCTTGATCGCCCCACGCATCGCTCAGCTACGCGCAAAGTACGCGGAGTTCCCGCGAGTCTTGGAGTTCCTCCAGGCTGTGGAAACAGACGTTGTAAGCAACGTGGAAGCTCTGCTTGCCGGGAAGAACAAACCTCCCCTCCCCATCCCTCTGCCCGAGCCTGATCGTTATCTGCGGTACCGAGTGAACCTTTTGGTGGATCGCAGTGGTGCGCAGGGAGCACCGGTGGTGGTGGAGGAAAACGCCACCTACATAAATCTTTTCGGCACCATTGAGCGCCGTGTGCAGTTTGGCGTGGTGACCACGGATTTCACCCAAATCCGGCCTGGCGCCCTGCACCGGGCCAACGGTGGCTATCTCGTCCTTTCCGCGTTGAACCTCCTGCGGTTCCCGCTTTCCTGGGACGCGTTGAAAATCGCCCTGAAAAGTGGGGAGATCCGGGTGGAGGACCCGGCTCAAATGCTGGGCTACGCCTCCACAGAGGGGTTGCGTCCCGAACCTGTACCCCTTCAGATCAAGGTGATCCTCATCGGTCCTCTTTGGCTTTATTACCTTCTCTACTTTTATGATGAGGATTTCCGCAAGCTCTTCACGATTCGTGCGGACTTTGATATGGAAATGCCGTGGACGGAAGAGGCGGCTTGGGCCATTGCCCGCTTCATCCGGGCCCGAAGCCTTGAGAACCCAGAGATTTTGCCGTTCACGCCCGAAGGAGTGGCCCGGGTTGTGGAGTACGCCGCGGAACTCGCGGGCGATCAAAGGAAGCTTTCCACAAGATTCGCAGCGCTTACTGCCCTCATCGAGGAAGCGAGCTTTTGGGCCCGCAGCTTGGGTGCGAGCACGGTGGAGGCCGCACACGTGCGGCTAGCTATAGAAAAAGGGAAAAGCCGCCAATCCCTTCTTGCCGAAAGGGTTCGTGAGTGGATCCGGCGCGGGAAAATTCTGGTTCAATTGCATGGCACCGCCGTGGGGCAGGTCAACGGCTTAGCCGTGGTGGATTTAGGGGATTTTGCCTTTGGCCGTCCGCAGCGGGTTACAGCCAATGTCTTCGCCGGCAAATCTGGAGTGGTCGATATCGAACGCGAGGCGGAGTTGGGGGGGAAGATTCATACCAAAGGGGTGATGATCCTCAAATCCTATTTTGGTGAGAAATTCGCGTTCAAGAACCCCTTGACCCTCAGCGCGAGCCTAGCCATGGAGCAAGCCTATTCCGGGATCGAGGGGGATTCCGCCTCTGTCGCGGAGCTTTGCGCCCTCCTTTCCGCCCTTTCCGGTGTGCCCTTCAAACAAGGCATCGCCGTCACGGGGGCCATCGACCAAAAAGGGAATTTACAGCCAGTCGGTGGAATCAACGAAAAAATATACGGTCACTTCCTGGTGTGTAAGGAGCTGGGATTGACCGGAGAACAGGGGGTGGTGATCCCGCGGCGAAACGCTGACGAACTCATGCTTCCTGAAGAGGTCGTAGAGGCCGTTACCCAAGGGAGATTCCACGTGTGGGCTTGCGACAGCGTGGAGGAAGTGGTGGAACTTCTCTCGGGGATGCCTGCTGGGACGCCCAATGAAAACGGTGAATATCCCGAAGGTTCCCTGTTTCATCTTGTGCAAAAACGGCTCGAGGAGATCAAGAAAAGCGTGGAGGAGAGCGAGGAAGATTGATCACTCTTCCCCTGGGTAGAATGGGTTTTCCCGGCGAAGGAAACGCGGCACCACCTCACCCCAAATGATCAGAGGAAGACGGGTTCCCAGGCGAATTTCCTCACAAGAAGCTGGGCTGATAACGAAGCCTAGCGGGGTTTTCGGTGAGGCGAGTTCGCGAGGGACCAATGCCATCCCCACTTGTCCATCTTCCAACACCACACTGCTTGTGACCGCCCCCACCACTGTACCTGTGCGGTCTACCACAGGGGTTCCGGCTCGAATTGGGCGGTGCCCAGGTCCCACAGAAAACCGCACCACTTCCCGCGTCCAATTCTCTAAAGCGTGGAGGTACGCGTCCCGTCCCACGAAGAACGCTTTGTGCAGCTTCACATACGGCGCAAATCCCGCCTCATGGGGAAGGATATTCAGGGGACCAGCTAGTTCATGGCCATATAGGGGAAGGCCCGCTTCTGTGCGCAGTGAGTCGCGAGCAGCAAGACCACAAGGTGTGAGGTTTTGGTCCCTGCCAGCGTCGAGTAGTCCCTCCCAAACTGTTTGCGCTGCGCATTTTGGTACCAAAAGCTCGTAGCCCAACGCCTCGCCGGTGTAACCGGTACGAGCACAAATGATCGGGGTGCCAAAAAGCGTTACTTCCAAGAATTCGGTGCGGCGCAAGGCCAAGAGGCGATGTTTGTCACGCCCAGCGAGGAGTTTGAGGAGAATGGCGCGGGAGGCCGGGCCTTGGAGGGCTAGGTTCACGAGGCCATCCGCACCTTCCTTGAGGTTCCGCAAGTTCACCGGACCATCTGGTTCGATCCATGGCCGCTTGGGATCCAAAAGAGCGCGGCCATCGTTAACGGCATTGAGCCAATCCCAGTCTTTCGAGGCGTTGGCGGCATTGACAATCAAAATGAACTTGTCCTTGTCCACACGGTAGACCATGAGGTCATCGATGACTTGGCCCTCCGGGTCCAGCAGAAATCCGTACTGCGATTGGCCAGGGTGGAGCCAACCGGCATAGTTAGTGGTCACGAGGTTAAGGAAACTCTCGGCGTAGGGCCCGGAGACCTCGAAAATCCCCATGTGGCCGAGGTCGAAAAGGCCAGCGCGTTCGCGCACAGCCCTGTGTTCGGCCAAAGCCGAGGTGTACCAAAGGGGCATCTCATAGCCTGCGAATGGTCCCATGCGCGCGCCGGCCTTCCTATGCCAAGAACTGAGTGGTGTTTCAGAAATGGCCGGGGCTGGCGCTTCCGGTATATACGGGGTTTTCCTCCCCTCTCCGCGTAATCCTTTCCCTCCCACGAAATAAGGCTTAGCGAGTGCGAAGAGTTGGGGGCATGTTCTTTGCGCTTCCTGTGCCGATCCGCTGATGCCGAGGAATTTTCCCTGGGCATAACCGTTGCTCACCCGAAAGATTTTTCCGTCCACCTCGAATTCCACGCTTCCCGTGAAATCCTCCACTACCGCGGGCCCTTGTACCTTTCGATAAATGTCTTCGTCGAAAAGGACATATCCATCGGCCAGGGCGGAAAGCCATGTGCGCAAGGGCTCCGCGCGTTCTTGGGGGGTGATCACCAGGAAACGGCCGCGGCCAAGCTCGTCATCGGTGAGGCGGCCGATCACCGCCTCAGCCAGCACAGTGCCTTCCGGGCTCAGAAAGAGCGTGCGGGTGGCTTCCCCCTCCTTTAGGCGGAGAATATGGGCGGTGGCGGACTCGTGGAGGAGGTAAGCAGCGCGTCCTCCGCGGACAAGGAAAGCTCTCGCTTCCTGTGGATTATGTGTTCCCGCCCTTACCGGAAGCTTGGTTTCCACACCAAACCTTGCCAGGATCTTCTGTACGCGCTCTTGAGCTTCCTTTAGCACTTCGAGCGGGATTTTTCCGCGTGGCAGAGGGCTGCGTACGCCATAGTAAGTGAACGGCCGGATTTCCGTAAGCACCAGCCTCGTTATGGCCGCGATCTCTCGCATCTCCTGTTCGCCCATGCCCCGCTGGGTGACCCAAGGGGTGCCGTAGCGGATCCCACGGGCGTCGGCGGCGGAAGTATCACCGGGGATGGTGTTCTTATTGGCCACGATCCCAGCAAGATCTAGGATGCGCGCGGCGATTTCCCCCATGAGGGGCTTTCCGTTCTTGGTGGTAACAGCCCTGAGATCCAGGACAAGGAGATGTGTATTCGTTCCCCCATAACAAAGCCGCAAACCCTCCTGCTTCAGCGCCTCGGCTAACGTTTTAGCGTTTTCCACGATCTTGAACATGAGGCGCCGGAATTCCTGGGTCTTGGCGAGAGCAAAAGCTACGGCAATCCCTGCGAATTTGTTCACGTGCGGTCCGCCTTGGGCGCCGGGGAACACAGCTTGGTCAATGCGTGCGGCGATCTCCGGGTCGAACGAGAGGATCACTGCCCCGCGTGGGCCACAGAGGGTCTTATGAGTGGTGAACATGACCACATCAGCATATCCCACGGGGGTGGGATAGGCCCCAGCGATGGCCATTCCCGCGGTGTGCGCGATGTCGGCGAAAAGGAAGGCCCCCACAGAAGATGCAATCTCGCGGAATATCTTCCAGTCCGGTGCCCAGGGGTAGGAGGTGTAGCCAGCCACGATCATTTTGGGTTTTTCTTTCTTGGCGAGATCAGCAATCTGGTCGTAGTCAAGCTTTTCGCTCTTGGGGTCCACACCATAAGTCACGATACGGTACCGCCGCCCGGATACGTGGAAGGGCGAGCCATGCGAGAGGTGCCCACCTTGCGTGAGGTCCATGGCCATGAGGGTATCCCCAGGTTTAAGCAGGGCTTCATAGATGGCGAGGTTTGCGGCGGCGCCGGAAAGGGCTTGGATGTTCACGAAAATCGCCTCTGGGGGGACATCTTCTGTGGCAAAACATTCCGCGGCCCGGCGGCAAGCAAGGGCCTCCACCAAATCGGCAAACTCCACCCCCTTGTAAAACCGGCGATCGCTGTAGCGCCGGTAATACGCAAGTTGCTCAGCGATATCAGCGAGGCGAGCCTCCAGTAACCGCAGCGTTTCCTCACGGGGGTAACCCTCAGCATAAATGGAAGTGAAAGCGGATCCCAACGCCTCCCGCACAGCTTTTGGCGTCAATGATTCTGATGGGATGAGGATTATTTTTTCCTCTTGCCGCCGCTCCTCCGCCGCCGCAAGCTCAGCCACAGTACGGTCGATCTCCGCCAAACCCAGCTTCCAAATGCTTGTATCCATAGACCTCAAGGATTATCCACCAAATGGTAAGGGACGAAAGCGTGGCTCCCGATCCCTATTCCGCCAGGCTAATTCCACAGCCAAATACATCCCCCCTGAGACGAGGGAATGGCCACCAAGAAGGAAGGGGGTAGGACTCTCGGCGCAAGCTTGCACGAGCTCCCGGAGACGTGGGTCCCTAACCTTTTCATAGCGGAGAAGATCGCAAGCATAGCGTTCCTCTGGGGGCGGCCAGATGCCAAAATGTCCCATGAGTACGCGAATATCCCATATGACCACGTCGCCCAATTTGCTCAATGTCCGCACGAGGCTGCTTGGGCTCATGTGCTCGGCCCAAGACCCAAGGAGAGAGAACACGGCGCCCCGCTCCGCCCGGCCGCTGGCCTCCATCCCCCTCTCTTCGGACACGACCCGGAACCGACAGGCTGCTTCCTGATCCAAAAAGCGCAGAAGATGCCCGCTTACCCGGCCAAGGAGGAGCACCTCCGCTTCCGGATCAACGATGGCCTCAAGGAGGGCTTTGGCGCGGGTAGTTGGGACCTCGGCCAGCGCTTCCCGCACCGCAGGCGGGAGTTCTGGGTGCAAAGCAAGGATTTGGAGCTCTCCCGGCGTATCGATGTCCAATTGCGTTGCCGCACAGCGAGGAAGCTCATAGCAACTATAGCCAGCTTGCCAAAGTCTCATGCCCAGGGGGTTATCGCGGGTGAGGTCGGGGACAGGCCAAGGGGGGACAATGAGAGCAAGATCGGTGGAGTAGAAGTTGTTGAGCACGGCGAAAGGGGCACCGAGGTCTGCTTGCAGAATGCGGTGCCAGTCTGCTTCGGTGAAGAGGAGCCCTGCGCCGCTCGCCAGATACAGAACTCTTTGCGGGTGGTATTGGGCGATGAGGGCGTCAAACCGCGCCCCAAAATGCCATTCCCCCGGCGGGTCCAGGGCCACTGTGCAGGGCACACCTTCCCACGCCGCCGGACTACCCGTAGCTATTACGATTTCCTCCACCTGCTCCAAATTGCGGAGGCATTCCACCACGCTCTTGGCACTGGCTGTGCGCACCCGCGCGACCAGGTCCAGTCCCCCTCGGTCGAAAAGGAGGACGGTGGTCGGGAGCATGGACTAGGGCAACTCCTCGTATGGCAAGAGGGCGAGCTTGCGCGCCCGGTCGATCTCCGTAGCCAAAACCCGCTGGTGCTTCGCGCAAAGTTTGGTGATACGCCGAGACAAAATCTTTCCGCGCCGATTCATGAATTGCTTGAGCACCTCGGGTTTCTTATACGTGAGCTCCACCCCTTTCTGACAAGCGCGACAAGTCCTGGATTTCTCGCTCAAAACGGCACCTCCTCTTCCGGATAAGGTTCCTCTGCCACCGGAGGTTCAGGGGCCTCCGGAGCCTCGGGTTTGGGACCGAGGAAATGCACGGTTTGGGCCACGATCTCCGTGACCCGGCGGCGATCGCCGTTTTGGGTCTCAAACGAGCGGATGCGCAGGCGACCATCCACCGCGACCTGGCGGCCCTTGCGCAGATAGGCCGCGCAGGTTTCCGCTTGCTTACCCCAGACCACCACCGGCACAAACGTCGCTTCCTCCTCGGGTTGGCCTGTCTCCGGGTTCACCCATCGCCGGTTCACCGCCAAATCGAAGCGCACCACCGGCCTTCCGGACTGGGTATAGCGCAGATCTGGATCAGAAGTAAGCCGGCCGGTGAGGATGACCCGGTTTACGTCACTCATGTCTCCTCATCCACCCGAATCACCTGATAGCGCAGAAAGGCGTCATCCATGCCCAGTCGTTGTTGAAAGCTCTCCACCCGCTCCGCGGGGAGGGAGAAGTTCACAAGCACATAATAGCCCTCACGGAAGTGCTCTATTTCGTAGGCCAGGATTCGTTGACCCCATTCCTCCGTCTTTTTGACTTGTCCGCCTTCCTGGGCGATCAGCGTTTCCACCTTGTTCATTTTCTCCCGCCGCTGGACCTCATCGAGGTCCGGGCGGAGGATATAAACGACCTCATAGTTGCGCATTTCGCCGGCCACAGGTTCTCCTCCTTTGCGAGTTTTTCCGCACCTACTTTACCGATCCGGCCAATACCCCGCAAGGCCGACCGGGAACCCCCAAGGGATCGCCACCCTACTTGACAGCTACATCCAGACCCCACTATACTCCTAGAAACTGGTGCGAAAGGAGGTGATCACGAGTGAACAAGGCCGAGCTGGTTGATCGCATTGCTCAGCGGGCTGGGCTCACCAAGAAAGACGCACGCAAGGCCCTGGACGCCACGGTGGATATTGTCACCGAGGCCCTGGCCAACAACGAGCCCGTGCTCCTCACCGGGTTTGGGAAGTTTGAGGTGCGGGCGCGCAAGCGCTCCCAGCGCATCAATCCCCAGACCCAGAAACGCATCACCGTACCGGAGAAGGTCGTCCCGGCCTTCAAGCCTGGCAAGAACCTGAAGACCCTTGTGAGCAAGAAACTCAAGGCCGTCGAGGAAAAGGGCGAGCTCAAAGTGCGGAAGGCTTAAGGCCAGGACGACCGGGGGGCAGGCGGCTGCCCGAACATGGGCAGCCGCCTTTCTATGAAAATTAAATTCAGGTCAGCCTTTTTGTTCCTCGGCTGCCCTCCATCAGTGTAGCCGCCCCCCCACCTTCGGTCAAGGATAAAGACGATCAAGCATCCTTGGGAACGGGATTGTCTCCCGAATGTGCTCCACACCCGCTACCCAAGCCACAGTCCTCTCTACTCCGAGACCAAACCCGGAATGTGGGACTGAACCCCATCTGCGCAGGTCGATGTACCACCGGTACGGCTCCAAGGGCAGCCCCGCCTCCTGAAGCTGGGCGATAAGCTCCTCCTCCGTGTCCACGCGCTGGGAGCCGCCGATGATCTCCCCGTACCCCTCGGGCGCGATGAGGTCCGCGTTCAGCACCACGGAGGGGTCCCGGGGGTCCCGCTTCATGTAAAAGGGCTTGATCTCCTTGGGGTAGCGCTCCACGAACACGGGCCGGCCGAAGTGCGCGGAGAGGGCGTCCTCCGCGGGCGCGCCGAAGTCGTCCCCGTACGCGATGGCCACGCCGTGGGCGCGGATGATGTCGATGGCCTCCCGGTAGGTGATGCGGGCGAAGGGCTCCCGCACCTCCCGCAGGAGGAGCTCCGGGTCCCGCTCCAGCGCCAAAAGCTCGCGCCGCCGCTCGCTCACCACGTACTCCACGATGTAGCGCACGAGGTCCTCTTGGAGCTTGAGGTTCCCCTCGTGGTCGAGGAAGGCCACCTCGGCCTCGGCCATCCAGAACTCCGTGAGGTGCCGGCGGGTCTTGGATTTCTCCGCACGG
>JANXBC010000160.1 GCA_025060555.1 Candidatus Bipolaricaulota bacterium
AAATTGGACACCTGAAGACGGGATCGATCGGCTGGCACCGCTAGCAAGTTTCGGGCGGGTCTGCACCCCGGGCCTGACGAAGAAGTGGCTGAGGTCCGGGCGGGAAAGCAACCTGGTCCGCCAATCCCTTCCGGACCTCCTTATTCTCATTGATTCCTCGGGCTCGATGACGAACCCCTGTGAGTCCGTATCCTATGCCGTTTTAGCTGGGATCGTGGCGGCCCTCACCTATCTTGACCACGGGAGCAGGGTGGCCGTGATCAACTTTTCCTCGGAAGACCTGATCCTCGAGTTCACCCGCGACCGCGTGAAAGTGGAGAAGTATCTTGTGGCCTACCAGAACGGGGGAACCACCGTTCATCCCGATTCCATCAAGAGAATCCTCCACCAAGCGCGTGGCCCTGTGGACATCCTTCTCATCTCGGACATGGCCATCTCTAACCTGGACGAGGTGGTCCAGGCGATGACCTCCTTTGCCTGTTCCCATCGGATTTTCGTTTTTCTAATCACCGAAGATTCCAAAGATCTTCCTCAGTTGCAGTCGAAATTTCCTAGGTCTGTAGAGTGGCATAAGGTTAAAAACGATCAGGATTTGTTGAACCTCGTGCTGGGGGCGGTGCGCAAAGGTTTAGAGGACGGGGGTAAGCCATGACCTTCTCAGAATTGGTGGGGACCTACCTCAAAGCGTACAAGCTTTTTTGGCTGCCCACGGGCCTGTCCGTCCCGGAGGGCCTCTCCCCAGGGCCCGAAGAGGCCGCAGCGGAACTCCGCCAGCGGGGCGTCCCTGTGGAGGCGTATCGCCTGGTCCATCCTAACCCCCTGGGGTTTGCCCACCTTTACTGGGCGGATGGGACCTGGGATATCCACCTCCCCCCATTCCACCCCCTGGCCCCTTCGTCCAAAGGAAAGATCGTCGGAGAACCTCCCGTTGGTGCGTGGTTCCAGGTGTTGCTCCCCGAAGGAATCCCTGGGGAGGAGAGCGATGTTCTCATCGTTTACGCATCCACCCAGGACCGCGCGGACGTCGATCCCGAGATTTTTTCTGAACTAGCTGCCCACATTGAAGC
>JANXBC010000161.1 GCA_025060555.1 Candidatus Bipolaricaulota bacterium
CAAAAGCGGGCGGGCATAGCGCACGAAATCGTCGGTGACGTCCACCCGCGAGGGGTGGATCCAGTCCCTCGGGAAGGGGCGATCCTTTCCAGCAACTTCGGAAAGGGGGATGGCCCCATATTCCGGTCGATAGACGGGGCCGGCGGCCCTACGTATGGTGACCATTACGCCCGAAACCCCTTGCGCGGCCAGTTCGACGCCCACTTGCCCCACAGCGTAGGCCTCTTCTAGGTCTACGGGAGAAGCGTAAAGAACAGCGTCGCGCTGTTCCGTGCCTGGCAGCTGTCCACGGGCATGGCCCTGGGCCGGAAGCCCCGCGTCGTTAAGAAAGTTCACGAGCGCCTGGGCGGCGGAAAGCCGGGACGCAGAGAAAGCCACATGGCCAAAGGCATCGGTGCGGGCTCCGATTTCCCCTACGGGAAAGCCCTCGGACACTACGACCACGGCCCGGCCCCTCCGTCGCACCATATCGGCCACAGCGTCAGCCACCGCTTCTAGGGAAAGCGGGGCTTCGGCGAAAAGGATGAGGAGAGGAAATTCCCGCTCGGGATCCGCAAGCCGCGCGGCTGCAGGGATAAACCCAATTTTTCGTCCCATGGCTTGGACCACCAACACAGGGTCCACCGGGGCCGAGCCACGATTTTCCTCTTCTAAGCACTGTACAGTCCATGCCCAATACCGCGCTACCGATCCATACCCCGGGGTATGATCCACCTGACGCAGCTCAGGATCCCCTAAGTCGTTGTCGATCGTTTTAGGAATGCCCACCACACAAAGCTCGTATCCTACACGCTTCGCAGCTTCCGCCACCTGCAGGCATACCTCCTGCGTGTCATTTCCCCCGATCCCAAAGAGGTAGCCGATGTCATGGGCCTGCAGAACCGCGATGATCCGCTGCAGGTCTTCCTCGTCCTTGAATCTATAGCGGGTGGTCCCGATGGCCCCGGCGGCAGGAGTGGTACGCAGAAGCGCGATCTCCTCCCGTGGCTGGGCGGAAAGGTCGAGGAGTTCTTCGCGCAGAAGGCCCTCCACCCCATGCCAAGCTCCGTAGACTTTAGCGAAGC
>JANXBC010000162.1 GCA_025060555.1 Candidatus Bipolaricaulota bacterium
TCGGCTCAAGAAAAACCCGGAGGAAGTGGTGCCCGGCGCGCACGCCCCCGCCTGGAAGCGCCTGGATGTGGCGATCCTGCACAAGGCCATCCTGGAGAAGGTCCTGGGGATCGACGAGGAGACGCTAGCCCGGGGGACGAACGTGGAGTACACGCACACCGCGGAGGAGGCCGTGGCCCTCATGGACGAGGGGAAGGGCCAGATCGCTTTTCTTTTGAATCCCACCCAGGTGGAGGACGTGCTGGCCGTGGCGGATGCGGGCGAGCCCATGCCCCAGAAGTCCACGGACTTTTATCCCAAGCTCCTTTCCGGCCTCGTGGCCATGAAGATGGAAATTGCCAAAGCTTAGCTTCGCTTGGAGCTCTATAAACCATAGGGTTTGGTTGAGCAAGGCCGAACATTTTTAGAAACTCGGCCAAGATGCCTCGCTCTTTGTTTTGCCAAGCTTTGCCGCAAATATCCTCGCTGGCGAGCCGAGTCAAGGACGAAGATGATGTTTGCGATCAGTAGAAAAGAGCCTCTTTATCTATTTTTGCCTTAAAAAACGAACTCCAGGGCAAGGGCTCCAAGGCAAGCAAGGAGGCTCAGCGGTGTGACAAGGAATCCGTATTTCATGAACTGTTTGAACGTGATGCGGAATTCTTTTCCTGTAAGGATTGTCATCCACATGATTCCAGCCAAAGCGCCGATGGGGGTGAGGTTGGCCCCGAGGTTTGAGCCCACAGCTGTAGCCAGGGCTGCAGGAAGAACGGCTTCCCGGGGCACGGCCCGCAGGGCCGTGGCGAAGGCCAAGGTCATGGGGATGTTGTTGAGGAGGTTGGCGCTCAGGGCCGAGGCCACCCCAAACAGGAGCACAAGGAGGAGGGGCGAGCCCCCGCTCAGCGCGTACAGCCCCTGGCCCAAGAGGGCCGTCACCCCGTGGCGGTCGAGGGCGTACACCGTGACGAAGAGGGAGAGCACGAAGGGCACGATGGGCCAGGGCACGCGCTTGAGGGTTTCGGTAACGGTTGCTCCGTTCCGCCATTTTCTCCGTGAGGCCAAAAC
>JANXBC010000163.1 GCA_025060555.1 Candidatus Bipolaricaulota bacterium
ATCAAAAGTTCCTCACCTCCGCGCGAAAGCTCACGCGGCCAGGCGGAATTTTCGTCTTAGACGCTTTTTCTCGTGATTGGCTTATGCGGTTCTTCCAGCCCATGATCGTCACAAAGACCGAAAGCCACATGATTGTCCAAGAAAATACCTTCGACTTTGAGAAATCCCGCCTTTCTTCTCGCTGGCTTTTCTTCCTGCCCGAGGGAAATGGATGGCGTTATGCCGGGGAGGCCACAGTGAACCTCCGCACTTACTCTTTGCATGAGCTCATCCGCATGTTGCAGGAAGCGGGCTGGAAGTATCGCGCCGCGTATGGCGGGCTGGATATGTCGCCCTATGGCTTTGAGGCGCGCCGGCTCGTGGTAGTGGCGCAGAACCCGGGCTGATGGGGTAAACTTCAAGCATGCCCAGCTGGAAAGAGCTCCTCTCCTTGGACGAGGGAAGGATGCTTCAGACCCTGCGCGAGTTCCCCGAGCAAGTCGAGCGTGCTTTAGGGCTTTCGTGTCGCGTCCCCAACGGGGTGCAGGGCTTCAAGAACGCTGTGGTCTTGGGCATGGGCGGGTCCGCCATTGCCGGGGACTTCCTCGCCCGCTTCGCCACCGTGCCCGTGGCGACCGTGCGGGACTACGTCCTTCCCCCGTGGGTGAACGCGGACACTTTGCTCATCGCGATCTCCTACTCGGGCGAGACGGAGGAGACGCTCCAGGCCTTTCGGGAGGGGCTGCGGCGGACCAAGCGGGCCGTGGCCCTCACCACCGGCGGGGCCCTGGCCGCCCTGTGTGAGGAGCGGGAAATCCCGTGGGTCCCCATTCCTCCCGGTTTTCAGCCCCGGGAGGCCTTGGCGTTCGTGCTCTTTCCCCTCCTTGGGTGCTTCGCCCGCTTGGGATACGTGCGGGAAAAGCCTTCTGCTGTTCTAGCTTCTCTCCGCAGGCTGCGCGACGCCTGCACCCCGGAGCAGAATGAAAACGCTGCCCAAACCCTTGCCCAAATCCTGTGCGGAAAAGTCCCAGTGGTCTATGGAGCAGGGGCTACC
>JANXBC010000164.1 GCA_025060555.1 Candidatus Bipolaricaulota bacterium
TAGACTGGTGGCAGCCTTATCACGCCCCTAGCGGCGGCGAATCCGGCCATTCAAAGAGGGAAGCCCGAGGGCTGGCCGGGATGGACACCGCAGCGACGCCGAAGGTCGGCGATGTCCTCGAGGCTGACTTCTGGCCGGAGCCGGTGCGCGTCCTCACCGTCCGCGACCTGGGCAGCAGCATGTTAGTGGAGGCGGTGGGCCTCCACCACCGACGCTACTACTCCCGGGTGCTTCAGCCCGCCGACCTGGCGACGGTGCGGCGAGGGGAGGCTATGGTCGGCGACTTCGGTGCCGAGCCCGAGGCCTTCTTCCTCGGCCTGGAGGCCCGCCGCATCCGCCTCGCCTACCAGTTCGACCCGCTGCTAGCGGTCAACGTCTCGCAGATAGACCCCCTGCCCCATCAGGTGGAGGCGGTCTACCACCACGTGCTCCGCAACCACCGCATAAGGTTCCTCCTGGCCGACGACCCCGGGGCCGGCAAGACCATCATGGCCGGCCTCTTGCTCAAGGAGCTCAAGTACCGGGGCCTGGTGCGCCGCGCCCTGGTGGTGGTGCCGGGCCATCTGCGCGACCAGTGGCTGCGGGAGATGAAGGAGCGGTTCGACGAGCCCTTCACCGTCATCGACCGGGCGGCGGTGGAGGGGGCCTGGGGCCGCAACGTCTGGCTGGAGCACGACCAGGTCATCACCTCCATGGACTTCGCCAAGCAGGAGGACGTGCTGGCGGGACTGGCCGAGGCCACCTGGGACCTGACGGTGGTGGACGAGGCCCACAAGATGGCCGCCTACCGCTATGGCGAGGGCAAGACCACCAAGACGGAGCGCTACCGTCTGGGCGAACTCCTGTCGCGCACCAGCCATTTCCTCCTCTTCCTGACCGCCACCCCTCCTCGCGGCGACCCCGAGAACTTCCTCCTCTTCCTCGACCTGCTGGAGCCCGGCCTGTTCGCCAGGACTGGCCTATTGGAGGAGTCGGTACGCCGACGCGAGAACCCCCTGTTCCTGCGGCGCTTGAAGGAGGACCTG
>JANXBC010000165.1 GCA_025060555.1 Candidatus Bipolaricaulota bacterium
GGATTATGCGCCAATAAAACCTTTCCCAGCGCTGTACAGTGCGGGGGAACCCGCCGGCCGATCACCGAAGGGATTACCACGCTCGGCGCAGCCTCCTCCCGATCCAAATATAAAACCTCTCCTTCGTAAAGAACAGCAAGATGCGTGTTCACCTCGAGTTCCCGGGCGAGACGTTTTAGAACGGGTTTAGCCTTCTCTCGGATGTCCAAAGAGGACAAAATTTGGTTGGCTAAAGCTAAAATGTGCAACCCCAAACTGTACTTCTTGGTCTCAGGATCCCGCTCAAGGTAGCCAAACTTGTGAAGGGTGTAAACGATCGGGTAGATGCTCCCCGGGCGTGTCCGCAGGCGCTGTGCAATTTCTGAGAGGCTAAGTTTTCCTTCAATTCCATCAAACAGATCCAGCACCTGTAGTGCCTTAGCCAAAGAAGTATTGACGTATCGCTCCCTCTCCATGGCCAACCTAATTATACAAAATCAAACTCCCGGCAAATGGCCAAAGAAGCGCCATGAAAAGCGGGATGAACTACGGACTTGATGAGCTTTTGTGGGGTTTTTAAACCAGGCAAAGCAGCTGAGGCTTCAGTATACTGCGGAGGGTATGAAGCTTTGTCTCATCGGTTATGGGAATGTAGGTTATGGGTTTATTGAGGTCCTCCGAAGACATCGGCCGTGGCTAGAGGAGCGTTTTGGATTCGCGCCAAAGGTCGTAGCCATCCATGACATCCGCCGCGGTACCATTCTTAACCCTGACGGGTTGGACTTAAAAGTCATTGCCGATGCATGGCGGAATAATCAGAACCTTTCTGAGCTTGGGAGGAGCACAGATGAGCTGAGCGCATTGGCGGTCATAAAAGACTCTGGAGCAGATGTGGTGTTGGAACTGACGCCTACGGATCTCCGTACGGGAGAACCCGCAGCTGGGCATATCCGCTTCGCCCTTTCCTCCGGAAAGCATGTAGTTACCACGAACAAGGGCCCGGTAGCGCTTTTTGGGAAAG
>JANXBC010000166.1 GCA_025060555.1 Candidatus Bipolaricaulota bacterium
CGTCGGCGAACTTGGGCAGCTGCCCGGAGACCAGGAAGGAGCGGCGGTTGGCGAGGATGGGCGGAAGCACTGGAATGTACCCGTGCTCCCGCACGTGGAGCTCCAGCATCCAATGGAGGAGGGCGAACTCCAGGCGGGCCCCTTCGCCCACGTACAGGGGAAAGCGGGACTGGGCGAGCTTGGCCGCGCGCTCCATGTCCAAAAGCTCAAGCTTTTGGGCCAGAGCCAGGTGGTGCTGGGGCGGGAAGTCGAAGCGGGGCGGCTCGCCCCAGGTCCGCAGCACCACCTTTTCGTCTTTGGTGCCCAAGGGCACAGAGTCGTGGGGGACGTTGGGCAAAGTCAAAAGCTCGGACTCCAGCTCCTCCTCCACCTGGGCCAAGCGCTCCTCCAAACTTTTGCGGGTTTGAGCAAGCTCCTTGAGCTCGGCAAGAAGCCTTTCTTTTTCGGCGGGGTCGCCGCGGCCTAAGGCGGCGATGCGCTCGGAGCCCTCGTTTTGGCGGCGGCGGATCTCGTCCACTTCTTTTTGGAGCTTCCGGCGCTCCTCATCGAGGGCAAGGAGGCGGCTCAAGTTCAAATTGGGGTTGCGGCGGCGCAGGCGCGCCAAAATGCCCTCCGGATCCTGACGAATCCTTCGCAGATCGAGCATGGCCCAAAAGTTTAGCCCGAAAGAAGCTCCATGCCATTCCACTAAAGGGTACCGGTGGGAGCCATGAACCTTTCGAGGCCGGCTTTTTCGCGGCCGGCCTGAAAGCAGAGGCCGCCAACCTTCCACAAGCTCCCTTATAGGCTCATGCGGATTGATTGGTCCCTTCTGCGCGATTTGGTGAACCGGGTTTTGAGGAACCGATAAACCCTTCGGTAGCAGTTCCGACGAGCTGCTTCAGCATGTTGAGCGTGGTGAGTTTTCTGGGGAA
>JANXBC010000167.1 GCA_025060555.1 Candidatus Bipolaricaulota bacterium
AACCCGAGCAGATCAAAGCCTACCGCGACACCTGGCAGCTCGGCATCCACTCCTACCTCACTTACCTGCGCAATCGGTTGCTGCTCCCCCGCGAGGCAGCGACCAACCGCAACAGCACCCGCCGCACGAACCTACGGAGGGAACTGTCATGGTTGAGCGCAACATTCAACCCAACGATGTCTTGGAGGCACCCTTCTGGCCAGAGCCAGTGCGTGTGATCACAGTGCAGCAGCTTGGCAAGTACATCAAAGTGCACGCGCTTGGCCTGAAGAGCCAGCAGCATTACGACCGCCTCCTCTCCTCGACAGACTTGGCTCAGGTTAGGGTCATCACGCCTTCCGAGCAGGAGTTCTCGGGAAACGGCGAGGCATTCTTCCTCGCTATAGAAGCTCACCGCATTCGCCTGGCGCATCAGTTTGATCCCCTGTTCGCCGTCAGCGTTGCCCAAGTTGATCCCTTGCCTCATCAGATCGAGGCGGTTTACCACTACCTGTTGCGCAGCCCGCGCATCCGCTTTCTCTTAGCGGACGACCCTGGCGCGGGCAAGACCATCATGGCGGGATTGCTCATTAAGGAACTCAAGTACCGCGGGCTGGTGCAGCGCACGCTCATCGTCGTGCCGGGGCATCTCAAAGATCAGTGGCAGCGCGAGATGAAAGAGCGCTTTGAGGAAAACTTCATGGTCGTGGATCGATCAGTGATGAGCGCTGCTTGGGGGCGCAACATTTGGCAAGACCAGCCCCAGCTCATCACCTCGATGGACTTCGCCAAGCAGAACGATGTCCTCGCTGCGCTCGCAGAAACGCGCTGGGACCTGGTCATCGTGGACGAAGCCCACAAGATGGCGGCTTATCAGTATGGAGATAAGACCAAGAAGACAGACCGCTATCAGCTCGGCGAGCTGC
>JANXBC010000168.1 GCA_025060555.1 Candidatus Bipolaricaulota bacterium
CACGTTTTATCTCCCCCAAGACCTCCTCTTGGAATTGGATGACCTTTGGCTGGACTTGCGCCGGGTGAACCGCAAGGTCACGAAGTCCGACCTCGTGGCCTTCGCCCTGACCGAGGTCCTCCGGGCCTACCGCGAGAAGGGGAGGGAAAGCCCGGTTTGCCAGGCGTTCGCGAAAAAGGAGGAGGAATGGCCCCGGACCGAGTGAAGGAGGCCGTCTCCGCCCTGTCCGAGGACCTTCCCGCACGGGTCCTCTTCGCTGCCCTTGCCGAGAACGTGGCCGAGCTCGCTGCCCTCGTGGCCCGCCTCGGCTACAGCGACCTCCCCCCGGAATTCCTCGGCCGCCTCCGGGCCATCGAGGAGGACCTCAGGGCCCTGGCCCGCCTGTGCCAGGCCCCTCCCCCCAAGCAGGACAGGAAACCGCGCGTCCAAGAAATGCCCCTCCTCTAGGCGGGCAGCCCCTCGATGAGCTTCACCCCGTGCTTGTAGATAAGAAGTTTCTTCCCTTCGTACTCCAGGACGAACGTGTACTGGTGCATGGAGGCCATCGTCCCCGCCAAGGTAGTCCCGGCCATGACGTGCACCACTCCCTCCCGCCCCACGAGGAGCTTCTCCTGCACAGGCGGCTGCTCCGAGGGCTTGGCCGCGGGCTTAGCTTCCGGGGGCACGGCGGGCTGCTTTGGCTCCGGCACCCATTCCCTTATCCCCGTCTTCGCCATGGCCCGGTCATTGTACGCTCTACGCTTTTGATCCCCACTTTGGCCCTGGGCCGAGGCCCCCGCGAAGGCGCGCCCGAGGGCAGTCCCAGGGGGCCGGCGAAGCCCCAGAACGCCCGCCTGGTTGGACCCATCGGAAACGGGCTACACTCCGCAGCCATGTGGATCACTAAGGACA
>JANXBC010000169.1 GCA_025060555.1 Candidatus Bipolaricaulota bacterium
TTAGAACAGAGGTCCTTACAGGCTTCCCAAGGCCTCAAGAAAGCGGCCTTCACATCCGGGGTGTATAGGCAGGGGCGCGCACGACGGTTCAGGGGGCATGAAGGGTGGCAGGGGTATAGGAGCGGATCGTGGACTTGTGGGGGTAGCCGGTGAGGGCTACGGGCCCGGCGAGGATCCGCCCCTTTTCCTTGCACTGGCCCGTAAGTACCGGGGCCGCCAACTTTCCACAAGCTCCCTTATACTCATGCGGGGCATCGGTCCTTCTTTTGAGTTTTGGTAACCGGGATTTCGAGGAATCGATGACTCCTTCGGTAACCGTTTCAAAGAGTCATTTCGAGGGCTTGACACATGCATCCGAAATCACTATTATTTTTCTGTTAGGGGGAGTCGGTGCGGTGTTTTAGGAGTTGTCCTCTTGTAGTGATTGTTCTGAGTCCGCTTTTCCTCTTTACCGCTTGCAATTTCCTCCAGAGAAATGAGCTCCCCATTGCGGTCCTCGATGTGAGCGTGGACGAGGCTGACCCCGGTCAGGCGGTCGTGTTCGATGCCTCCGCTTCCTTCGATCCCGATGGCGCGATCGTCGCCTACGACTGGGACTTCGGGGACCAAACCAGGGCTAATGGTGTGACGGTGAGCCACGTTCATCGTGCGGGAGCTAGGGGCTGGCGAACCGCTGGCGGCAGCGTTTACTGTGCCTGCGGACGTGGTAGCCCCCTTTGTGGAGCTCACCTTCGACGCTTCGCCCTCGTACTCCCGGGATGCAGTGATCGTGGAGTACCTCTGGGATTTCGGGGATGGGGGGGAAGACGAGGGGAAAGTGGTGGTCTATAGCTACTTCGACCTCGGGGTGTTTCAGGTGACCCTAACGGTGGTGGAC
>JANXBC010000016.1 GCA_025060555.1 Candidatus Bipolaricaulota bacterium
GGTCTGGCACGGCGGCACTAAGGGCGAGCCCGAGCTCCTGGCCAAGACCTATCGGTCCTGCCTTTCCCTCGCGGTCGCCCACGGCCTCAAGACCCTCGCCTTCCCCAGCATCTCCACGGGCGCCTACGGCTACCCCGTGGACCGGGCGGCGGAGGTGGCCCTGCGCACCGTGCGCGACTTCCTGCGGGAGAACCCCGGGAAGCTGGCGGAGGTGCGGTTCGTGCTCTTTTCCGCCTCCGACTTCCAGGCCTACCGCGCGGCCTGGGAACGGCTGAAGGGTTTATAATTCTGCTCATGATTCAGCTGGGGAAGCCTAGGGACACCGTTCAAGCGATTTTTCCCGACGGGCGCATCCTCGAGGGACCGGTGGGCACGCGGCTTGAGGAGTTTGTGGCCGCGGCCTATCCGGATCCCGTGGTGCCAGCGGTGGCCGCCCTCGTGGATGGGGAGCTTTTGGAGCTCTCCGAGCCCCTGCGGCGCGATGCCGAGGTGCGCCCCATCTTCCTCACCGATTCCGAGGGGATCCGCATCTACACCCGCTCCCTAAGTTTCCTTTTGGCCGCGGCCGTGGCGGAACTCTTCCCCCAGGCCCGGCTCATCATCGACCACTCCGTACCGTTCGGTGGTTATTTCTGTCGGGTAACCGGGCGACCTCCCTTTGCCGAGGCGGAACTCATGCAAATTGAGGGGTTGATGCAGCGCTGGGTAAAGGAAGATCATCCGATCGAAAAAGAGCTTCTTCCTGTGGGCGAAGCCAGCCGAATCCTCGCGGCGCAAGGTTTTCCAAGAAAGGCTGCGCTCCTTTCCTCTTGCAATGCCACCATGATCCCTCTTTATCGGCTGGGGAATTTCCGGGAGTACTTATTCGGCCCGATGGTTCCCTCTACTAGATACCTTCGGTACTTCCGGGTTCACCCCTATCATGGCGGGTTCATCCTTCAATTTCCCAGGCGGGAGCGGCCCACTGATCTAGCGCCGATCGAGGATTACCAGCCCCTTTGGCAGGTGTTTGAGGAATACGGACGCTGGTTGGAACTCCTGGGCGTTTACGACGTTTGGACGGTGAACGAGGCCATCCGCACTGGCCGAATGACGGAGGTGATCCTCGTCTCTGAGGCCTTGCACGAGCAGCGCATCGCCGAGATCGCCCGCACTATCGCTGAGCGGGTGCCGAAAATAGTGCTCATTGCCGGTCCCTCCTCTTCAGGAAAAACCACGTTCACCAAGCGGCTAGCCATCCAGCTTTTGGCTCTGGGGCTCCGGCCCTATCCCATCTCCCTCGATGACTACTTCCTACCCCGGGAGGAGATGGCCCGCCGCGGCCTCACCGACTTCGACGATGTCTCGGCCGTGGATCTCCCCCTCTTCCACGAACAGATGGCTAAACTCCTCTGCGGGGAGGAGGTGATTCTTCCCCACTTCGACTTCCCCAGCGGCCAAAGAAGAGAAGGTTTGAAACTCAAACTCGACACGGATTCTCTCCTCTTGGTGGAAGGCCTTCATTGTTTGAATCCCCTGGTCCTGCCCAAGGGTTGTGGGATGCCCGTTTTTCGAATCTACGTTTCCGCGCTGACCCAGCTGAATCTCGACGACCATGTGCGCATTTCCACCACGGATACGCGTCTGATCCGGCGGATCGTGCGGGACGCTGCTTTTCGGGGGTATCCTGCGGAACAAACTTTGGCTCTGTGGAGCAATGTGCGGCGAGGCGAGAAACGTTTTGTATTCCCGTACCAAGGTCAGGCCGATGTGATGTTCAACTCGGCGCTAGTTTATGAGTGGAACGTGCTGCGGCCGCGGGTTGAGCCGCTCCTTTTGCAAGTGCGCCACCCGCGGTTGCGCCTGGAGGCCGAGCGCCTTTTGGGGATGCTCCAATGGTTCACTCCCTATCCAGGGGAGGAGGTTCCGGCGACCTCCATCCTGCGGGAGTTTGTGGGTGGCGGGGTCCTCGCCGGCTATTATCCAAGCCCATTTGAACGGGCAACTTGGAGGCGCGTATGAGCACGTGGGATGCACGTTTTCGGCGAGTCGAACCATGGGTAGGCTTCGCACAGGTGCAGAAACAGCTAAACCGTGGTGGGGCTTTCCTCGCTAGCGTGGACGAAGCTGGCCGACCCAATGTGATGACCATCGGCTGGGCCCTCCTCGGCACTGCCTGGCGGCTGCCAGTTTTACTCGTTCTTGTGCGGCCCTCGCGCTATACCCACTCCTGTCTCCTTTCGTCCGGCGAATTCACCGTCAATGTTCCCCTAGGAAAAATGGAAAAAGAGTTGGAATTTTGCGGCGAGAAATCCGGCCGCGAAGTGGACAAGTTCAAAGAGCTTGGGCTTCGCTGGGAGAAAGGCCGAGAAGTTTCCGTACCGGTCCTGCTTGACTGCGACCTCCTCTACGAATGCCGCGTTGTGGCCCGAGTGAGCATCGATCCTGGGGAAATCGTCGAGAAAGAAGTGCAAAGCAAGTATTATCCGCAAGGGAATATGCACACCTTGTTCTTCGGGGAGATCAAGGCCGCCTGGCGTGCACGGAGCTGAGGAAGATGCAGAAGCACTAAAGCACCCAAGATCAACCTTGCCAGGGTATAAACTGACCACGGCCTGGTTTGGCGAGGATTTCGCCATCGCGGTAAATCCATTCCCCTCGGGAGAGCACGCCCACGACTTTCCCGCGCACAGAGAAGCCCTCGTAAGGGGAGAAATCTGTGGCCATGTGAAGCCCTGCTGCCCGGATAGTCCAGACCGCGTGCGGGTCAAGGAGAACAAGATCGGCGTCGGCTCCCGGCCTGATTGCCCCCTTCTTTGGCCAAAGCCCGAAGGCACGCGCTGGCCCTTCCGCCGTGTACCAGGCGAAATCCCGTAGGTCCAAACGGCGTTCAGCAACTCCCAGGGAAAAAAGGAGAGGAATGAGGGTCTCCACCCCGGGAAGACCGGACGGGAGGTTTTTCGGGTCTTCGCGGAATGGTTCCTTTTGCGCGTGGGTGAATGGGCAGTGATCGGTGGCCACCGCGTGCAGTCGCCGCTGCGCCAAAGCACGCCACAAGGCTTGTTGGTCGTTTTGGGTGCGTAAAGGCGGGGTCACAGAAAACAAGTATCCATCAGGTTTTGCATAGACACGCTCATCCAATGCGAGATAATGTGGACAGGTTTCCCCCATGATCGGCGCTCCCATCCGTCGTGCAGAAAGGAGCGCGGAAATGCCCTGTGCTGAAGAGATATGGGCAATGTAGCTAGTACACCCTGTCTCCCTAGCTAGTATGCCAACCGTCATAATGGCCACTTCCTCGCTCACAGCGGGCCTTGCCCAGGGAAACGGTCCCCTTTCGGGTTCCACAAGCTCTTCGGCCTCCGCGTGGATCATGGCCACACCCGCGATTTCCCGGATCGCTTCCATAGCGGCTTTTAGCGTGCGTAAGTCCGTCCTTCGCCCAGAGGCGGCATACGCTAAGTAGAACTTGAACGACCGCAGGCCAAGGTCACGAACAGCTTGAATTTCTCCGCGGCGGTCGGCGGTCCAGCCCACCATCTCCACGTGAAGGCTGTAGTCCACAGCGGAAACACTTGCTTCAGCCAAGCGGCGCTCCACGGCCATCGGAAGAGGGATTTCCTTATGTCCCACAGTGAAATCAATGAAGGTCGTTATTCCTCCGGCTGCCGCGGCCAAAGAGCCGGAGCGGAAATCGTCGGCAGAGCGCGTTCCTCCCACAGGCAAAGCAAAATGTACGTGGGCGTCTATCCCTCCAGGGAGGACAAGGAGGCCGTGAGCTGCGCAGGATTCACGCGCTGCGCTGGCGAATTTTCCTATCCGTACGATCCGCCCATCCCGGATATATACTGCCGCTGGGCCAACCCTCCGTGGAGTTACAACCGTTCCGCCATGGATCACGAGATCGTCCATCTGGGCCCGAGCTTAGCCCGTCCAGTACCTTCCCGCCAAATTTCGCGGATAATTCTTTTTGATGAGCCCACGCTTGATCCTGGATTTTTCCTTTGATGAAGTTGTTCAGGAATTAAGAGAACTTGGCCAGCCCAACTATCGCGCGCGGCAGGTTTGGGAATGGATCTGGCGGCACCTGGCCCAAGATTTCTTCGCCATGACCAATCTCCCCCTCCCTCTGCGCGAGGAGCTTGGCCAGCGTTTTTTGATTTCCACCCTTGAGGTGTTAGTACGCGAGTGTGATGAAGAGGGCACAGAAAAAGTTCTATTTGCCCTGCCTGATGGAGCAAGCGTGGAGGCAGTCCTCATCCGCGAGGAGGGCCGGCGGACCGTATGTATCTCCACCCAGGTGGGATGCCCAGTGGGCTGCACGTTCTGTGCTACTGGGCAGATGGGATTTGTGCGCAACCTCAGTGCCGGGGAGATCGCTGCCCAGGTGTTGCACTTTGCGCGGGCCCTCCGAGACGTGGGTGAACATGTGACGCATGTGGTGGTCATGGGGATGGGCGAACCATTTCTGAATTATGAGGACACGCTGAAAGCTTTGCTGAACCTCAATGATCCTCGGGGGTTTAACCTCGGCGCGCGGCGCATCACCGTCTCCACGATCGGGGTGGTGCCAGCCATGCTCCGTTTCGCCCAAGAAGGACGACAATTCAACCTGGCAGTATCCCTCCATGCTCCCGACGATCGGTTGCGCAAAAAGCTTGTCCCGCTTGCAGATCGTTGGCCGATCAAACAGATTATTTCCGCTGTTGATGCGTATATCTTGGCCACGGGGCGGCGGGTGACCTTTGAATACGTGCTTTTGGGTGGAGTGAATGATCAGCTTCGCCATGCACGAGCTTTGGCGTCCCTTCTCCGTGGCAGACTAGTTCACGTGAATCTTATACCGTTCAATCCCGCCCCAGGACTGCCATTTCAGCCGCCGGATGCTGGACAAGTGGAGCTTTTCCGCCAGGAGCTTCTGGCCCACGGCATCGATGTGACGGTGCGGCGATCACGTGGGGTAAAAATCCAA
The DNA here is from genome assembly GCA_025060555.1 of Candidatus Bipolaricaulota bacterium. GTDB lineage: Bacteria > Bipolaricaulota > Bipolaricaulia > Bipolaricaulales > Bipolaricaulaceae > DTER01. The sequence continues at coordinate 4,952 of JANXBC010000016.1, forward strand.
GCTGGTTGTGGTCAACTGCGCTCCCGAGTTTTCCAGGCACGAAACGCCCTCCCTGGCCTTGAAGTCTGTGAGAAAAATCATAGCCAAGATAAGCAAGGTTTCCCGTGATTTTCTCTTCTTGGAGAATTACTTAACGCTTTTGACACTTGAAATGTATGCACGGTATTATCAACGGCCATTAAGTGGCAAGGAGGTAGGATGCTTTTAGGAATGCGTTTAGGCACAGGAATTCGTGCACTTTATGAACTTGCACTCCTTCCAGAGCGTCGGAGCGCTGTACGAGAATTGGCGAGGAAATGTGAAGTCACTGAGCCCTTTTTGCGTCGCATCTTTTTGGATTTGCGCGCCCATGGATATCTAGATGCGCAGAAGGGGCGTGTTGGGGGATTCCGATTGGTAAAAGAGCCGCATACGATAAAAATTGGTGACCTCGCCAAAATTTTGGAAAAGGAACCGACGCTTGTTTTAGGGCGGATCCGCCGGGACCTGCTCACGCCCGATCCGAGTTGCCCAACTTATCAATTTTGGAAAAACCTTGAGGACAAATTCATGGCGGAGATAGAAAAACTCACTTTAGCTGATGTGATTGCCCTGGCTGGGGAACGTTCGACCTCAGGGCGACGGAGCAAACCCAAAGGGCGCAGTCGCGGGGCCAAGCGTTCCCGGCGTTAGTGCTTAGGGCACGGCGCAAGGCCCTGGAATGGCAAGAGTGCGTAGTTCAAGGGAGTTGAGATCACCCCGCTTTGGGCTGAAAGGAGCTCTTTTTCTTTCAGGCCTTTCAGTTCCGTGAGGCTTTGGCCTTGAATAAGCTCGGTGATAACGGACACGGCTGCTTGCGAAATAGCTTGGCCATCGAAGCGCACGTCCTTCCCCCTGCCCGTGTATACTTCGAGTTCAAGCCGTACGGCATCGCCGCAAACGGGGTTGAACTCAACCCCTTTCAGATTAGTCTTGGGTAGACGACCCTTATTCCGTAGGTTTTCCAGTGATCGAAGATGACCGGGGTCAGCGTAGAGCCTCCCACACATGATGTCTTCCTGTGTGTCGTAGAAAAAACGAAACCCAGGCGGTTTAGTGATTGAGCGCAATGATGGCCCACGCGAATACAGGTGCCTACATGGTCTAAAACGGTAGCTCCGTCGCGAGGATGCGAATCTTCTATGTTCGATGCTATCAATGCCTCGCGCTTTTGTGCTGTTTGAGGTCCATAGATCTCGATGAATGGTCGTGCTAACAAACCTTTTCCAAGGGGGCTGCTCCGCGAACTCTGTGGCGAGCCTGTCTCAACTTTGTCCATCACTGCCCCGCAAACCATTTGTCCACAATTTTGCAAGCTTGTTTTGGGACGCCTTGTTTTCAAGAGTTCAAAAATTTTCGTGGTTGGGACTTGCTCCAGAAGGCGAGGATAGTGGGTGATGATGCAGACTGCCGTCCCCGCATCCGCCATCTTCCGGATGACCTCGGCAACCAGGCGCAAGGCATCGCCCCCAGAATCCGGTTCCCAAGAGAGCCGTTTTTGGCCGTATAAAGTTGTAGGAGTTCGGCGCGCTTCTTTTTTCGCCGAAAAAGCCCACGTTTAGCGCTCGATCGCGAAAATCTTCCATTTGTACGCACTGCTGTCTGGGAGAAGGCTTTTGGGGAGCAAAAATCGCTGTGCGCAGGCCAAGCGCTAGAATTCATGGGCTTACCCTCTCCATCTTAGGTGGGTATGGAAACGCCGCAAGCAAACGGGCCCAAGCCCGCGTTAAAATGGCTTGGCTTCGTACCACTTGATACGCTAGGTGTCCGGCGTCCCTGAGCCGTTTGGTCTCATCAACGCATGGGCTTGACTGGGCACGCAAGATCTGCCCCGCGGAGCATCAGCAGGTCAGCCACGGCGAACACGGGCATCAGTTTAGCCCTACCAAGAGGTCCGATTTTTTGCGACCGGGTATACTTACGGTGATGGAAACCGTAATTGGTTTGGAGATCCACGTCCAGCTTCTTACGCGGACGAAGCTATTTTGTTCCTGTCGGGCTGATTATTTTGGTGCCCCGCCCAACAGCCTTACCTGCCCTGTGTGTCTTGGGCTTCCCGGAGCCCTCCCGGTCCTCAATAAGAAAGCGGTGGAGTACGCTTTGCGAGTAGCCCTTGCTTTGGGGGCAAGAATCCGGGAAGTAGCCCAGTTCGACCGCAAGAATTATTTTTATCCTGACCTACCAAAAGGCTACCAAATCACCCAGCGTGACATGCCCCTGGCCTCAGGAGGAAGCCTTTCCTTCAAGGTTGATGGGCAAACGAAAACGGTGCGCATTCGCGAGCTCCATCTTGAAGAAGATGCGGGGAAGCTCGTTCACCTTGCGGACAAAACATTGATTGATTTCAATCGGTGTGGAGTACCGCTTGTGGAGATCGTCACCGAACCTGATCTGCGTTCCCCCCGCGAGGCCCGCGAGTTTTTGCGGGCTCTGCGCACGTTGCTAAGACACCTACGCGTCTCCAACGCCGATATGGAAAAAGGTGAGCTTCGTTGTGATGCTAATGTATCCATTACTGTCGCCGGCCAACTGGGAACGAAAACAGAAATAAAAAACCTGAACTCCTTTCGTGCGGTGGAAAGGGCCCTTTCCGCGGCAGTGGAATATCAACAAGAAAAGCTCCGCGGCGGAGAAAGGATAGAGCAGGTGACCTTCGGTTGGGACGATGCCGCGGACAAGCTCGTCGTGCAGCGGGTGAAAGAGGAGGCCCATGATTATCGATATTTTCCCGATCCAGACCTTGTGCCCCTTTTGGTTTCTTCGGCGTGGCTAAGCGAAGTGATGAAGGAGATGCCGGAACTTCCCTGGCAGAGGGCCGCGCGGTGGGCCAAAGAGTTCAATGTGCCTGAACGCGAAGCCGAGGCCCTCCTTTCCGAGCCGGTCCGCGCGGATTTCTTTGAACAGGTGGCAAAAGCCATTCCCAACCCCAAAGCCGCGGTAGGATGGGTGCTTTCCGAATTATGGCCCTACTGGACAGACGAAAACCCTCCCGTCCCCCTCGCAGACTTTGTCTTGCTCATTCGGAAGGTGGAGGAGGGGGCTCTTCCGCGGGCCAAGGCGAAGGAGCTTTTGGAACAGGCGGCTACCGGAAAGGGAAAGCTTGCCGAGCTCGTCAGGGCTGCGGAGGGTGAGCTTCTGCGCGACGAGGAAGGCCTTAGGGCTTTGGCTTCAGAGGTCATCGCCGCCAACCCCCAAGCCCTCGCGGATTACAAGGCCGGAAAAACGCAAGCCTTGGGCTATTTGGTGGGTCAGGCCATGAAGAAAGCCCAAGGAAAAGCGGATCCAAAACGCCTGGCTCAAATCATTCGGGAATTACTCAAAGGATGAGGAGATTCGCCGGATCGGAGAGTTGGATCTCCGGAGAGCCTTGGTATAGTCTGATTTCGCCTAAAGCGCGCACGCTCCGACCCACAATGTTGGTCCAAAACCGTGCTCCGAACCTGGCCTCGAATTTGCCCACGTAGCGAGCGGGAATGTAAAGGGTGAAGCGAGCAGGATCAGGATAGGGTCGACCTAAGTTGAGGAAGACATCGCCGGCGCGGCTCGTGCCTACACTTGCTACCGGTCCCTCTATGCACGCGGTTGTGCCCACATATTTGCTGGCATCACTCCAGGAATAGACGACTGGACAAGCAAGGCTTGGTGGCCCTCCCGGAACTTGGTCCAAGTATGAGAAAACGGGATCATAGCGACTCGCGCCGGGAACAGGCGAAAAGTTCGCTACGTCGGTAGAAATGAGGATAGCGTTGACCATGAGTCGTCCATCGTTGTCCAGGAAGACGTAGGCAAGGATTTGGCCGGCTTCGTCGCGAATTGTTTCGTCAAGCTCAAGGAAAACTTGTTTTCCCCCCACAAGAATAGCGTTCAAATGCTGCGCGGTTTCCGCCAGCGTACTGAGGATTTGTACCCCAATGTACCGAACACGCACAACAGTGTCCACGTTGAGTCCAGCCGGAGCGGGTGAAGGGAGCCGTTCGATTCGAGCGGAGATCGTGGCCCCATCGATGATCTCTGTCACCTGCGCCGTGATTTGTGGGGCTCCCGAAGCGGAAAAAGTAATGAACAGGACAAAAATGGCCATCCACATCCTCTTTCTCACGGACACCTCCTCAAGGGAAAAGCTACCCGGTGAGCTTGCTCTGCGCTAGGGCAGGGCTATGGTGGTGTAAAGATCCCTCAGGGGATAGGCCTTTTTGACCATCCCAGCGGCGATGAGGAAAGTTTGCATTGTCTCCCAACGGGCGGGATCGTCGTGTCGGGTGCTCACGGCATAGAGGGGGAGGGTTGCGGCAAAACTGCGGCGGTTGAGTTCATCAGCGAGTTCAGGGAACACCCCAACGAATAGCGAAAAACTTTCTTCAGGATGAGCACGCGTGTATTCGATGCCACGGGCGATCGCCCGCAAAGCCCCCTGCACCTCCGGAAGCCTTTGTGTTAGAGTGTCGGGGTGCACGACAAAGAGCAGCTCATAGGTATTGGGAACACCGTAATCTTCCTGCGCGAAGAAAACCGGGGTAAAGCCCAAAAGTTCCACCGCTATGGGTTCGTAGTTGCGAAACGCACCAATGGCTTGAACGGCGCCACTGAGGAGGGCGGGCACTGTACTCATCCCCGTGTAGACTAGCGCGTACTCCTGCGGGCTCAGTCCGGCCTGGGCGAGCATCGTTCGCCAAAGGAGTGGTTCCAGCGGCTCCAAGGAGTAACCAATGCGCTTTCCCCGTAAATCGGGGAGGGTTTCGATCCCAAACTCCCGCAAACTAAGCAGGCCGCCGAGGGCTCCATCGATGAGGGCCCCCACGGACACAAGGGGAAGGCCTTCTTCCCGTGCTAAAAAGAAGTTCATTTGAGGGGTGAGCCCCATCTCCGCGACCTTGGCGGCCACAAGCTTTGCTGGAGCGCTGGGATCGGTGGGAACGATGAACTCCACTTCCACCCCTTCCTCACGGAAAAACCCAAGCTCACGGGCTACATATAACGGGATGTGGTTGGGGTTGGGGTAGAAGTCGAGCACGATGTGAAAAGCCCCAGCCCACGCCGTAAGCCCAAGCAGCCACAGGGCGAGAACCAGGCGATACATATCCTTGGGATTTTAGCGGCGCCGGGGGAAAAGGCGCTCGCATAATCCGATAGCCCAAAACAGGCCTAGTCCAAGGAGGGTCAACGTGAGGATGGCGGCAAAAACTCGGTCTAAACGCAAGCGGGCATTGGCCTGGATCATGAGGTAGCCCAAACCGCGATTTGCGCCAACCCATTCCCCAATCGTTGCACCCACAAGGGCAAGGGTTACCCCTACCCTGAGAGCGGAGAAGAGGAAAGGCAGAGCTCCGGGAACCCGCACCATCCAAAAGATCCGGAATTCCGGTGCCCCCAGCGCTTGGAAGAACTCCACGAGCTCTGGAGTAAGCGAGCGCAGCCCATCGAGAAAATTCACGGCCACGGGGAAAAACACGATCATCGTGGCGACTGCGACTTTCGGCCAAATTCCAAACCCAAACCAGAGCACCAAAAGCGGGGCCACTGCGAAGATCGGGATCACTTGTGAGCCCACAAGGAAAGGGGTCAACGCCTTCCCCACGGGCCGGAAATAAAAGGCCAGCACAGCGACCACAGCCCCCACCGTCGTTCCAATCCCTAACCCTAAACCAACCTCCACAAGTGTTGCCTTGGCATGATAGAGGAGAAGAGGGAAATCCCGAGCAAAAGCGAGGAAGATCTGGCTTGGAGCGGGAAGGACAAATGGAGGGAGGTGAAGAAGCCGCACCACGGCCTCCCAAAGGCCAAGGATGAGGAAGACGACGCCCGCGGCGATTAAGTATTCAGTGCGGGAGCGCATTCGCTTTACTCGTAGCCAAACTCTGGAGGATCGCCTTCCGCGCGGACTGAACCTCTGGGGAAGATCTCTCCCTTGGCCGAGGGAAGCTTAAGTTGAACAAGGCTATGGTTCGGGCTGGCCTTGGACTGAGGACACAGACGAAATCAGAAAGAACAACGGCCTCTTCCACATCGTGGGTCACAAGGACTACGGTCTTTCGTAAATCTTGCCACACCTTAAGAAGCCAATCCTGAAGCTCGGTTCGCGTCAAGGCATCTAAAGCACCAAGTGGCTCATCCAAAAGGAGGAGCTCCCGGCGAGCAAAGAACGTGCGCAAGAGGGCAATTCTTTGGCGCATTCCTCCTGAAAGCTCGTGGGGGAAACTTTTGGCGAAATCAGCAAGACCGAAGTCGGAAAGAAGTTGCCATGCCGCGCGTTGCGCACCCTTGTCCCTTCTCCCTTCGGCCTCGCGGGCTGCGAGGATGTTTCCCAGCGCCGTTCGCCAGGGGAGGAGGGAATCGCCCTGCGGCATGTACGCAACCTTCCCGTGCGGCGCTCCCCCAAACACCCGTACTTCCCCAGCCTGTGGCTGAAGCAGACCCGCGGAGACCCTAAGTAGCGTGGTTTTCCCACAGCCTGAGGGGCCAACCACGCTCACCCATTCCCCTTCTCCTACGGCAAGGGAAAGATGATCCAAAACAGGAAGAAAGCCCCGCGGGGGAAGGGGAAAGCCCACACAAACCTGGGAAAGTTCCAGCGCAGTGCTCACGGGGCAAGAAAATGCTCGCGGCAACGGGGCTCGTAAGTTTCTAGTCCGCCGATGAGGACCTCCGGTCCTTCAGTAGTGGGCTTTCCATCCACAAGGCGTTGGGAACGCGTAGCCGGGTTTCCGCAGACCGTGCACACCGCGGTGAGTTTGAGCGCTTCGTCAGCCAATGCCAAAAGCACTGGCATCGGCCCAAATGGCTCGCCGCGGAAGTTGAGGTCAAGGCCGGCCACGATCACACGTTTTCCCCTGCGCACAAGGGTCTCACAAAGGTCAGGGAACTCTGGACCGAAAAAGTGGGCCTCGTCGAAGGCAAACACCTCTGTTGCCACTAAGACATCGCTTGGGACAAGCCTTGCAAAAGAATGAAAATTTAGGGAGGGAGGTAGAAGATGACAAGGGAGGCTTTTCCCGTTATGTGCCACAACGCGATCCTTAGCATAGCGATCATCTAGCTCCGGTTTAAAGAGAGCGACAGATTTCCGGGCGATGCGGGCGCGCTCCACACGTCGCAGAAGCTCCTCGGTCTTGCCGGCGAACATCGGACCAGTAATGACTTCAAGCCTTCCCACCATGGCCGCCGCATTTTAGCCACATCCTGTGGAGCTAGACCAGTGCGGGAAAAACTTGTTTCCTACCCCAGCTTGGAGTAAAGTCTTTCGCCGGATGCTCATTGGTAAAGGGACGGCTGTCTACCGGATTCGCCGCGGGCTTTGGCTTTCTTTAGTCTATACCTTCCTTTTCCTCACAGCGGTGGTCATGGCTTTGCCCTTCTTTTGGATGGTCACAACCTCCCTCAAGGACATCTACCAGGCTCTGCGCATCCCCCCTGTTTGGATCCCCAACCCTGCGCATTGGGAGAACTACACAGCTGCCTGGAACGCTGCTCCCTTCGGACGCTATTTTTTTAATTCTTTTCTGATCGCCATTACCACGACAATCGCTGAGGTTATCACTACGATCTTCGCTGCTTATGCGTTTGCCAAGATGAATTTCTTTGGGAAAAACGTGCTCTTCAACCTTCTTTTGGGAACGCTCATGATCCCCGGGCAAATGCTTCTTGTCCCAAGCTTCATCCTCATCAATCGGCTTGGCTGGTATAACACGTATTGGGCCCTCATCATCCCTTGGACGGTCTCGGTGTTTGGGATCTTTCTCCTGCGCCAATTCTTCCGCACCATTCCCGATGAGTTTTGGGATTCTGCCCGTCTCGACGGGTGTTCCCGCGTGCGTTATGTCCTGCAGATTGCCGTTCCCCAAGTGCGTCCGGGCATCGCCACTGTAGCCCTTTTCAAGTTCGTGGGATCGTGGAATGCCTTCCTTTGGGTCATCATCATGACTGACAAGGTGTATCTGCGCACAGTTCCGGTGGGGTTGAGGTACTTCATGCAACAGTTCAACGAGGATTACCACTTGCTCATGGCTGCAGCGACCATGGCCATTGTGCCCATATTGATTCTCTTCCTTTTTGCCCAAAAACAGTTCATTCAGGGCGTGGCTCGCACTGGTCTGCGGTGAGGAGGTGGGAGGGAAAAGGAAGAGTAAGCTTGATCAAAACTTAAGGAGGTGGAATCAATGCGGCGAATAGGTGTAGTGCTATTGGTCTTGATGTTAGGTATCGGGAGCTTCGGGCAGGTAACCATTACCTTCTGGCATGCCATGTCCGGAGCTCTTGGCGAGGCCCTCACTTATTTGGTGCAGAAGTTCCAGGGAGAAAACCCGGATGTTGTGGTGGACTTGGTATACCAAGGCGGCTACAGTGCGCTCCAGCAGAAGTTGATCGCTGCGGTGGCCGCTGGACAGCCGCCGACGCTCGCTCAGCAATACGAGAACTGGACAACCCAATGGCTGGATGCTTTGGTTGATCTGGACCTCTTCCTCCCCGAAGAGGTGTTGGCTGATATCCTTCCGTCGTTCGAGCAGGTCTTCGATGGACGCATCGTCACTGTCCCCTTCAACAAATCCATCTTGGTGCTCTATTATCGCCCCGACCTCGTCCCCAATCCCCCGAAAACTTGGGCGGAATTCGAGCAGCTTGTCTGCTCCATTGCCAAAGATGTGAATGGAGATGGTAAGCTTGACGAGTACGGCACAGCTTACCGCCCGCCGAACCCCGAGATCTTCTTGACCTTCCTCACCCAAGCTGGTGGGTCCATCCTCTCTGGGGATTGGACGGAGGTGACCATCAACAATGCTGCGGGCATAGAGGCGGCGGAGTTCGCTGCTCGCACGGCCAAATGCGCACTCGTTCAAAGCGCGTACATCTCGGACGCAATACAGAAAGGGATTGTTGTGGGCATGTGGATCGATACCTCCGCCGGCTACACCTACAACATGAACGCGGCCAAGACTGCCGGGGTTCCTCTCGCGGTGGCTCCTGTTCCTTGCTATAAGAATTGTGCTTCCATGATCCAGGGTACTAACCTTGGGATTTTCTCTCTCAACCAGAGCCGTGCGCAGATCGAGGCTGCGGCCCGACTCATCGCGTTCCTCCTCCGCGAGGACAACATCGTGTATTGGGCGCAAAAGACTGGCTATCTCCCGGTCACCCGAAGTGCAGTGTTTGGGGATCGCTGGCAGAGTTATATTGCGGAGCACCGGGAGCAGAAGATCATGACGGATCAACTCCTCGCTGGAGGCTTCGGGCAGCTCCTCCACCCCAAATACATGGATATTCGCAATCTCCTCATCACCTACTGGGAACTTCTCCTCAAGGGCCAAGGTGCGCCGAAGGAGCTCATGGATGCACTGGCAGCCGAGATCAAAAGCGTCATAAGCAAGTAGCTCCTAAACGGGGGGAGGGGTTTCCCTCCCCCCGTGTTCTATGTCGAGGGTGCCCGCGCAGCTGCGAAATAAACGGTTTTGGGGGGAGACCCTGGAGGCTTACCTCTTCCTCCTTCCTACTCTTTTTGTGCTGGGCGTTTTCACGCTCTATCCCTTTGTGAACGCTTTTGTTTACAGCCTCTATGACATTCGCACCCGTACTGTTCCTGGCCCAGTCATTTACACCCTCGCGGAAGGGGTGGACGCGTGGACTGCGCTTCTTGCTCGCGGCCGAATCCCCGAGGATTTGCAGATCACGTTAGAGAAGCATGGGGCGAGGCGGGCGGATCTATGGGTGCGGCTCCGCCAAAGCGCCCGGTGGGTGATCAAAGACGAGGGCAATCAACAAGAATATATCGTCGTCCAAGAAGGCGATGTTCTGCGTGTTTATCAAGCGAAAACCCAATGGGCTTTGGCTCCGGTGGCCTGGGACAATTTCCGCCAGGCCTTCCGCGATCCGGACTTCACAAAGGCTCTATTCAACACCTTGAAATACGTGGGAATAAGCGTCCCCATAACCCTCTTCTTAGCTCTTTTGCTCGCCTCCCTCCTAAACCAAGCCTTGGTGGGTCGCGCCCTCTTTCGGCTCGTCAACTTTCTCCCTTATATCACCCCGATCGTCGCCATCACCATGGTTTGGCAATGGATTTATGACCGAGATTGCGGCCTTTTGAACTATATTCTCTCGACAATAGCTGGCTTATTTGGAACCAAATTCAGTCTCCTGGACTGGTTAAACGACGCGCGCCTTGCGCTTCCCGCCCTCATCATCATGAACGTTTGGCGGTTTGTTGGGTATCAAGCGCTCATTCTTCTGGCCGGCATGCAGGGGATCGATCGGGAATACTACGAAGCCGCACGTGTAGATGGTGCGAGCGGATGGCAAGTGTGGCGCCGCATCACCATACCCCTTCTTAGCCCCCAGATCTTCTTCGTGTTCATCATCTCCATGATCGGCGCGTTCAAAATATTTGAGGAGGTCTTCATCCTTTTCATGGGCCCCGGACCGCAGAAGTCCGCGCTCACCATTGTGTACTACGTATTTACCAAAGCCTTTGATTCCGGACATTATGGCCTGGCCTCCGCCGCTTCCGTCATCCTTTTCGCCATCATCTTCACCCTTTCCCTCTTCCAGCTCACTGTGGTTCAACGCCGTGTCCATTATGAACGTTGAAGGGAAGTTCAGGGAGAAGAAATTGCTTGTCCTCGCCGCACTTCTTTTCTTCGGATCCTTAGTAGCCTCAGCACAACCTCCGCAATCGGCGTTCCCTGCGCGCATCAGCCGCTGGTTGGACGGCGACACCGCGCAGATTCGCGTTTTGGGTGATGCTCCAAATTGGGTGGGTAGTTACGAGACCGTGCGCCTTTTGGGTATCGATACGCCAGAAATGGGTGAGCCTTTTTCAGAGGAAGCCCTGCGTTTCTTTCGCACCCTTACCTTGGGAAAGAATGTGTATGTGGAACTGAGTGCCTGGGAGCGGCGGGATGTGCATAGCCGACTCCTTGCGTACCTTTGGGTGGAAGCTTCCGCGGGCTGGGTTTTGGTGAACGAAGCCCTTTTGCGTGCGGGGTTAGCTCGGCTCCTTGTCTACTATCCCGAGTTAGAAAAGTATTACTGCCGCTTCCTGCGGGCCTTGACTTTAGCCCAGGTGGACAAGCTGGGCCTTTGGGGAGAATACAAGGAGCCAATAGAGCTCGCCTCAATCGAAACTAACCCCACAAAATACGTTTTGGAAACAGTCAGTGTGATATTTTCCGTTTCCCGAGTAGGACAAGACCGCTTCGGCTGGTCTTTGTGGGCCGAAGGCAGTCAGTTTGGCTTCCGCGCGGTCATTCAGGATCCCTGTTCTCAAGGTTGGGAAACGGCGCAGTTTAGCCCAGAAAATTTGGTGGGGAAGAAGATCAGAGTGACTGGGGAGTTACGGTGGGATAGCCTCGAAGGCGGTCCCCGCCTCATCGTGTACTTCCCCGAGCAACTCATGGTTTTGAAGGAGGGGGAATGAAACGGATTATCTTTTCTCTTTTGGTTGTGCTTAGGAGCCTTGTCGCCTTTTGCTCTCTCCTTTATGGGCCATGGGCAGGAGCGCCACAAAGGGAGAGCATCACTCTAAGCTGGGTTGCCTCCCCTCCCACAAGCGTGGTCGTTCAATATGGCCCTCTCCCCAGCTATTTGGACACGGGCGAGTTTTTGTTCTCCACTACCTATCAGCCAACAGGTGCTTCAGAGCGGGAAATCGTGCATTTTGTCCTCACGGATCTTCAGCCAAACACATGGTATGTTTATTGTCTGGTCTTCCCTGACGGCGAAACCACCCCTTTGGGGACCTTTCGCACCGCGCCAGAACCCGGTGAGCCCGTGAGCTTTGCCGTGGTTTCTGACACGCAGTGGCAGTGGGATGAGCCCAATCGCGTGCAGATGGTAGCCACGGCCATGGCCAATGATCCGTGGGCGTTCCATTTCGTCTTACATGGCGGGGACCTCGTGGAGACACCCATTCCCAGCCATTGGGAGTTCTTTTTCCGCTCCATGGCCCCCATCCTTCGCTGGGCCCCCCTCCTTCCCGTTCTCGGAAATCATGAGCGGGATAGCCTCACGTATTACCAGCATTTCGCCCTGCCGGCTGGCGAAGGGCGTCTTGGGAAACGCTGGTGGGCTCTGCATTGGGGCGATGTGGTAGTCGTTGGCCTTGATTCTAACGCGAAAACCCCGCAAGACTACCTCGATCAGTTGGCGTGGGTGCGAACAAATTTGTCCGGGCCTGAACCCTACAAGATCGTGATCTTCCACCATCCTGTATTCTCTTCGGACGCAAGCTACGGACCCGGAGCCGAAGGTCTGCAGAGGCTATGGCACCCAGTGTTTGCTGAGCTCGGCGTGGATTTGGTGTTGAGCGGCCATGCTCACAATTACGAACGCATTGAGCGGGATGGTGTAACTTATCTTGTTGTGGGGGGAGGCGGGGCCAATGCGTATCCTCTTGCTTCCACGCGGCTGGAGGGTTCCAAGGTCGGGATAAGCGGTTGGCACTTCTACGTGGCCATCCGCGCTGATTCCCAAGGGCTAAACGTCAGGACGGTGGGGGTGGCCCAGGTCCGCGCTGAACGGGTTATTCCCTGGCGGGAAACACTGGATGCGTTTACGTTACCGGCAACGAGTTGGTCGGAGCGACCGGATTTGAACCGGTGACCTCTGGCCCCCCATGCCAGCGCGCTGCCAGGCTGCGCTACGCTCCGCCTAACTCAATCCTACTCACCTTAGACCCTTTTGCCAACGGGTGAGCTCTCTGTGCTGTCGGCGATGTTGAGCTCGCCCCCAAGCACAAGACATCGACAATGCGCGGGAGTTCCCCCTAGCGCCTTTTAGCATGTGTCGGCCACACGGTGGTTTGCCCTGTCGATTCCTGCGAACCACCGCAACTTACGGTTTTCCAGGCGCTCACTTCGGCGGTTGAGAACCAAGGGCGCCATTTTTTCAGCGTTTCCTGGGCCGCTTTTATTTCCATGTACACGGCTTTTTGATCCATAGCCTCAAAATCAGCCCGCCTAGCCTAATTCAAGGCAACGCGCGCGGCACGGGTACGCAAAGGCGCCAATTCCTTTCCCCAAAAGACCTTGCGGGCTGCTTCCTCTTGGCCGAGAAATTCAATGATTACGAAGACCCGGGTCTCACCTCCACCCGTTTCCCAAGCAATTTTGAGCGGTTTCTCGCGATTCCAAGCGTTCCTGCCCGCGGCCCCGAAGAACCAAAACGCCAAAGTTTCTGAGCCTCAAATGGGCTTGGTCAGATGCGCGGGTCCTTCATGCTGTTTTTGAGATGGATGAAGAAGAACGCCCCGTAGGACTCCTCGGCCAAGGGGTATTTTGCGCCCAGGCTTGAATTTTTCCGCTCGCCCTTCGTCCTGGTTAAGATCACCCAGATGATGGAAAAGCTTACTACGCCTTCAGTAGTGCGTCGCATCCTCTGCCAATATGGAGTAAGCCTGCAAAAAAGTTTGGGCCAGCATTTCCTTGTGGATGCCAACGTGCTTCAATGCATACTCGAGGCCATCCCGGCTTCCGCGGAAGACCGCGTGATTGAGATAGGGGCAGGCATTGGCACGCTGACGGTAGCTTTAGCCCCCCAAGTGGGGAAACTCTTCGCCGTGGAAATCGACCCTCGCCTCATTCCCATCCTCCAGGAGAACGTGAGCCCCTTTCCCAATGTGAAAATAGTGCACGCGGATTTCCAAGACCTGAAGCTAGCGGAGTTCGGTGAAGACTTGGTTATTGTGGGGAATCTGCCCTATGGCATTACGAGCGAGGTGCTGCTTAAGCTTGTGCGAGAACGCGGGAGTGTGAGCCGCGCGGTGTTCACAGTGCAGTGGGAGGTGGGGGAGAAGCTCGTGGCGCGGCCCGGGCCAAATACGACACGGCTTGCTGTGCATCTGCGGGCTTATTACGAAGTAGAACTCCTGCGCAAGGTCTCCCGCACTGTGTTCTTCCCCCCACCGGAAGTGGATGGGGCTTTGGTTCGCCTTTTCCGGCTCCCTTCCCCAGCGATAACGGCCACGGAGGAGGCATTTGCGCGCACCTTGGCCCTGGCGTTTCAACAGCGCCGAAAAACCCTGCGGCATATCCTGGCCAAACATTTTTCCGCCGCATTAGCTGAGGAAATCCTCAAAGAGCTTGAATTGGACCCGCGGATTCGCGCCGAGGCCCTCGACATTCAGCAATGGGATCAGTTGGCTTTGGCCCTAAGCGCGCGCGGGCTCCTCTGACCGCAGTATTGCTGAGACCTTGAGGAGTTGCTAATTTTTCCTCGTGCTTGACATAAGGGTGCTTCAAAAATTCCGAGAAGTGTTAGAAAAAGAGCCTCGGCTTGTGCGTCTTCCTGCGGACAAGAGCGTGGTATTCGTGGGCGATACCCATGGGGATCGCGAAGCGACAGAAGAGATTTTGCGGCGCTACTGCGACGAGGCCCACGTCATCGTGTTCCTTGGTGACTACGTGGACCGTGGTCCGGACTCCTTGGGAAACCTCCAGCTTCTCATGGCGGCTAAGGTCAGCCATCCGGAAAGGATCTTCCTCCTCATGGGGAACCACGAGGCCTGGGCGGTGGCGCCCTTCGTGCCCGCGGACTTCTGGCGGGCCCTTTCCCTCCGCGAGGCGAAGTTCCTGGCGGAGACCCTGGCCCTGCTGCCGTTTGCGGCCTTCCATCCCGCCGGGATGCTGGCGGTGCACGGCGCCCTCCCCGACGTGGACGAGCTGGAGGAGATCGAGCGCGTGCCCCTGGGCTCGGCCAACTGGCGGAAGATGACGTGGGGGGACTGGGTGGACGGCCCGGGCTACCAGGTGGACCCCGGGGTGTGGGGCCGGCCGGCCTATGGCCGGGACTACTTCTTTGAGGTCATGGAGCGGCTGGGGCTGCGGGTTTTGGTGCGGGCCCACCAGCCCGACGCCCCCCTCTTCTTGTTTGGGGGCCGCTGCCTGACCCTGTTCACCAGCCACGCCTACGGGCCCGGCCCCCGCCGCGTGGCCCTCCTCCCCCCCGCCGCCCGCGTGCGCTCCGGCACCGATCTGGCCATCCAGGAGCTCTAAAACGGCCAGATCAGGGGCACAAGGAGCACCACCAGCACGTACACAAGGACGTTGAAAATTCCGCCCAAAAGGAGGTAGTCGCGGAAGCGGTAGCCGGCCACGAGCACCAGGGAGTTGGGCGGGGTGCCCACGGGCGTGGCGTAGGCCGCGGCGGTCACGGTGGCCAGGGCCATGAGCACGGGGTGGGGCGCCACGTTCAGCGTTTGGCACATGGAAAGGGCGATGGGGGTGAGCATGGCCATGGTGGCGGTGTTGGACATGAACTGGGTGAGGAGGATGCCCACCGCGCTCA
>JANXBC010000170.1 GCA_025060555.1 Candidatus Bipolaricaulota bacterium
TGGAGGAAAAACTCGGGGGATTCCCATACGGGGTGAGCCTCGTGGGCGTGCGTGTGGGCGGGCTTTCGCCCCTTGCGGATTTCCCACGGCCTCTCTTCCCCCGGGAGCAAAGGCGGGAGAAACTGCTCTTCGCTCTGGATCGGATTCGCGACCGGTTCGGGGAGGAGGCCGTGGTGCCCGCCTCGACCCTGTCCTGTCGGCTTCTTGTGGGCGCCACGGGGGGCATGGGCCGGAAAAAGGAGCTCGGCTTAGAGCTTCGTAACATGGATTGACCACCTCCAAAGGGGGTACAGGGAGAGGTGGCACATCAAGCGATCGCTCGTCTGGGTGGACAACTTCCGCTGGCTCGTGTTGCGCTACGAACGGCTGATCGCCGTCTACGCGGCGTTCTTCATTGTGGCCTGTATCCTCATCTGCTTAAAGTCAATTTTTGAAATGAATTCTACGCCTTGACGAGACGCGCCTTCTTGCGCTATGTTAAGCTAAGGGAGGCAAGATGTGCTGTCCCAGAAAAGAAAGAAGGCTTCAGAAATATTTGCTGGCCGGGAGCCTGCTACTGAGCCTGGTTTTCCTTTTGACGGGGTGCCCTCCACCGTCCCGACCACTCGCACAGAAACGCATACTTCTCATTATTTGCTCAGCAAGAAACGATAGTGACGGATGGTACTCGGGGCCAGGGCACGTTCGCCCGCTCGCAGATGCACTAGGAGAAATAGGTTACTCACTGCACGTCGAAGATCAAGTTACCCTTCTTCGTTTGACCCTGGATTTCCTGAAAGGGTTTTCACAGGT
>JANXBC010000171.1 GCA_025060555.1 Candidatus Bipolaricaulota bacterium
TATACCTTACTTGCCGATTCGTCATCGCCCCACCCCCCACGGCGGGCGGTTTCCCGTGCCCTGGCCTCGGCCTCGCTAAACCGCCGCGGCCCGCGCCTTACTTTGACTTGCACCCGGATCTTTCGGAAGTCCATATCGGGGGGGAACCCGAAAGCCGGGGGCAGCACCAGGGCGTCGTCCTGCACCCGCCGCAGGTAATCCTGCATCTGCCGCCTGAGCGCGGAGCGACGTCCCGTCTCCACATCGAGAATAAAGCGGATCGGTTGCTCCGACCATCTCTCCCCTTTTTCCACGGCCTTTTTAAATGGCCAATCCTCTACGCGGCTGAGGCCGGTGCACTCAACGAACTTGAAATCCAGTTGTAGATGTCGATATCGCCGATTAAGGCGATCCTTATACTGTTCTAGCTCCGTCCGGCTTAAGAAAAGTGGCTGGACCTCATCTCTGGGCGTTTCTCTTCCGAACTGACGCTCATCCAGCCAGTACCCCAAGATGGCATGGGGAGGGTTGTCGATGATCACCACTAATGGATGGAGGCCGATATGTTCCAGGCAAGCGGCCATAAGGAGCACGAGATCGAGGCAAGGGCCGCCAAGCTCCTCCGGGCTCAAGAGCTCCTCGAAGGTGCGAATCTCTTGCTCTTCGGGGAACAAACCTTTTCGTTCCACTGTATAGCGGATCCCGCGCAGCGCTTCATAGATAGCCTCCACTTCGCACTGTACCCACTCGGCCACAGTACGTCCCAGCTTTTGGGTCCAACGGGAGGGTGGGAC
>JANXBC010000172.1 GCA_025060555.1 Candidatus Bipolaricaulota bacterium
ACCTGTTGCCAGTGACCCCACCGCGTCAATGGGGCCATCCATTATTAAGGATGGAAATCAGGCCTGCGGCGCGCAGTGTAGGCCCGGTCCGATACGCTTCAATGGGGCCATCCTTTTTTAAGGATGGAAATTTTGGACGCGCTGTTGTCGCAAGGGAATACTGCTGGCTTCAATGGGGCCATCCTTTTTTAAGGATGGAAATGCGCCCTGGCCGTTGGTGGCGGCGTCTGTGAGGCTGCTGCTTCAATGGGGCCATCCTTTTTTAAGGATGGAAATTCTAGATGATGTCGCTTTTTGTATTCCTCCTCGTGGTGCTTCAATGGGGCCATCCTTTTTTAAGGATGGAAATTCTGCCGATAAAGGACGCGCCGGCCGGTAACGCGAAAGCTTCAATGGGGCCATCCTTTTTTAAGGATGGAAATCAGCTCCGCAATGAGATCCAAAAGCGCCGCACGTGCCGGCTTCAATGGGGCCATCCTTTTTTAAGGATGGAAATTCACGCCAGACCAGCTTGACTTACAAACCATTAAAGGCTTCAATGGGGCCATCCTTTTTTAAGGATGGAAATTCGCGTGTGCTTGACGGGTTGCACCGTGATGAGTTTGGCTTCAATGGGGCCATCCTTTTTTAAGGATGGAAATTAGGCGACGCGGATATTGTTACGGAGGACGGCTTCAGCTTCAATGGGGCCATCCTTTTTTAAGGATGGAAATATGTTTTGCGAAATTCCATGAAGATCGCGACCGAGATGGCTTCAAGGGGGCCA
>JANXBC010000173.1 GCA_025060555.1 Candidatus Bipolaricaulota bacterium
TCGGGTCCTAGAACCCAGCCAAATAGCGGGAGATTGCCCAACACTACCAAGGTCCATAGTAAAGTTTTTACGAATGATACAAATAGAAAAACAAAGAACCACGTCTCTGCAGAAAACTTAGCCCAGAATGCGAGAGGGGGTTTAGAGAGAGGGTGTAACTCGGTCCTATTGGCCATGCCCTACCTCAGTAGGGTCAAAACCCAGGTGCCATAGCAACCGCAAGCTAGCTTTACGCGCGTCAAACCGATCCTCGGCAAGCCTGCGGCTTTCTAGGCCCATGCGAACAACAAGCTTTGGTTCTTGAAGAAAGCGCTTCATGGCCTGGATCAAGGCCTGGGGGTTCCGTGGTGGCACCAGAAAGCCGTTTACCCCATTCACTACCGTTTCCCTACAACCAGGAACATCGGTGGTGATCACCGGGCGGGCCATGGCCATGGCTTCCTGGGTGCTCCTGGGTACCCCCTCGCGATAAGAAGGCAGCACGTACACGCTCGTCTGCGCCAGGTAAGGCCGCACGTCCTCGGTCCAGGGGACCCACTCAAGAATCCCGTCCTTCACCCATCCTCTTACCTCTTCTTCCCGGATGGCTCCCGGGTTGGTATCCAAGGGACCGATGAGGAGAAACCGCGCTTGAGGGTACTCCTCCTTTACTCGCCGGGCTGCCTCAGCAAACTCCCGTACGCCCTTCTCCCTGAGGAGCCGCGCGATGAGGGTAAAGGTCGGGGGGGAAAGGTGGGGAGGAGCAGGAGGCC
>JANXBC010000174.1 GCA_025060555.1 Candidatus Bipolaricaulota bacterium
CTCCACCAAGGGTTGGATGTTCACGGTTCGGGATTCCTTCGTGAGGAATGTCGGACTGTGAGCATCGGCCGCTCCACTAAGGGAAGAGCGGTTCGAAAAGCTCACGCGGCTGATGTCGCCATGATGTTTGACAATTGAAGGAGAGTCCGGCGTCGAGCCACCACAAGTTTGCTCACCCGCGTATCTTGTGGTCAAGCTACTAAGGGCATACGGTGGATGCCTCGGCGGACGGAGGCGATGAAGGACGTGGCGGGCTGCGATAAGCCTCGGGGAGGTGCCGAGCAACCTGTGATCCGAGGATCTCCGAATGGGGGAACCCGGCGTGCCTGAAGGCACGTCATCACCGTGTGAATCCATAGCACGGTGAGGCGACACCCGGGGAAGTGAACCATCTCAGTACCCGGAGGAAAAGAAAGCAAACCCACCGTCCGCGGTGGGCGTCACCGATCGAAAGACCGGTGGCGGCGATTCCCCTAGTAGCGGCGAGCGAACGGGGAACAGCCTAAACCTGGTGAGTGTCAAAGCCTGCCGGCGTTGCTCATCAGGGGTCGCGGGAATGGTCCGGACTGCGCGGCAGAGCAGTCGGGGAGTGACAAAACGGACGGTTAGCCGAATGGTCCTGGAAAGGCCAGCCAAAGAGCGTGATAGCCGCGTAGGCGAAAACCGATCCGTCTCCCTGGGACCATCTCCCAAGTAACGCGGGACACGAGGAATCCTGCGTGAATCTGGGAGGACCACCTCCTAAGGCTA
>JANXBC010000175.1 GCA_025060555.1 Candidatus Bipolaricaulota bacterium
TTTGGGCGCGGCCGACGCTGGGCCCGGCCCGGCGCGCGGCGATCCTCGCGGCCCTGGGGCCAGCCGTGCACCGCGCCCTGCAAAAGGGCCGTGTGAGGACCCGCGGGGAGCTTTCGGAGCTCGTGGGCTTCGTGCGGGCGCGGCTGGAGGAGCGGCGGGGCCTGGGCCTGGACCTGGGGGCCACGTGGCGCTGGGCGGAGTGGTGCGTGCGGGAGGCTCTCCAGCGGCTTAGGGAGGAGCGGGCGGCGCGGGCGGCCGCGGCGCGGTTCCTGGCGGAGCTCGAACAGGAGGCCGCGGAGGCCCGGCGGGCCTGGCAGGATCCGGAAGCGAGGGCCTGGGTGCGCGCTCTTTTGGAGAGGGCTTTGGGCCCACGTCAAGCACGCTCAGCCCTGGGCCAGCTCGTCCACAAGGATGACCTCGATCTCCTGCACCGCCTTGAAGCGGGCGTCGTTGGTGAGGAAGGCGGTGGCGCCGGCGCGCAGGGCAGCCGCGACCTGCAGGGCGTCCGGGGTGCGCAGCTCGTACTTGGCCCGCAGGTCAGCAGCCAGATCGGCCAGGTCAGGATCCACGGGCAGAAGCGTGAGGTTGGGGTAGGTGGTGAGGAGCTCCCGGTAATCCCGGGCGGCCTGGAGGTGTCCCTCCCGTTTGGGCTTCACCAGGATCTCCAAAAGGGTGATCACCGATGTGACCCCCTGGTTCCTTCCCTCCTCCC
>JANXBC010000176.1 GCA_025060555.1 Candidatus Bipolaricaulota bacterium
AAGTCGAGGAAAACCGCTGTGTATCTAGATTTTTGGGCTGCCAAAGCTCAAATCGTAAAGTTCGCATGACAAACTGTTTTCCGGACTTACTGTCAAACTCGGGCAAAAGAGGGACGAAGAGAACAGTTGACGAAGAAGAGAACGTGAGTAACCGACAAGTTCCGAGCCTGGCTTCGGTGCAAGGAGATGGTCCCCTGCATCCCTCTCGGAGGAGCCGCGCGGAACGGCGTAAGGACTTGGGATGCGGGGTACCAGGAGTAACATGTTTACCTAGGTGGGGAACTTCCAAGGGTATCGGGAACGCTTGAACAGCTGATCGCTGTCTACGCGGTGTTCTTTACTGTGGTCTATATCCTCATCTGCTTAAGGGTAATTGGGAAATGACCTCCGAGGAGGGTTTTTATAGCGACGGCTTGGGCTGCCTTTCGAATGTTAAATAGAATACTTGAAAACTGCGCTGGATTGGATGTATCATGTTTTAGGGTGATGACCATGAAAGAGAGAGGGGTTATGTGGCGGAGTGCCTTCGCAGCTGGTTTATACATGGCTGCTTTTATGCATTTTGCTGCGGTTCTACTCCTTTACCCGGTGGGTTTGGCTTATTCACAAACTTTGTTGAAAGAAGACCTTGCATTTAGCGATTCCAGCCCGCTTGCAGTGGTCTAGATTGGTGAGCGTCTCCTGGTTTTTTGTC
>JANXBC010000177.1:0-336 GCA_025060555.1 Candidatus Bipolaricaulota bacterium
CCTCCTGCGATGTCATGTTGTCCGCCTTGAAAACCCTTGCCCCTTCGGGGAGGAGGGCCGGGTTCTCCACCTCCTGGCCGGTAAGCCTCCGGCGGGCGCCGTCGGGCAGTTCCAGGTGCTGGTAGCCTCTGGCGCCCTCCTCACCCAATGCTTTCTCCAGGTACAGCTGGCGGTATTTAAGTTGGGCCTTGTCCCTGGCATACCAAAGCAGGAAGTCATTGATGGTGTCCAAAGTCGCTCCGCTTTTGCCACTGGTTTTCACGAAGGTAATGATGCTGACAAAATTTTCCCTTCCAAACACCTCATCCAGCAGGCAGCGGACAAAGTGGAGATTCT
>JANXBC010000177.1:346-622 GCA_025060555.1 Candidatus Bipolaricaulota bacterium
AAGTTCACGCTTGCGGGCGTACCAGAGCAGGTAGTCGTTCACGGTGTCCAGCGTGCTGCCACCCTTGCCGCTGGTTTTCACAAATACGATCACCGCCACGAAGTTCTCTCTGCCGAACACTTCATCGAGTAGGCAGCGGACCAGGTGCAGGTTCTCATCGTTGATTTGCACGAAGATGGAACCGCTCTCGTGTAGTAGGTCGCGGCAGAGGAGGAGGCGGTCCCGCAGGTAAGTGAGGTAGGAGTGGATGCCCAGCCTCCAGGTGTCGCGGTAGGC
>JANXBC010000178.1 GCA_025060555.1 Candidatus Bipolaricaulota bacterium
GTCGTCGCCCTTGTGGGGCGTGGCCGTCAGGAACAGCATATGGTGGGCTTTGGGGGCGATCGCTTCGCCCAGCTGATAGCGCTTGGTCTTGAAGATCTTCTGGCCGTATCGGGTGGCCGAGAGCTTGTGCGCCTCGTCCACGATCACCAGATCCCAGCGCCGTTTGGCCAAGAGCTCGCGGACGTCGTCCTGGCGGGCGAAATCCATCGAGACGAGGATTTGCGGATTGCGCGCGAAGAAGTCGTCGGCATACAGGCTGTTGAGCAGGCTGCGGTTGATGATCACGAAATCCTCGCGAAACCAATCCGCCATCTCCCGCTTCCACTGATCCTGGAGGTGGGCGGGGACAATCAGGAGCGTGGTTTGGACTAATTTCCTCGCCTTGAGCTCTTTCAAGGTCAGGCCGGCCATGATGGTCTTGCCCAGGCCGGGGTCATCGGCCAGCAGGAAGCGGATGCGCGGCTGCGGGAGGATGTGGCGGTAAACGGCGTCCACCTGGTGGGGCAACAGGTCCACCTGGGTGACGCTGACGGCGTAGTGAGGATCGAAGGAATGGGCGAGGCGCATCCGAAGGGCGTCGGTGAAAAGGACGAAGGGGTCTCGCGGGACGGC
>JANXBC010000179.1 GCA_025060555.1 Candidatus Bipolaricaulota bacterium
CCTGTGCCCACCTAGTCCGGAAAGGAGTAGCCAGAATCCCCGACCTGAACCTCCGCCAAAGTCAACCCCCGCGAACGATAGGACAATGGCCACAAAAAATCACAGTGGAAGCGGTCAGGGAGGCATCGCTGGGGCTGAATGGAAACCGTGCTCTCGGCTAACCCCAAAGCCAACGGAACAGGGGCCGCCCCCACCACGGCCTCGCCTCGCACGGTGTAGAAAAGGCCATTGGTACGGGTCTCCACTAGCTGAGCGAAACCTGCTCGCGAACCAGGGGGCTCCGTCCATCGGGGGCACGGGCCTGGGGTACGGGAGATCGCGGGCCTCCCTGGTGTTCTCTATGCAGTCGAGAGACAAAGGAGCTAGCGCCATAAAAAGGATATTTTAAGGAGTAATACCTGGCTATCTATTAATCAGTCTTGTCTTTATGTACGAATTTTTTCTATGGCTCAAGCCACCTTGCAATGTTTCGGGCGAAAACCAGGTTGTCTCCTCTCTTCCAGTATGCGTATCCGACCACCCATCCGGTATCAAACACAGCTCTCCCCCTGCCGTCCGATCGTTCATCAAGTAACGCAATCCCGGGGAACGCCCCTGCTGGCG
>JANXBC010000017.1 GCA_025060555.1 Candidatus Bipolaricaulota bacterium
ACCCGCCCCATCGTCTCCCCCGCCGCGGGCGGCAAGCGAAAATCGCGCACGCGCACGCTCTCCAGGCTCTCCCCAAGGACCTCGATTTCCCGCAGCTCCCCCACGCCTAGGCCCCGCCGGTGCGCGTAGTAAGTGGTCCAAACCCGCAGGGGATCGAGGCCGATCGCGCTCTGGGCCACGGCGTCCACGGCCACGGTGTCGGGGCCGGCGAGGATGAGCCCCAGGGGGCGCGGGGTGCCGTTGGCCGGGCCGGCGCCCTCCATGGCCACGATCCCGTCCATGACGGTCAGGGCCGGCCGCGCGGCGGCAAAAATGTCCACAAGAACTTGGGCGAACTCCGCGGGCTTGGGATGCTTCCCATGCAGGGCCGTACGCAGCCCGGTCGGGATCACGCCGTAGAGGTTCTTGATGGCCCCGGTGAAGGTGGTGAGGGCGTGGGTCTTGAGCTTGGGGAGGTTCACGATGATTTCGGCCTCGTGCACCGCCCGCGCGATGTAGACCCTCTTGAGCACGCCCCCGTCGAGGGCCACCTCCACAAAACCGCGCTCCCGGAGGTTGAGGAGCTCCACGCCCAGGCGGCGGCACATCTCCCGGTAGCCGCCGAGGTCGAAGCTTCGGGCCTCGTGCACGTCGTCGCCCACCACGATGTGGGGGGTGAGCTCTTTAAGGCGGGTGAGGACCGCCTCCGCGAAGGTGGGGTGGGTGATGATGCCCCGCTCAGGCGGAGATGGTGGGGGGAGAAGGTTTACTTTCACGAAGACTCTAGCGCCTTTAGGCACGAAATTCTCCAGCCCACCAAGAAGGGAGAAAACCTTTTCCAGCCCGGATCTAATCTGAGAAAGTTCGTAGTTATGAGCCCTAAGAACGACAACTCTGCTCTTGGCCATAGCCACGGAGTATAGCGAGCAGCTTGCCTAAAAGTTCACGTTGAGGCATAGTGTTTTAAGCTTTTTGATCAGGAGGGGGATAATGCCAGAGAATCTCGTGGGGAAGGTTACTCACTATTTTGGCCGAATTGGTGTGGCTGTGGTGAAGCTCACTGCCTCGCTTTCCCAAGGCGACATCGTCCACTTTCGAGGAAGTTCTACCGATTTCACCCAAACAGTGGAATCCATGCAAATCGAGCATCAGCCAGTACGCGAAGCCAAGCCGGGCGAGGAAGTCGCCATAAAAGTACAAAACCGCATCCGCGAAGGGGACGAAGTCTATAAAGTCACGCCTTAGCTTAGGGGATCCAAGTGGTTTTGAACGGGATCTCTTTCACTGTGGTCCTTGGCCCGGCAGAAGCGAGGAAGACCGCAAGCCGAATGGCGTCCGACTGGCAGATAGCTGTGCCGTGATAAGTCACCACAAGGCTAACTTTCCCAGCGCCAATATCCACGATTTGCACAGGCTCAACTAGAAAGTCAGAAAGTACTGTTCCCTCGCGGATGATCTCCACCCCAAGCCAAATCGGCACACTTACCGTTCCGTCATAAACGTAGGAGACCGTGAGTTCTGCTTTGTTCCCGGACTGGCTGAGCGTGTAGCCGGTCACGACGAAGCTCTGGGGAGGAACAACGACGGTTGGCCCCACAGAGGGCTGAGCTTCTGCTTTCACCGCTAGTCTTCCCAGGTAATTTCCGCGCTCCGCCGTAAACCACAACATTCCGTCAGCGCTGAGGACGAGGAAAAGGGGATGAGATCCGGGAGGGAGCTGATAGAGGCAAAACTCACCGGTGGCAGGGGAGAGCTTGCCTATAGTGTCTCCCTCGCGATCGGTGAACCATACCTCGCCTGAAGCACTGACCAAGATCGCGAAAGGTTCCCTGCCCTCAGGGATAGCCCAAAGGGAGATGTCACAAGTCGTGGGATCCAATCGGCCGATAGCTACCCGCTTGGTGTCGGAAAACCAAACGTTACCTGCGGGATCGACTAAGAGGGCTAAACCTGCGCTGCCTATGGGGAGGCCATAATAAAGCACCGTGTTCGTATCCGGATCTAGACGGCAAAGAGGGGCCTCGCCCTGACTGAACCACACTTTTCCGTCAGGCGCTACAGCCACCCTTTCCACCTGGCGATCTGTGACGAAAGAAGCCCATTCCGTGAAGGGACCTGAGGCAGTAGCGGGGAAGAGGGCAATGGGAGGGGGAAGGAGGGGGTTTCCGGGGTACACGTCTGGAATGACTTTTTGTATTACCGGCTCTAGGTTCAGCGTCTTTGGGGTCACGGAAACGGCGGGAACAGTGATAAGGGGTAAAGTCACGAAGATCTGGGTTGGGGAAAAGCGCGCCACCTTTCGCCCCTGGCGCTCATTCAGCCAAAGGTTGACCTTTCCTGGCCCGGTGCCAAAGACCAGCACCTCCGGCCAAGCGTTTGCGGTAGGGATGGCCCAAGAGGCTGTACCTCCGGTGAACACGAGGAACTGGATGGCGTTATCGATGGCCAAGGTGATGAAAAGGCCACCGTCGTCATTGAGGACCAAACCGCTTGGCCCAGCGCCGACCGGCCTCTCCCTGAGCTCGTTGGTCCTCGGATCAAGCTGGCCGACCTTGTTTCCGGAGAACTCCGTGAAATACACCTTGCCGTCGGCTCCCACGGCAATAGCGTGGGGAAGGGAATTGTGGGTGGGAATCTCCCATATGGTCAGCGGCAAAACCTGAGCCCACGCTGCTCCGCTTAGGCCAAGGATGCCCACCCAAAGGAAAACCAGGACCCACATCCTTTGTTTAATCACGCCTGTCACCTCCCAAAGCATCATACCCCTTTTCGCCTGGGTGACGAACCGCATAAATTGTGAACCCAGGGAATGCGAAAAAGCTGGGCCTTTCGGGACATGGGAGCAAGAAGAACATGTGCGTAAGGCCCTGGAAATACTCTGGGGAATTGGGCGAGAACCGAGGATCCCCGCCTTCTCCTGAGGTCTCCCATACCGGGAGATTGGGAAGATCCTGGGGATTCTTGCGGGGTCCCCTATGTTTTGGGCTCAACGTTGCCTCTAGGAACCCTTGGTTCTGAATGCGGCGGCAACGAAGTTTTCCGGCTTACCAAGGGTTCTTCATCCCGTCCGCGGGCGAGAACTCTTCGCTTCAGGAGATTTACCTTGAAAACGACCAGGGAAGACGCTGCTTTACTCGAAGGTCAAGCGAGCCATTTCCTTGAAAGGACGGGATTCCCATGATTTTCCCTCCCCTTTTAAATGCGAGTTTTGCGCTAGCATTAAAGAAACCTGGGCTGAGCCAAGTCCGGAAGTTTGGACGAGGGTTGTCCGGGGGACTCACGGCCTTCCTTCGGGTTGATTGCGTTTGGGATCCGAAGGCTTTGGTTTTTTCCGCGAGTTTAGCGGTGCGAGGGAAGACCATCCCTTCCGCTTGGCTTTTTCTCTTGGGAAGGAAGGCGCCCCATTTGTCGGTTGCGGAGGAGATGCAGGATGGGTGAGGAACGTGAGGGAAAACGGGGGAGGAGCTGCGGGAAGTGTTGTGCGTTGTGAGCGAGCGTGTGCCTGTTCTTCTCCGCGGGCTTCGCGATGTGCTCCACTCTAAAGAGGCGGAGAACGTGGCTGCGGCCGTGGCCACGTTCTTCAAGAACCTCGTGGAGGCAGGCGTTCGCCCGGAGGATGCTCTGGGGATGGCCAAAGGCTATATGATCGATCTCCGCAGCCTTTTGGTGAAAAAGGAATGGGTCTGGATTTTAATAGCCAAAAGGAGGAAAGGGATTAAGGGGTAGGGGTTTGGAAGTTGCTTAGCTTAGGCTCTTCCTCGCCCATCGGCGAGCAGTGCACGTTTTCCGTGGGGCTCGATCTTGCCCCGGCTCCCCCACTTCATGGTGGATGAACTTTGCCAAATTATGCCCCGAGCCTGAGCTTTTGGTCTTTTCTCCACAGAAGTTCCACGCGAAGTGCATCGCACCCTCACAGAGGCTGGGGAGAATAGGCCTCGGAGGTGACGGATATGCGGAAGAATACAAAGTTTTGGGTGTTAGTGCTTGTTGGGCTTTTGGCGTTGGGCACCTTGGGTTACGTGGTTTATGCGCAGACCACAGGGACTGCGCAGAGCACAAGCAAGTCTTATCTTGCCCGGGTGGCGGAAAAGCTTGGGGTGACCGAAGAGGCCCTTCTTTCCGCAATGTACGGAGCGCGAGTGGACATGATCGACGAAGCCGTGGCCGCGGGGAAACTGACCCAGGCCCAGGCCGACTACCTTAAGGCTGTGCTCAAGGCCAAGCTTGACTACTACAAGGCTGAGGGCTACCAGAAGGGGATGGGTTTTGGATTTGGTCCAAAGAGCCTTGGGCGCGGGTGCGGTTGCCGCGGGTTTGGTCGTGGCTGGGGATTTGGCCCGTGGTGGCAGACCCCTGCTGACGAAACTGGGCAATAGTTGGACTTTTTGATCCAGTGAAGGGGCGCGGCACTTGCCGCGCCCCTTTTTGCCTTGTGGCTCACATGGCCTTGGTATACGATTTTTTTGTGTGGGGATCGGCGATTACAACTAGCAACATTGCCAAAGTATATGCTAGGACAGTACGAGCTTTGGATGGTGTAGATCTTGCTGTAGCCGAGGGGAAAATCTTTGCCCTCCTTGGCCCCAACGGCGCGGGCAAAACAACCCTCATGCGCATCCTCACCACCCAAATCCGCCCCACCGCGGGTGAGGCCCGCGTGTTTGGCCTCGATGTGGTCCGCGAAGGGGCGAAAGTCCGCAAGATCATCGGCTACGTTCCCCAAGAGATGAGCGTCTGGACCGACCTTTCTGGGTACGAGAACCTCCTCATCTACGCTAAGATCTACGGGATCCCGCCAAGAGATCGCCCGCGCCTTCTGGATGAGGTCCTCACCAAGTTAGGCCTGAAGGAAGCGGCGAGGAACTTGGTCCGCACCTACTCTGGCGGCATGATCCGCCGGTTGGAAATCGCCTCTGCCCTCCTCATCCGGCCCAAAGTCTTGTTCTTGGATGAGCCCACCATCGGCCTAGATCCATCGGCAAGAAAGGCGGTGTGGACGGAGCTTGGGAAGTTCAAGGAGGGCGACGGCGTCACCATCTTCTTCAATACCCACTACATGGACGAGGCGGACCTCTATGCTGAAGAGATCGGGATCATCAATCAAGGGAAACTCGTAATAGTGGGGACGGCTATGGAACTGAAAAGATCCGTAGGCGGTGAAGTTATTACCCTCTCCTTGAAAAGCAATGCATTTGCCCCTGAGCGGCTTCGGTCCCTGAGTTTTGTGCAAGACGTGATTGTTGCGGAGGAAGAGGTGCGCGTGGTGGTCCAGGACGCCGAGACCAGCTTGCCGAGCCTTTTGGAATTCCTCCGCCAGGATGGGGTCTCTGTCACGCGCGTAGCCATGACAAAGCCCACGCTGGACGATGTTTTCCTCAAGTACGCGGGCACGCGATTTGAAGCCGGCGGCCGCGTGAGCGAGGTTCGGCAGATGCGGCGCATGATCCGCAGGGGGTAGACGATGTTAGGGCTGAGCGCGCTTTGGGCCATGTGGGAGCTGGAGCTAAGGCGGCTTCGGCACGACCGTTTGGAGCTTTATACCCGGGCTGTCCAGCCCTTGCTTTGGATTGGTGTGTTCGGCCCGATCATGGGGGCGATTCGGGCCATCCCCACCGGCGGTATCCCCTACACCTCTTTCATCACCCCTGGGGTCCTCATCCAGTCCACCACGTTTGTCTCCATCTTCTATGGCCTCACCATCGTGTGGGAACGGGAGTCTGGGATCCTCAAGAAGCTTCTTGTGACGCCGGCCTCGCGGGCCAGCCTCGTGGTGGGCCGGGCCATGGCCGCCGGGGTCCGCGCGGTGGTCCAGGCTCTCGTGATCGTGCCCATCGCCCTCCTCGTCGGCGTCCGGTTTTATCCGCATCCCCTTTATTTCCTCGGCGCCCTGGGCGTGATCTTCCTCTCCTCCGGAGGATTCGCCGCTCTCTCCATGCTTGTCGCCTCGTTTCTAAAAACGCGGGAGAGATTCATGGGCATTGGTCAGGCCCTAACATTTCCGCTTTTCTTCGCGAGCAATGCCCTTTATCCCGTGGCCATGATGCCCAAGGCCCTCCAGGTTTTCGCCCAGGTGAACCCGATGAGCTACGTGGTGGACGCCGTTCGCGCCCTCATCATCACCGGCGATACTTCCCGGCTAGGAACAGACCTTTTGGCCATCCTGGCCTTCGACCTCCTCATGTTCGCCGTGGCCTCGGCGAGCTTCCGCCGGATCATCGAGTAGCTTTTAGCTCTTGCGTAAAGCCTCGATCAGGGCTTTGGTGAAGAGGGGCAAGTCCTGAGGGATGCGCGAAGTGATGATGTTTCCGTCCACAACCACAGGTTGATCGAGCCAAATTGCGCCGGCGTTTTCCAGATCATCACGGATGGCCAAGAAGCTGGTCACCCGCTTGCCTTTCACCACCCGGGCGGAACACAGCATCCAGGGGCCGTGGCAGATGGCGGCCACTGGTTTCCCAGCCTCGGCCATCTCCCGGACGAACCGCACGAGTTCTGGGCTCCGACGCAGGTGGTCCGGGGCATAGCCGCCGGGGATGACCACCGCATGGAAATCCGGAGCCTTTACGTCCTTGCCCCCCAAATCCGCCTTGGCGGGATAACCTAGTTTGCTTGTGTACTCCTTTGCTTCCGGCCCCACGACCACCACTTCTATCCCCTCCTCTTGCAGGCGGAGATAGGGATACCAAAACTCTAGCTCCTGATAAAGGTCGGCCACCAAGATCGCCACGCGCTTTCCTTTGCCGATCATTGCGCCTCCTTTTTCTCAAAGCCTCTCCCAGAGCCTTGCCTTTTGCAAACTTTCCGGGACGAAGCTAGCGCACAACCCAGACGTGCGTTTCGTCCAGCCGCGCCTGGCCAGAGGAGGCACGGCGGAGACGATCCATGATGGCGAGGCCCAGGCCCTCCTCGGGCACCGGCTCAGCCACAATAGCCCGGAGACCAGCCCGGTCCAGCCTGCGCAAAGCGGCGAATAGGGAGGAAGCCGCCTCCACCAAATCTCCTCTCTCGGAGAGAACTTCGACTTGGGCAAACCCATCCCAGGCTTTCTGGAACGCAAGAAAACCACATTTGGCGCGCGGGAGTGCCTCCCCACCAGTTGGCAGGCCTGAGGCAAGGAGGAAAAGAGGGGTGGAGGGTCGATAGTGCCGGGGCATGGTGCCTGGTGAGGCTGACGGTCCACAGGGCGGCTCGATACGGAGGTGCGGAATAAACTCCCGTAAGGCCTCGATTGGCGTGCCCCCTGGTCGCAGGAGCCGTGGTGGGTCCTCCGCAAGGGAGATCACGGTGGATTCGATGCCCACCGGGGTGGGCCCGCCGGCGATTACCGCGTCGATGGCCTCCCCAAGTTGTTCCAGGACGGCCTCGTGGTGGGTGGGCGAGAGCCGGCCGAACCGGTTGGCACTGGGCGCGGCGATGGGGACCTTGGACAAACGAATGAGTTCCAGCGCCACCGGATGGGAGGGCATGCGCACGGCCACCGTGGGAAGCCCCGCAGTGACGATGTCCGGAATGATCTCGCGCTTGGGCAGGACCAAAGTAAGGGGACCAGGCCAAAACTTCTCCATCAGTTTTTTGGCCAATGGGGGAACATCAGCCCACAGGCGCGCAGCCTCCCCTGGATCCGCTACGTGAACGATGAGCGGGTCAAAATAAGGGCGCCCTTTGGCCGCAAAAATTCTGGCTACCGCCAGGGCTGAGAAGGCATTGGCGCCGAGTCCATATACGGTCTCTGTGGGAAACGCCACAAGCCCGCCGGCCCGGAGGAGAGCGGCAGCCTGCGTAATCCCATCCGCATCAGGGAGAAGTAGCTGCGCCACGGGAAGATCGTAGCGCAAACCGGCCCGCGTGCACCAGTGTCTATATAATGAGCCCAATGCCTGCAGATTTGATCGTTCATGGTGGCACGATCTTCGGCATTCATGGGGTCGATGCCCTCGCTGTGCGTTGTGGCAAGATCCTAGCTTTTGGGCGGAGCGCGGATATCCTGCGCTTACGGGGACCGGAGACGCGGGTTTTCCCTTTGGAGGGCCGGTTTCTCATGCCGGGTTTCTTTGATGGCCACGTGCATTTCCTCAAAGTCGGGCTGGATCGCACGTTTTTTGTGGACCTCTCTCAGGCGCGAAGTTTGGGTGAAGCTTTGGAGCTTTTACGTGTGCGGGCTGAGGCCCGTCCAGGGGAGTGGGTGGTGGGCCGGGGCTGGGACGAATCCCGCTGGCCAGAACGCCGGTACCTTGAGCGTTCTGATCTTGATAGAGCTGTCCCCCGCCAACCGTGCTGTGCGGTGCGTGTCGATGGGCACATGATGGCCGCCAACACCCTGGCCTTAGCCCGCTGTGTGCGGCCCGAAGGGCAATTCATCGACCGGGACCGCGGCCATCTTTGGGAAGAGGCCGTTGCGGAAGTGCTTTCGTTGGTAAGGCCGGAGAGGGAGACCTTGGTGGAAGCGGCTGCGGAGGCCTCGCGTTACGCAGCTTCGCTGGGGATTACCTCTGTGGCGGACATGGCCAGCCCGCAAGATTTTTCGACCTACCAAGTGGCGGAGCGCCGGGGATTACTGCGGACTCGCATTTTCGCCTATCTTCCCGCGGAGACTTTGCCCCAGCTGGCGTCGGTGGGCATTCGCCGGGGCTTCGGCTCCGCAATCCTCCGCATCGTGGGGATAAAGGCGTTTGTCGACGGATCCATTGGGGCCAAGACCGCGGCTTTGCTTGAGCCCTACAAGGGGGAGATGAGTCGCGGCCGAGTGCTCCTTGGCCGTGGCGAGCTCGCGCGCCTTTGGCGGAAGGTCATGGAGGCCGAGCTCCAAATGGCTGTCCATGCCATTGGCGACCGGGCTATTGAAGAGGTGCTCGCTGCTGCGCGCCTCGCCGGTGTGGGCTTCCATGATCGCCACCGCATCGAGCACCTGGAGCTTCCCACTCCTGCCCAGCTTGAGCGTCTCAAGGACCTTGGGCTTGTGGCCTCCATGCAGCCCAATTTCCTCCAATGGTCTGGCCCGGGGCGGATGTACGAGGATCGCCTTGGCCCCGCCAGGGATGCGCGCATCGACCCCCATCGTTGGGTATTGGAGCGCGGGATTCCTCTCGCCTTTGGTTCCGACGGGATGCCCATGGGCCCCCTTTATGGGATTGGGTTGGCCTTGGCCCCACCGCACCCGCTCCAGAAGGTCACCGTAGAGGAGGCTCTTTTGGCCTACACCAAGGGCGCGGCCTAC
Source organism: Candidatus Bipolaricaulota bacterium (assembly GCA_025060555.1). GTDB lineage: Bacteria > Bipolaricaulota > Bipolaricaulia > Bipolaricaulales > Bipolaricaulaceae > DTER01. The sequence continues at coordinate 9,194 of JANXBC010000017.1, forward strand.
GCGGCCTTCGCCGAGGACGAGGTGGGAGAAATCTCCCCAGGTAAGTGGGCTGACCTCGTGGTGCTCTCCGGGGATCCCGCCAAAACCCCGTGGGAGAAAATCCAAGTGGAAGCGACGTTTTTCGCCGGGGAGCTTGTGTTCAGCCGCTAGAGCATGCCGGAGCTTCCTGAGGTAGAAACCACTGTGCGCATCCTTCGCCCCAAAGTCTTGGGAATGAACCTTTTGGCATTGCAGGCTCTGGACCCGGCGCTTGCCCCCGTGGCCAAACTTCTCCCCCTCCCCCAGCCGGTACAGGGATTGACGCGCCGTGGAAAATACATCCTCTTCCAGCTCTCAGAAAAGCTTTTGGTGGTGCACCTGCGCATGTCCGGAAGGCTTGCCTGGCACGAGAAAGAGCCAATCCCCGACCACACCCGTTTGATCTTGGCGTTCCCCCATGGTGCGGTCCTGTTCATCGACCCACGCCGTTTGGGTACGGTGGAAGTTCAGGACGGCTTCTCTGAGGAACTAGGGCCGGATGCCCTGGGCGATCTCTCTTTTTTGGAGGAAGCCTTAAAGGAAAGCCGAGCGCCGATAAAGGTTTGGCTTTTGGATCAACGGAATATCGCGGGGCTGGGGAACATTTACGCAGCCGAAGCCTTGTTTTTGGCAGGTATTGATCCGCGCCGGCGAGCTTCCTCCCTTTCCCCTCAAGAGGTGAGTAAGCTGAAGGCCGCCATCCACCAGGTCTTGCATGAGGCGTTGGCGGCCATGGGAACGACGCTTTTCGACAAGACCTATCGTACGCCCGTGGGCGAGGCTGGCGACTACGAGCCGCGCGTTTATGGGCGCGAAGGGCTTCCGTGTAAGGTCTGCGGGACCCCAATTGAGCGGATCGAGCTGGGCGGCCGGGGCACCTACTTCTGCCCCCATTGTCAAAAGTAAAAAGGAGGGATCTTGTCCACCATAGAAGAAGGGCGCCGATGGCTTAAGGCGAATTTTTGGACAAAGCCGATGGAAACGGATCAGAAAAGGGGTATTCCCGCCCCTCCTCTGCAACAACCTGTGCCGGAAGGCGCGGAACTTTTGGATTTGCCGGCTCCAGGGGCGCTCGAACTTGCCCCGCAAGATCTCTTCCAGATCTTTGCCAATCGCCGCAGCCGCCGGCGCTTCGCGCCCTCCTCCCTTGCCCTTCCCGAAATCTCTTTCCTCCTTTGGGCCACCCAGGGCGTGCAGAGGGTCATTCGAGACGGGATTGCTACCCTGCGCACTGTCCCCTCCGCGGGCGCGCGCCACCCCTTGGAAACGTACCTTTCCGTGCACCGTGTACAGGGCCTGACAAGCGGCCTTTATCGCTACTTGCCGTTGGTGCACAAACTTTGCTTTTTGCGGCGGGACGAAACCCTTCCCCAAAAGATGACGGAAGCCGCCCTCGGACAGACTTTTGTGGGCGAAGCAGCGGTGGTTTTCGTCTGGACTGCCGTTCCTTATCGAACGGAGTGGCGTTATCATGTGCTTTCTCATAAAGTGATCGCGATCGACGCGGGCCACGTTTGCCAAAATTTGTATCTTGCTTGTGAAGCATTGGGGTTAGCTACTTGTGCTGTTGCCGCCTATGACCAAACAAAAATGGATGAGCTTCTTGGGGTCGACGGCGAGGAGGAGTTCACCCTCTATCTTGCACCAGTGGGTCGGCGCGCGGACTAAAGTGCGTGGGGGTTAACCTTGTGGCCGAGGGCTTTAAATTTGTCGGCCAATGCCCGTTCCACACAGCGAGGCACAAATTTAGATACGTCGCCACCATAAAGCTTAATCTCTTTTACAATAGACGAAGACAAAAAGGAATATTGGCCGGCGGTCATGAGGAAAACCGTCTCGATGTCGCTATCCAGATCCCGATTGGTGAGGGCAAGCTGGAACTCGTAGTCAAAGTCAGATGTGGCTCGCAAGCCCCGCACCACCGCCACCGCCCCCACCCTCTTGGCGCACTCGATGAGGAGCCCAGAGTAGGTGATCACCTCCACCCCGCAGATTCCCTCCTCGACCAGGGCCTCCTCTACGAGCCTTTTCCGCTCCTCCGCGGTGAAAAGCGGGGTTTTTCGGGGGTTCTCTACCACAGCCACGATGAGTTTATCGAAAAGCCGTTTGGCCCGCCGCAGGATATCGATGTGCCCATAGGTGATGGGGTCAAAACTCCCTGGATAAAGAGCGGTTTTCACGCATCCACCTCCGCCACCTCCCGCAGAACTCTCCGAATGCGTTCAGCGGAGGGGCCTACCGCCGCCCAGGCCGCTTTCTCCAGGCGCAAGAACTTTTGCGCCAACTCCTGCACAGCTTCGGGACTCACCGCCCCAAACCTCTGCAATACCTCCTCCGGAGCAATTGGCTTCCTTCCCAACGCTGCCAGCGTGCCCAGCCGTACCATCCGGCCACTTGGATCGTCAAGATTGAGAAGGAACGCATTGCATAGGCGCTGGATCGCGCGGTCCACTTCGTCTTTGGGAAGAGGCTGGCGTGCCAATGTTTCGATCTCCACCTGCATCACCTCCAGCACCTGGGACAACCTCTTTTCCTCAGCCGCGGCATATACGGAAAGCACCCCGGCATCGGAAAAGTACGCTGTGGCCGAGAACACGGCGTAAGCCAGGCCAAGCTCCTCACGTACTCGCTGAAAAAGGCGGGAGCTCACACCTCCGCCGAGCACGGAGTTCAGGACCTCCAAGGCGTAGCGCTCCGAGGCCGAGGCAGGTACGGTGGGGAAACCCAAGGCCAAATGCACCTGTTGGATCTCCTTTTCCGCAATGGCCACGCCCGGGGCAGCCACGGGTGGGGTTCGCTGGAGGGGGTCAGCGGATTTCCTTTTCTGCTCGAACCTTTGCGCGAGGGAGAAGAATTTTTCAGGGTCAACTCCACCGCACGCCACGAGGACCATCTCCGCTGGATGATAGTACTTTTCGAAGAAATCCCACAGATCGGGAAGCTCGATGTGCGAGACGGATTGGAGTCTGCCGATCACCGGTTTCCCCAAAGGATGGCCGCTTGACCAAAGGGTTTCTCCCATGAGGCGAAAGGCAACATCTTCAGGGTCGTCTTCAGCGGTACGGATCTCTTCCGATATTACCACCCGCTCTCGCTTCAGATCCTCAGAGGAGAAACGCGGCATGGTTACAAGCTCGTGCACGATTGCCAGGGCCTCCGCAAGATGTGTGCTTAGCACTTCGGTGTAATAGAACGTGTACTCCGCGGTGGTCGCGGCATTGAGATGCCCTCCGAGGGCATCGATGCTTTGTGCAAGCTCCAGGGCCGAACGTCTTGTGGTTCCCTTGAACGTCATGTGTTCCACGAAGTGGGCTAAGCCCTCTTTTCCTGGGGGGTCCTCGCGGCTTCCTGCTTTGACCCAAAGTCCCAGGGCCACCCCGCGAAAACCAGGCATGGGTTCTACGACCGCAGTCAAACCCGCTTGCGTGGTTGTGGAAAAGCAACCCGGATAGAGTTCTGTCATTGCCTGGAATCCGTACGAATAGGGCCTTTGGGGAGGACACGCCGCAGCTTGTATCTTCCTTCTTCGTCAATCTCTACTATCTCTACCAGCATCCGGTCGCCTTTCTTCGCCACTTTGGCTGGATCTTCGTTCGTGCCCAGACGGGAGCGGTGCACGAGTCCCCGCACGCCCGGGGCTATTTCCACGAATATCCCATAGTCCACCACATTGGTGACCTTACCTGGGAGGATGTCCCCCACTTTTAGGGTTGGTTTTTCCTGGACCAGTTTGAACCGCGGCCGGCCAAGCTCGTCTGTACCCACAACTTCCACCGTGACCTCATCCCCCACCTTCACCACGTCCTCCACCTTCTTCACGTAACCTTCGGCAAGGTTGGAGATATGGATGAGGCCGTCCACTCCAGGCCTGATCTCCACAATCGCCCCGAACGGGACAATGCGGGCCACCCGGCCACGGAAAGTCATGCCCACCTCGATCTCTTCGGTGAGTTCCTGGATCATCTCCTTTGCCCTCTGGACCCCAGCTGCGTTTTCCCCGGCGATCTTCACCGTACCATCGTCCTCGATCTCGATCTGCGTTTTGGTCTCGTCCTGGATTTTGCGAATGGTCCGCCCACCTGGTCCGATGACCACGCCGATCTTCTCCGGGTTGATTTTGATCACGTCTAGATAAGGGGCGTACGGGGAGAGGACTGGTCGTGGTTTGGGCATGACCTGCTCCATGAGGTCGAGGATGTGCATGCGGGCGGTGCGGGCTTGCGCCAGGGCCTCGCGCATCAGCTCCGGGGTGAGGCCACCCGTTTTCACGTCCAGCTGGAAGGCCGTCACCCCCCGCCGGGTGCCCGCCACCTTGAAGTCCATGTCCCCAAAATGGTCCTCAAGACCGATGATGTCCGTGAGGATCCGGTATCGACCGGTAGCGGGATCGCTGACCAGTCCCATGGCCACCCCCGCCACATGGGCCTTGAGGGGAACGCCAGCATCCATCATCGCCAAACACCCGGAGCACACCGAGGCCATGGATGAAGAACCGTTGGACTCCAGGATCTCTGAGACCACACGGATGATGTAAGGGAATTCCTCCTCGCTAGGGATCACCGCAAGGAGCGCGTTTTCCGCGAGCTTGCCGTGGCCGATTTCCCGGCGGGAAGGAGCACCAAGCCGGCCGGCTTCCCCTGTGCAGAACGGCGGGAAATTGTAGTGAAACATGAAGCGCTTTAGACCCTCTTCCATCATGAGGTCCACAATCTGCGCGTCCTTCCGCGTGGCTCCCAGGGTACAGGTTCCCAGGGATTGGGTTTCCCCACGGGTGAAGAGGGCGGACCCATGGACACGTGGCAAAAGCCCCACTTGAATGGAGATTGGGCGAATCTCCTCCGGCCGGCGACCATCCATGCGTTCGCCAAGCTCGAGGATGGACCACCGCACGTACTCCCGATACACATCGTCGAAAAGCTCCTTCGCGAGGTTCTTCACTTTTTCGCGATCGGCCTCAGGATAGGCTTGGGATATGGCCTGGGCAGCTTCCTCGGCCAAGGCCTCGGCCATCTCGTCCCGCGCCTTCTTCCCCGGAGCACGCCTAAGCTCGGGAAGGCGGTCCCACACGTAAGCTTTGACCTTTTCCCGAACCTCCCCCTCCAGAGGGTCCGGTCCGGGCACCTCTTTTTTCGTCACCGGCACAAGCTTAACTAGCTCCTCTTGGAGGGCCACGAGCTTTCGGATCTCCGCATGGGCCAGAGAAATGGCGCGGACCACGTCCTCCTCATCCACCTCTTTCATCAGGCCCTCTACCATGGTCACCGTGGCGTTTGTTCCCGCTACAACGATGTCCATGAGCCCGGTTGTTCGGTCTTGATCGGAGGGGTGGAGGATGAACTGGCCGTCCTTCAATCCCACGCGAATTCCCGCCACCGGCCCCTGGAACGGTGCGGGGGATAACATCAGCGCGGCGGAGGCTCCCAAAAGCCCGGCCAAATCCGGCGGAGCGTCCTTTTCCGCGGAGAGGACGGTGGCCACGAGGTGCACTTCCTCCTTATAGCCTTTGGGGAAAAGGGGGCGGATGGGCCGATCGATGAGACGAGCCGCGAGGATCGCCTCATCCGAAGGCTTTCCCTCCCGCTTGAAAAATCCGCCGGGGATTTTGCCGCCTGCGTAGAAGCGTTCCTCAAAGTCCACGCGCAGCGGGAAGTACCCAGGGTCTTGCTGAAGGGGCTGACACACCACGGTCACCAAAACCTTCGTGTCGCCCCAAGTGACCAACACAGCAGCACTGGCCTGCCGGGCCAGATATCCCGTCTCAAGCTTCACGACCTTGCCACCAACTTGTGTCTGTACTTCCGGCATTTTAGATCCCTCGGATATTCAAGCTCTCGATGAGGCGGCGGTAACGCGCGGGGTCCTTCCGCTGCAAATACTGAAGAAGACGCCGACGCCGACCCACAAGGATGTACAGTCCCCGACGAGAATGAAAGTCCTTCTTGTGAACCTTGAGGTGTTCCGTGAGCTGATCAATCCGGGCGGTAAGCAACGCCACCTGCACCTCGACGGAACCCGTGTCGTTCGGGGCTTTGCCAAACTTCGCCACGATCTCTTGTTTCTGTCCTTTGGAAAGCGCCACGGTCCCACCTCCAATCGCCCTTTCCCCGGCGCGAGGGAAGGGTTCAAGATTCAGCGGAATTTCTCGGCCAGCTCCCGGCAGCGGCCAACGATGTCCTCCTCGTCGAGGGTCTGGAGCTCCCCGGCAAGGAGAAGGAAACGGCCATCGACAAAAACCGAATCCACATCGGAGGCCTCGGCGGCATAAACTAAGTTTGCCAGGGGATCATAATTAGGGACCCAGTGGACTCGATCAATTCTTATCATGACGCCATCGGCTCGCCGGCCGGGCTCAATTGTACCTAAATCCTTCCCCCAGCCAAGGGCCGCGGCCCCACGCCAGGTGGCCATACCCAGGGCCTCCCGAGCCGGGAGGGCTTGTGGGTCGCCCGTTTTTACCTTGGCCAATAACGCGGCTAACCGCATCTCTTCCAGCATGTTTAGGTTCCCCGCCGAGCCAGGGCCATCCGTGCCAAGACTCACATTCACCCCACCCTTCAGCATGTCCACCACAGGAGCAATGCCACAAGCCAATTTCAGGTTGGATGTGGGGCAGTGCGCCACGCTTGTTCCGTGAGCAGCGAGGATTTCGATATCCTTTTCTGAAACATGCACGCAATGGGCGGCGATGGTGGGCACGCCCAATACCCCAAGCTCCTCCAACCACTCCACGGGCGAGCGACCGGTCTGGCTTCGGAACCGTTCCACCTCCTCTTTCGTCTCCGCCAAATGGGTATGGATCGGGATTCGTAGTTCCTTCGCCAAACTGGTGCACCTTCGCCAGACCTCCGGGCCGCACGTATAAGGAGCGTGGGGTGAGAGGGCTGCGCGGATGCGGCCCTCCGCTTTTCCGTCCCACTCCCGCGCAAAGGCCTCGGCTTTCTTTAGTTCTGGCTCGATCCTCTCCGGTGTGGGAGCGATGATCCCATAAGAAAGGAGGGCCCTCAGCCCCGCTTTTTCCACGGCCTCCGCAACCTCTTCCATAAAGAAGTACATGTCCGCAAAAGCTGTGGTTCCGGAGCGGATCATCTCCACTAGGCCAAGAAGGGAAAACCAATACACGATCTCCCCACTGAGGTTTTTCTCCCTTGGCCAGACCTCCTTTTCCAGCCAATCCATGAGCGGAAGATCCTGGGCAAGGCTGCGAAAGAGGGTCATTGCCAAATGGGTGTGGGTGTTTACCAAACCAGGAATGAGGATTTTCCCCTCCCCTTCAACGATTTTGTCGAACGGTCCTTGAACCTCTTCGCCCACCACCACTGCGGAGAAGCGGCGGCCCTCAATGACCACATCCGCCCTGGGGATGATCCCGCTCCCCGCTTTGGGGATGACCGCAACGCCCCGGATCAGAATACGCATGGCTCCTGCAGTATACGCACAAGGCTCCTTCCCCGGCCAACGTTGGGAGTAAGATGAAGGTGTGGAAGGAAAGCAGGCGGAGGAGTTGGCTGTCCAATATCTTCGGACCCAAGGGATGCGCATCGTTGCCCGCAATTGGCGCTGGCGTGGCGGTGAGATCGACATCATCGCCAAGGATGGTGATACCCTCGTGTTTGTGGAGGTGAAGGGCCGCACGAGCCCAGAATTTCTTTCGCCACAAGAAGCTGTGGATCACCGCAAGCGCTTACACCTTTGGCGCTCAGCGCAGGCCTACCTCCAAGGGAAACCCGCGGTTCCCGTGCGCTTCGACGTGGTAGCTGTTACACCCGCGGGAATTCACCACATCCGCGGCGCCTTCCAGGAAGAAGATGTTCGCGCAAGTGCTTAGTGGCACCCCATATGGGGTGGAGGCGCGACTGGTGGAAGTGCAGTGCGACGTAGGACCAGGCCTGCCCGGTTTCACCATTGTTGGCCTTCCGGAGAAGGAGGTCTCAGAGGCGCGGGATCGTGTCCGCTCGGCCATCCGTAACCTCGGTTTGGAATTCCCGCAGCTGCGGATCACCGCGAACTTGGCTCCGGCAGATCTGCGGAAGGAAGGGGCCGGGTTCGATCTGGCCTTGGCGGTTTCCCTTCTTTCCGCCACCGGGCAGATCCCCAGGGCCCGCACCGGGGAAACCGTGTTCCTTGGTGAACTTTCTCTGGATGGAGGAGTGCGGCCAGTGCGTGGGGTTTTGGCGGTGGCGCTGGCGGCAAAGAGTGCAGGGATTGCTCGGATGGTCGTGGCCCGCGAATCCGCGGCCGAGGCCGCGCTGGTCGAGGGACTCCAGGTTTTCCCGGTGGCTGACCTCGCGGAAGCTGTGGCCTTCCTCCGGGGAGAAAAAGAGATTCCCCCGGCTCCCAGGGTGATTCCTGAGGCACCTCCGCCGGATTGGATCGATTTGGCCTTGGTAAAGGGGCAGGAGCATGCGCGTCGAGCCTTGGAGATCGCCGCGGCCGGTGGGCATCACCTTCTCATGATCGGTCCGCCGGGTGCGGGGAAATCCCTGCTGGCCCGGTGCCTTCCGGGTATCCTTCCTCCCCTTTCTCTCGATGAGGCGTTGGAGGTGAGCCGTATTCATTCGGTGGCCGGCCTTCTTCCGCCGGAGCGGCCGCTTCTGCGGTGGCGGCCATTCCGCGCCCCCCATCACACGATCTCCTACGTGGGCATGGTTGGCGGTGGGCATGGCATCCCTGTTCCAGGAGAAGTCAGCCTCGCTCATCATGGTGTCCTCTTCCTCGATGAGCTCCCGGAGTTCGATCGCAAGGTGCTTGAGGCCTTGCGACAACCCTTAGAGGATAGAGCGATCACGGTGGTGCGCGCCGGGGTCAGCGTAACTTTTCCAGCCTCGTTCATGCTGGTGGGCGCTATGAACCCCTGTCCCTGTGGACATCTTGGTGATCCCCTCCGCCCGTGTCGGTGCCGGCCCCATGAGGTCGTGCAGTACCGAAAGAAGCTCTCTGGCCCGTTTTTGGACCGCATAGACCTGTTTGTGCACGTCCCGCGTCTCAGCAAGGAGGAGCTCCTGGGGGAAGGGGGCGGGGAGGGTTCAGAGGCGGTACGGAAGAGGGTTATGGAAGCGCGGGCCATTCAAGCCCGGCGGTTTTCCGGGAAACTGCACACCAACGCGGAGATGGGGCCACGAGAAGTGAAGAAGTTCTGCGTGCTTACAGGGGAGGCCAAGGGTCTTTTGGCCAGAGCTATTGAGCATTTTGCCCTCACTGGTCGGGGATATGTGCGCACCCTTAAAGTGGCGCGGACCATTGCGGATCTTGCTGGTTCCGATACCATCGGAGCCGAACACGTGGCCGAGGCCTTGCAGTATCGAGCGTTTCCGGAGGAGGGAGCGGCATGAAGATATGGGCTGCTTTTCTTGCCTTGAGTGTGGGTCTTCTTGCTTCCGCTCAGACGTTCCCCGTGGATCGCTTGGAAATCCTGGGGAATACAAACATCCCCACGAAGGAAATCCTAAGCAAGCTGGATTTCAAGGTAGGTGACGTCATCGATCGGGAGAAGGTCCTGCAAGGGAAGAAGGCCATTGAGGACATGGGGTATTTTGCGCAAGTGACCCCCGAAGTGACGTTAGAAGATGGGGCGGTTGTGGTGCGCTACCAGGTGGTGGAGTACCCCAAAATTGAAGAGCTCACGATCCTTGGCGTTCCCTCGGAACCGCGCGGCGGAAAGACCCTGTGGTCTTGGATCCAAGTTTGGCTTTCCCAGCTTTTTAATCCGCCGCAGGTTTACGACAAGCGCGTGCGGGAGATCCTCGCCGAGCATGACGTAAAACCTGGGCAGGTCCTGAACATGAAGAAGCTGGAGGATGGCCTACGAGCGGTGCTCGATGAGTACCAGAAAAAGGATATCGGTACGGTGCGGGTGAAGGAGGTCATCCCTGGGAAAAACCTTGTGGTCCATTTTGAGGCGCTTCCCGTCGTGGCGCATGAAGTCCGCGGGCTCTCCACCGTGCCTGTGCAAGAGGTGCTCAACCTGATCGCGGTTCCCGTGGGCGAAGTGGGACGGATCTCCCAAATCCAAGAGAGCCTTCTGCGTCTTACGCGCTCCGTGTACTTCTCTCAAGCTAAGGTCACCCCCGAACTTTTGGCCAACGGGGTGAAACTTGTTTGGGAGGTTGAGGAACGCCTTATCCTTCCTCAACCCCAAATTATCAGTGGCTTAGCTATAGAAGGGACAAGTGTTGTGCCAGCCGAGCGCGTGCCCAGTTTGATCGGCCCTCTTCCCCAAACTAATGTCACCAATGCCCAGGTGCTTTCGGCTTTGCGCGGCCTCTACGATTACTACCGACGGGAGGGGTATTTCCTTGTGGACTTCGTGGGCGAAGGCGTGAAAAACGGGGTGTTACGCGTGCGCGTTCGCGAAGGGAAGCTGGGGCGGATCGAGGTGAAGGGGGCCACCCGGACCGCGGATTGGGTGATCCTTCGCGTCTTGGGACTGAAGGTTGGGCAGCTTCTCACCGAGGCCCGGCTCACCGTGGCCCGGCAAAGCCTCATGGCCCTAGGGTACTTCAACGACGTCATCCTCACGCCGACATGGGCTGGGGAAGAGGTCCTCCTCACCGTAGAGGT
>JANXBC010000180.1 GCA_025060555.1 Candidatus Bipolaricaulota bacterium
GAAGCTAAGGAAGCTCCCCCGGAGTGAAATCCAGGCAAAAGTGAACGAGGTTTTGGAGATGGTGGGCCTGGGGGGGTTGGAGAGGCGCTATCCCGAACAGCTCTCGGGCGGCCAGCAGCAACGTGTGGCTTTGGCCAGAGCCTTAGTGGTAAAGCCCGATGCCCTTCTCCTCGACGAGCCCCTGTCTAACCTCGACGCCAAGTTGCGTGAAAGGATGCGTTTTGAGATCATGGAGCTTCAGCGTCGCCTGCGCGTCACCTTGGTGTACGTCACCCACGACCAAGCGGAGGCCATGGTCCTGTCGGACCGGATGGTCATTATGAACCAAGGGAAAATCGTACAAATTGGTTCCCCTCTTGAAGTCTATCAAAATCCGGTTAGCCCCTTTGTGGCAGACTTTTTAGGACTAGCTAATTTCATCCCCGCTACTTTAGTGGAGCACACCGACGGCGAGGGTTTGGCACGGCTAGAAATAAGTGGCTGCCCAAAGATACGGTGTCGACTGGCCAAAAGTTCAGGGGATTCCCTGCCCACGCCAGGGGTT
>JANXBC010000181.1 GCA_025060555.1 Candidatus Bipolaricaulota bacterium
CTCCTCGATGAACGCCTGGTCCCATGAGAAGGCGCAGGCGCGAGGCGAGGAAGGAGCGACGCCACCGCGTTTCTAGCCAGTTCCAGATCTTGCCCTGCTCTTCCAGTTTCTGAACAGGTCCTGGGGTACCCCGGAGGCGTACCCAGCTTCCTGGCATAAAACCCTCCCTCAAGGGCGGACAGGAATGGAGCGGACCATGCTTTGGGCGGATATGATTGGAATTACATCACCATGTTATGAGCCATTGCCCATAACCGGTGAAAGTGCCGGCTCCGAAGTCTTCGTAGAGACAAACATTGGCCCAATACAAATCATGCTTGTAAGCCCCGGCGAAGTACGCCCCTTCTACTCTAACGGTTCGGTCAAGCGCTTGCACAGTTAAAACGGGTTGATTGAAGTCCCAGTCAACGCGCTCAATTTCCTCGGTTAAGTCCTCAAATTTGACGCGCCATACCTTGCCCAGCGTTATGCCCGAATCCAGTTTTTCGACCTTCATGTATTTTCCAGGGGATATTT
>JANXBC010000182.1 GCA_025060555.1 Candidatus Bipolaricaulota bacterium
CGCCGGAGAGTGCCGAAGGGTTCCGCAGCGATGGTCGTCAGCTGCGGGTGAGGCGGTCCTCAGCTGAGGGCGGGAGCCGTAGGCGAGGGGCAGCCGGTTAAGATTCCGGCCCCACCGGCGCCCGGTTGAGCGAAGGGGGGACGCCGCGCCGAGGGTCCGGCGGTCGGAGGGACCGTCCAAGCGGCTGGTCGTGGGTCGAGGGAAAGCCCGGCCCGTGGGCGGCTGGTCGCGAGTGCGAGGTGGGGGTGGAGCCCCTGCCGAGCGGATCTGGCGGCGTGGCCGAGAAAAGCCTCTAGCGAGGGCGGCGGTGACCGTACCGCAAACCGACACAGGTCGGCTGGTGGAGGACACCGAGGCGAGCGGGAGAACCCCCGTCAAGGAACTCGGCAAATTGCCCCCGTAACTTCGGGAGAAGGGGGGCCCCGGTAGGGTGGAGAGCCCGAGGGGGTTGCAGAGAGCAGGCCCGCGCGACTGTTTACCAAAAACACAGGTCTCGGCGAA